>CAZVRZ010000047.1:0-26139 GCA_964629965.1 uncultured Anaerolineaceae bacterium
ACCCGCCCCGACATGTGCTCATCCTGTATGTACGAGCACGCGTACGGGCGGGTCTGCAATGCTAGCGAAGATTATTTCGCGGCGAAACTGCCGTGGCTGCCATGCAACCTGATGGTGTCGTTAGACCCGCCCCGACATGTGCTCATCCTGTATGTACGAGCACGCGTACGGGCGGGTCTCAGACCCGCCCAACCTCCATTATCCGTATACAGTATAATAACCGTTCCGGTGTGCGGGTAGAAATTCCGCTCCCCCCCAAAAAAACACAGCAACCCCTTCGAGGTCCAAGTCAAGACTATTAAGGAAACAAACCGGAGATAAGGATAGCAACAATGTCCATGCAAAGTGTCCATCCAGCACAACATAAACCAGCCGGCGCCTGGCTGTGGCTCAAGCTCAGGACGCTGCTCGCCTGGCTCAAACGGGCGGTGGCGGCGATGATGATCGCTGGGATCATGTACGTGGGCCTGGCAAAACCGCTGCCGGCCTATGCCGCAGATTACAGCGTTAGCGATTATCCGGCGCTTATGCTAGCCATCAACAATGCCAACCTTGACCCCGGCCTCGACACCATCACCCTGGGCGGCGATATCCTATTGGCCGGCGAACTGCCGCTGATCAAGAGCAACATTGTTTTTGAAGGCCAAAACTTCGCCATCGATGGCAATGATGCCAACCGGGTGTTCTTCGTGGGCGGCGGTGATCCCGCCGCGGCCCCCACCGTCACCTTCAAGAACCTGACCATCCGCCACGGGCATGCCCACGGCGGTTACGGCGGCTACGGCGGCGGCGGGGCGGGCCTGGGCGGCGGTATGTTCGTCTACGATGGCAGCGTCACGCTGCAGAACGTGTCTTTTGAATACAATGCGGCCTACGGCGGCAGCGGCGCCTACGTTTTTCTGGGGGGCGGCGGCATGGGCGGCGATGGCGGCCCTGGCTACGGCGGCGGCGGCGGCCTGTGGTACGGAGCAAGCGGTGGCTACGGCGCCAAATCGAGCGCCGGCGACAGCGGTTACACCGCCTACTACGACTACGCTGCCACCATCGCCAGCAATTACGGCGGCGGCGGAGGCGGAGGCGGCTATTATTTTAGCGGCGGCAGCGGCGGCGGTACGAATGGCGGCGCAGGCGGCATTGGCGCCTGGTATTCTGGCGGCGGCGGCGGCGGTCTTAACGGCAGCGCGGGCAGCAGCGGCGCTTACGGCGGCGATGGCGGGTCGGGCGGCTGGGGCGGCGGCGGAGGCGGCGGCAGCGGCGCCACCCACGGCCCCACAGCTTACGGCCGCGGGGGCAGCGGCGGCTTTGGGGGCGGCGGCGGCGGCGGTTATCTCAGCGGCGGCAGCGGCGGCTTCGGCGGCGGCGGTGGAGCCGGGTTCCATGACGGCGGCAATGGCGGCTTCGGCGGCGGCGGTGGAGTCGGGTATCTAGGCAGCGGGGGCAGCGGCGGCTTTGGCGGCAGCGCCGCCGGTAACTATTACGGCGGCGGGGGCGCCGGCTTTGGCGGCGGGTTGTTCGCCCGCGCCGGGTCGCTTACCCTGAGCAACGTGGCTTTCAATAACAACCTGGCTGCCGGCGGCTACAACATCTTCAATCCATCCTATTCAGGCCAGGGCAAAGGCGGCGGGCTGTTCATCTGCACTGCTGCCCAAGATGCCGGGTGCAGCGCGGTGGTGCAGGGCTGCAACGTGACCTTCAACGGGAACAGCGCAGCGGATCAAGCGGGCACCCCAACCGACGACAACGATATTTTCGGCAGCCTGGTGCCTGCCTCCATCGATGCCACCGTGTTGAACACCAGTGACAGCGGCGCGGACAGCCTGCGGGAGGCCATTGACACGGCCTGCAACGGCGTGATCGACTTCGATGCCGCTCTCTCCGGGCAGACCATCGCCCTGACCAGCGCCCCGCTCCAATTCCCCACAGGCGCCAACCTGACCATTGATGGCAGTTCATTGCCGGCGCACGTCACCATCGATGCTGGCGGCATCTTCCGCGTGTTCGAGAACAACAGCGGTGTGATCAGCCTCGACCATCTGGACATCACCGGCGGCTCGGCGCCTTCCGACGGCGGAGGCGGCATTGTCAACGGCGGCACGCTGACCGTCACCCACTCTGCCATCTACGGCAATTCGGCCTATTACGGAGGCGGCATCTTCAATTCCGGCGCGCTGAGCCTGGTCAACAGCACCCTCTCCGGCAACGCGGCCACCACCCAGGGAGGCGGGGCCATCTACCAAATCTCTTCCGCCGCTACCGCGGCGATCAATTACAGCACCCTGGTGAACAACACCGCCTCCAGCGGCGCGGGCGGTATCTGGCTGAACCTGGGCAGCGGGCTAACCCTGCACAACAGCATCGTGGCGAGTAACAGCGGCGGCAATTTCGCCGTCGCCGGCGGCAGCGTGCTCGTCTCGCAGGGCTACAACCTGTCCGACGACTGGACGGGGGTGACCATGGCCGCCGGCGACCTGACCGGCGACCCGCGCCTGGGTCCACTGACGGTTATTAACGGCCGCGGCACGCAGGCCCACGCCCTGCTCTTCGACTCCCCCGCCATCGACCTGGCCGACCCTACCAACTGCCTGGCGGATGACCAGCGCGGCGCAACGCGCCTGGGCGTTGACCTGGGCTGCGACATCGGCGCCTTCGAGATGCAGTTCACCGACAGCCACCTGGTCACCAAGGCCATCTCCGGCCCGGGCATCTACACCTTCGGCCCCAACGTGGTCAAAGTGGTCGTGCCCAATCTGCCGGAAAACGCCTGCCTGACCGGGCTGACCATCCAGCGCACCAACGCCAACCATCCCAACGCCACCCCTCCGCTGCAAACCGGCGCCTGGTGGCAGATCACGCCCAGCGGCTGCGCCTCGGGCTTCAGCGTCAACCTGACCATTCCAACCGCCTTCATTCCAGACGCCAACGATAAGATCTGTCGTTACACCCTCAGCGGCTGGAATTGTGCCACACCCAGCGCATTCACTTCCAACAGCCTGACGCTGGACGGCGTGAGCGCTTTCTCCGATTGGACGGCCGGCAACAACTCCGGTCCCAGCCCGGTCAGCCTGGTCTCCCTGCAGGCCCGCCCTGGACTGGGCTGGCTGCAAAACCTGTGGGAGCTGCTGCGCGGCTGGTACCGATAGGCACGCGTACGGGCGGGTCTGAGACCCGCCCAACCTGATCTCCCTGCGAGCACGCGTACGGGCGGGTCTGCGATGCTAGCGAAGATTATTTCGCGGCGAAACTGCCGTGGCTGCCATGCTACCTGATGGTGTCGTTAGACCCGCCCCGACATGTGCTCATCCTGTCTGTGCGAGCACGCGTACGGGCGGGTCTGCGATGCTAGCGAGGATTATTTCGCGGCGAAACTGCCGTGGCTGCCATGCTACCTGATGGTGTCGTTAGACCCGCCCCGACATGTGCTCATCCTGTATGCGCGAGCACGCGTACGGGCGGGTCTGAGACCGCCCCCCTCAATCCCCTTGACTTGGAGTTAACTCCAGGTGTTATACTTATTATCGGCCTGCAGCAGCAGAGCGACCTGCTGGCAGAACAGCTCAAACGCTTGGGAAGAATAAAAGGAGATATTGACATGGAATACGTAAAACTTGGAAATACCGGCATGGATGTGTCCCCGGTTTGCCTGGGCTGCATGAGCTTTGGCTCCGCCGAGGGCTGGGTCCACAATACCTGGGCGCTCAACGAAGAAGACAGCCGCACGATCATCCAAAGAGCCTTGGATTTGGGAGTCAATTTCTTCGACACCGCCAATGTGTATGCCTACGGCAGCAGTGAAGAAATCTTGGGGCGAGCATTGAAAGACTTCGCCAACCGGGATGAGGTGGTGGTTGCCACCAAGGTTTTCAACCCGATGAACAAAAAACCTAACGGCGGCGGCCTTTCTCGCAAGCACATCCTCAGCCAGATCGACCAGAGCTTGAAACGCCTGGGCATGGATTATGTCGATCTTTACATCATCCACCGCTGGGATTACAACACCCCGATCGAAGAGACCATGGCAGCCCTGCACGAGGTGGTCAAAGCCGGCAAGGCGCGCTATATCGGCGCTTCGGCCATGTACGCCTGGCAGTTCCAAAAAGCCCTGCACGTGGCCGAGGGGCACGGTTGGACGCGTTTTGTCTCGATGCAGAATCACTACAACCTGATTTACCGCGAAGAAGAACGCGAAATGATGCCGCTGTGCGTAGAAGAGAAGATCGCCGCCACGCCCTACAGCCCGCTGGCCTCTGGGCGCCTGGCGCGCGACCTGGCGGAGACCACCCAGCGCCTGGAAACAGACCCCATCGCCAGGATGAAATACGATGCCTCTGCCGGTGCAGACAAGATGGTCATCGAACGGGTTGGCGAAGTTGCCGCCAGGCTGGGTGTGCCGCGCGCCCACGTGGCCCTGGCCTGGATGCTGCACAAAGCCCCCGTGGTTGCGCCGGTGATCGGGGCTACCAAGCTCTCTCACCTGGAAAGCGCAGTCGAGGCCCTGGCGGTCAAGCTATCGCCGCAAGATATGGCCTACCTGGAAGAGCCCTACGTGCCGCATGCGGTGGTCGGGCTGCTGCCCTACAACGGTCAACTGCGTTAGGATTCTTGATCTGGCAGGAAATGCCTACCTGGATGACGTGGGCGGGTTCGGCGCTGACTTTGCTGAGCGGCCTGTTCATTTTGTACCTGGATCGAAAAGCGCGCCACAGCTCAACCGACCCGGCGTGAACCAGGTTGGGTTTGGTGTGTTTCGTGGGAGAGAGCCAGGGCGGCTTTCTCTGGCCCTAACTCACGGCTTGTGGCGTGGAAAACCGAACAAAGCGCTCTGCGAATCTCGCACAAAGCTCCGGCACTGTTCCAGGGTCATGTAGGCCCCGCTCCCGCCGTCTTTTTGCTTTCGATATGTTTTGGCGTGTTCTTCTGACCAGAAGAAAAGGGATTTCATTCAGAAGCCATCGATAATGCTCGGTTCCAGTTTTTGGATGTCCAGCTGCGGGCTGTAGACCAGCAGTTCCTCCGCCCCCGGCTCCACCTGGAAATTTAGCTCGCTGTCGATCCCGATCTGCACCGGACGGCGGCAGTGGCCGCATTCCGATTGAATGGTGCAGGAGAGTTTCTCGTTGCGTAATTGCCCTTGCACGAAGGGCACTGCAATCGCATCGAATGCTCAAGCCGCGTAGACTTGCTCGCCCGTGCTGAAGCGCACCCGGTGCGGCGTAACGTCCACCGTGACCGGGTAGGCCCAGGTAACGGCCCCCTGTGCATTACGGAAAACAAAGGTCTTATGCTGTTCCAGTTCGGTGAGAATTTGCACCACAGATGCCACAGGAAGCTGCAGTTCTTGCGCAATGCACTCGGGCGTCAAAGGCTCTCCCCGCCGCCCTAGCTCCAGCACCGCAAAATCGCGCACCCGGTGATGCGCGGCGCTCATGAACACCAGCGGATCGCCCCCGTCTTCCGCCATCTGCTTCTTCCAGATGAACGGCGGGATCGAGAGCAACCAACGCCACCACCCTACCAACATGTTCTTATTCATTTTTCCTCCAGATGCTGGATTTGTTCTTTGCTCAGTCTTCCCGATCGATGCCGATCTCCTCGAACAAGGGGATCAATTCCAGCCTGCCGGCCAGGTTGGCCGAGCCCAGGTTCTCGATCTTGTGGCTGTAGAAGGGCAGGCGGCCGGCAGCGAGCATGCTGCGCGTCCAGGCGGCGGCTGCCAACTGCGCCAGGCCTCGCCGCCGGTACTGGGGCAGCGTGTAGACCCAGCATTCGGCGCACGCGCTGTTCTGGCGCACCGACACGCAGGCCGAAACGACCACCCCCTCATCTTCAATGGCATAGACCTGCTCGGCTAAACCGGCAAAACCAAAAGTCTTCACCCGTGGATCGTCACTCGGCAGGCATTGGACGCCGCCGGTCTCCACAGAGCGGTAATGCTCTGGAAAAGTGTAGGTTTTGTAATGGCCCGCCTGGCAGCGCAGGCCGCCTTGCCGCAGGCAGGCCAGCAGCGGCTCGATATGCGGGAATTCGAGCTGCCCGGCAAGCTCAGACAGCTCGGCTTGCAGATCGACCGGCAGCCCGGCTTGCAGGTAACAGGCCACCTGCCCGTCACCGAGCTGCGCCAGCAGCACCAGCGGCAGCGTCAGGGTCTCGCCTGCCACCACTTCCTGGCGCACCAGCCGGCCGTCCGAGTCCAGGCCTTTCCCCTCCAGCTTCATTTGTAGATGCAAATAGTCAAGTGATTCCATCTTACATATTATGACATAGGATAACATTTTTTACATCCGATTTTACGCATCCATTTAGTAAAATAACTTTCGGCCAATCACATTGTATCCCACCGGCATGTACGCCCCTTCGATCGGAGTGGACGATGACGCCCCCCTGGATAGGCGCAGCTACAAAGCGCCCTGGATCTTTATCACCAACGAATGCATGATCCGGGCCATCATCCGGTCGTTGGTAGTCTAAGGAATCACACATCCTGGTGCGTAACAACGCGGCGATTCGCCGTGGGTGTAAATCAAGTTACCATCGACCAACACATCGATCTCGCCGTTCTCTTGGTCCGCTAGCAGATCCCCTTCTTCGAAGGCTGCGGTCGAGTACCGGAAAGGCAGCACCTCGCAAGCGCTTGTCGAGTTCGCTTCATCGCATAAAGTGATCAAAAAGCCTGGAACATCGTTGGTCTGATACGAATAAAGGCTGTATTCAGCCTTGCCCAGGCTCGCCGTACCTTGATATCGGGCCACATGGGGTGACAATCCAAAAGAGTACTGCAGCTCCGAACGCCAAAACATGTGTATTTCTTTATGGGTATCGTCCACCACGAGATACCTGGGCGTCATTCCGTCCGTAGTTTCGTAGATCGTTGCACAAGTTAGATCGCTTCGAGGGCACTTGTACACCCGGGTATTCATCTTATAGCGATCGCTCACAGAGCCCGCCACAGTCAGGTGATAATGCTGTTCATCCATCTGCACAGTATCGATGATCGTTTCAGGAAGAAAAAGGGTGGAATAACACAGAAAGCAAAAGACGAAGATCCCCACCAGGAATCCGGCAAATAGGAACACAGTACGGTATGACGAACGCACGATGAACATAGAAACGCAGAACACGGCAAGGAGAAAGACCAATGAACCGATCGCAACGGTGGGCAATAAAATGCGCCGGATCTGTAAAAATACAGGTAGAGGAATGGCGTTCTGTAAACCATCATTCATAAAAAGGAACATGTAGAACACCCATAACATGGGAATGAATACGACAACGGCCAAGCTGACCGGCTTAAGAAATGGAATCTTCAATTCATTTTCTTTTCATAATACTGCGTCTGTTCTTTGAGCAGATCGATGGCTTCATCCTTTCCGGCGCTTGCAGGCCGGCGCACTTCTGGCAGCCTGGGTAACAGCCGGTGAACTTGAAATGGTTGGCTTCAAGCTCATGCTTGATAGTGCGATCGAAGACCTGCGAGTACTCCCGGCAGGCAAAGAACTTCAAGCGACACTCCGGCCCATGCTTATCGTGCACGAACTTGAGCACGGTGGAACGGTACCGGCTGGAAGCGAACGAGATGCTAAAATGCTTGGTCTTTTCTCTCTTGGGTTTGTATCCCAGCCGGATGGCCGCCTCCGCCAGCGCTTTGTACAAGTCAACACCATCTTCCAGAAGCAGGCTGTAGAACTCATCTAAAAAATCGGTCATATCGCCTCCTTGCTGACCCGGTCTGCCTGCGCCTGGTTCGCTCAGTTGGCCTGCACAGCCACTGCATGGCCGCGCCGACGACTGCCTTAGACATATTCAAGACTGCATCGGCATCGTAGTTGCGGTAATAGCACTCCGTGTTCACCACCAGGCCGAGGTGCAGCGTATAGAGGAAAAAGCGCATCCCAGTGAACCAGGCAGGGCGTGGTGACTTCCTCCAGCGCGGGGGCGTGCTTATGGATGGCATTGAACCAGCCTTCCTTCAATTCAATTCGTGATCGTTTAAAGTCTTTCTGCCACCCAGATCAACGCCCGGCCGTAAGCCCGGGGCTCCTTGGTGTACGACGAATACACCTGCAGCACGCGGAAGCCGCACAGGCGCAGCAGGTGGCGGGTCTCCGTCTCGAACGACCAGCGCAGGCGCAGCAGCCGCTTGCGCCGCCCAATCGCCTGGCCTTGTTCATCCAACTCTTCGTAGATCCACTGCACGTCGACCACCTGCTGCTCCGGATCGTATTGCGGGGCATTCCAAATCCGTTCTCGCCGGCCGCGGGCGTTGATGTATTCGGCCCTGATCTGGAATTCGGTCTCTCCTCCCTTGAGCTGAGCAGAGATCATCGTGTAATTCGGATCGAAGGTGTTGAAGGTCAAGATGCCGCCCGGCGCCAGGTGCCGGTGGATGTTGCGCAAGGCCTGTTCCTGCGCTTGCGGGGTGAGCAGGTGCATGTACCCACTGCGGGCGATGATCGCCAGCGAGGCGCCTTCTTCCAGGTGGAAATCCGTCATGTTGGCGCACACCAGGCGCGCTTTATCCTGTTGGGAGGCAGGCAGCCGGGCCAGTTTTCTTTGCAATACAGACAGCATGGCCTGCGAAATATCGATCCCCGTCACCCGGTAACCGTGGGCGACGAAGGGCAGCAGCAGCACACCGGTGCCGCAGGCGATATCCAGGATACCCTGCTGCCCATATTCCTGCGCCAACTCCAGGTGAAAATCGACCAGGCTGCGGTCGTCACCCACCAGGGCAGAGACATAGAAATCGTAATTCTCGGCCACATCCTCATGTTCGTGTAAGTCCATGGCTGACTCCAGCGGAGCGCCACCTTTTGACTCGCGCCCGGCTGGTTGCACCGGCAGCCAGAATTCGCAATAACTGTCCGCGCTGACGCCATCGTTGCCCGGAAAATACACTTCCATCTCAGGCGCCGGGGCATGCTCGTAGCCCGAGGCAGGCAGCCACTCCATGAAAGCGAACATCTCCGATTCCACAATTGCTTCGGGCACCTTGCCCACGCACGCGAACACAGCCCACTGTGCGGCCGGCACGTGCTGCACTTCCAGTTCGCCGGCATAGTCCTCCGGCTTCTCGATCCCGATCAGGTAATAGAATTCGCGCTTCGCCGGGTCCTGTTCCACGCACGAGACACCCAAGAGCGAGCTTTTCGTCTGCGCCCCAGGCTGCCCCGCGCTGATCTGCGCCAGCCCGTCAAGCAGCCCTTCCTGGCGGCACTGCTCCCAAAACCGTCCAAACAGATCGTTGTCTTGCGCCCCGATCCAAACCTTTTTGCCAACCACTTCGAAGGCCGGCCTTTCGACGATCCGATAGCGACTCATGTTCAGCTTCTCCTAAGAGGACGCCTCACGGGCAGCACTGGCGAATGGCCTTCACAATGATGTTACGGATGGCCCACTCGTAATGCTCGCAGGTGTTGGCGGCGATCCATTCCAGCAAAGGCATTTCTTCGGTCCACAGGTACACTTTGGGCTCGCGGATCTCCCGCTCCTTCATGCTCTCGACCAATGCCAGGATCTCTTTGTAGGAGCGATCGAACTGCGCCAGCACGTCTTCCAGGGGTTCATCTTTGCGCAGGTCGTAAGCCTGCCGGTTGAGCTGCGCCAGGTCTCCCCAGGCCATACCGGGCGCCGGCATCTCGGGCCTCTCGCCGCGCTTGCCGGCCTGGTACCAGCCGATGAAGCGCTGCTCCCAGTCGCCCAGGTGCGCCAGGATATCCTTGACCGACCAATCATCCATCGCCCCGGGCCAGGTCATCTGCTCCGGGGTCAACTGGGTAAACTTCCTGACCAGCCGGCGGTGGTTCTGGCGGATCTTCAAGAGCAGTTCCGCCTTCGTGGTCGCTTTTTCGCTCATCGGATTCGCTCCACTTCCCATCCTTCTCCTTGACTAGCCGCCCCACCCCGCTAACCGGGCCAACAGCCACCAGAAAGCCTTTCCCTTCAGGTAGCAGTTCAACGGGTGCGAATGGGCGCACCAGTCGGCCGGAATGTCAGGGCATTCGTCCGGGTGGGCGCTGCAGTATTCATCGCACCACGGGCATTCATCACCGGCGTCCGGGTAGTAGGTGCCATCCGGCGAGTAACTCTCGATATCGGCAAAGTCGAACAAGATCTTATTGTTTTGGCGCACGTATTCGCGGATCTGGTTGTTGCGTTGATACAGGTTGCCGTCCACGCCGCTGCCATCCAGGTGACCGGTCATGTAAACGAACTGGACATCGGGATAATCATTCTCCAGCCCGTTCATCAAGGCCAGGTACGAATCGGCAATATCGCTGTCGCTGGAACCGCTCACCTGCCCGCACCACGACCAAACCACCACGTTGCGGTCGCTGCCGGCGCCTTCCAGGTATTGGCGAGTGTAGGCCTCCCAAGTGGTGCTATCGGGGTTCCCCAGGTCGCCGTCGGGGACTCCATCGGCCAGCGAAAGCACGCCCACCTGGATGCTGCCGTCACCATTAAACTCGTAGAGGGGGTTGTGTGTTGCCAGCTCGGCCATCCCGGTCACTATCTGGCTGCCGTGCGAAGTATGCCCGTAGCTCAGCCGCAGGATTTCCTTGGCCATCTCAAGATAATATGAGGGGATCTGGCTGATATCGGTGTGCGTATGGTCGGCAATGATCCCCTGCGGCGCAGGAATGGTGATCGTGCCGGTGGGCGTCGGCGTGGGTGTGGCAGTGGAAATGGTTGCGGTAGCAGTCGCAGTCGCAGTGGCAATGGAAGTGGTCGCAGTAGCGGTAGCAGTAGCAGTGGGCGTGGAAGCAATGGTCGCCTCGAAACCGTCCAGCACCATCGGCAGGTAGGCTCTGGGGTCTTCATCGAGACGCAGCCGGCTGCCGAAAGCTGCTTGCACAAACACGAATGACACAATAACCAGAATAAAAACAAAAAGATGAGATCGGGTGATTTTCATGAACTGCGTCCTCTCAGGAATGGAATATGGCGAAAGTCCAAATCACAGTGAATGGATACACGCGCAAGTATACCCAATTCGCTTGCGCAGCACAACGGGAAAACGTGGGAATATTTCTGCTATCTTGCGCCGCGCCCTTGACAAATCAGGAAACTCGTCTATAATAAACTGTATACGTTTCTGGTTTCCTTAGTAAGCGAGGTCTGTATGGACGATAATACCCAAAAAGAAGTCATTGCCGATACCTTTCAGAAGCACTTCAACCACTTCGGTTTCAAGAAAACCTCGGTGGATGATATTTCGACCGAGCTGCACATCAGCAAAAAGACCATCTACCAACACTTCTCTACCAAAGAAGAGATCTTCTACTTCGTGGTCAGCCGCATCGCCCGCCAGTACCTGCGAGGCATGCAGCGAGACGTGGCGCAGTATCCCACCCACCGCGAGAAACTGGGCCAACTGGTGCGCCTGATCTTCGCCGAAGCCAAGAAATGGCTCAAAGAAAACGATGCCTTTGAGTTCCGCTACAAGTACGAGATCGGCGAGCTGGCCTTTCGAGATGCTTACAGCGAGCTGCTCCAAACCCTGGTTCAGCAAGGCATGCAGAACGGCGAGTTCTCGCCCGCCCCGGTCGAGCTCACCACCCGCCTGATCCAGGGTATGCTCTCCGAAGCCATTCACCTGGTGACCACCAATCCCGATCTGGAAGTGGAAGACCGCCTGGTCGAGGCCATTTGGAAATTGTTGCAATAAACCCCGGCGCTGCTTCCGGCGTAAGCCTGGATCGGCGCTATTTTTTTACCTATCGGAAACGGTAAACGAACATCGTTTCTGGCGAAGAAGGAGCAATACCATGTTCGAATATGCCCTGAAAAATATCCTGCGTCGCTGGACGCGCAGCCTGCTGACGGTTGGCGGCGTAGCCGTTATGATGACGCTCATCATCGTGATCACCGGCATCGTGGATTACCAGGTGCGCACGATGAACGCCCACGCCGCAGCCGGCTCGGGCAAGATCAACGTGCAGCCCCTGCTGGCCGGAGCAGTTTATCCCGCCGAGGGCCTTGACCTGCCCGAAGCCGATGCCGCCGCCCTGCTGGCGCAGACCCAAAGCTACATCCAGGCTGCGCTTTCGGCCCGGGTGGTTTACTTTGCCTTGCAAGAACCGCTCTACCCCAACCAGCCGCCCGAGCTGATCCTGACCGGCATCGAATCGGGCTGCGAGCAAGCCTTTACCGGCAGCGTTGCACGGGATGTCAGGCCGGTCGCCGGCAGCGAGTTCTTCGCCGGCAGCCCAGATCTCTTCCCGGTCATCCTCGGCCAGCATGCCGCCCAGGTTTATGCTGCCCAAACGGGCCAGGCGGTGCAGATCGGCGCGCAGCTATCCATCCTGGAACAGGATTTCAGCGTGATCGGCGTGCTGGATCGCTCGGCGGACATCGTGGTCAACAACGCCGTCATCATCCCCCTGGCGCAGGCCCAGGCGCTGCTCGACAAGCCGGGCTTTGTCTCCTCTGTCATTCTAACCGCGGCGGATGTCAACACCGATCAGGATATTTTGCGGGTGGTCGCCAGCGACTTTCCCCGCTTGGTGGTGGTCACCGATGACACCGTGCGCCGCAACGCGCAAGCCGGCATCCAGATTTTCGAAGAGATGATCAACGCCGTCAGCGTTGTGGTGGTGCTGTGCGCCGCGCTGCTGATCATGACCGTAACGCTCATCACCATTAAGGAACGCACCAAAGAGATCGGCGTGCTGCGAGCGCTGGGCGCTTCGCTGGAGCGGGTGATCGGCGCAGTGATCATCGAGATCTTCTTGCTCAGCCTGGCCGGCAGCCTGCTGGGCGGGGTTATCTCGGGCTTTGTGCTGGCCTTTGGGCTGCAAGAGAACCTGTTCAACCTGGGCCACATCCTGCGCTACCTGCCTTTGGCGGCGCTGCTAACGCTGCTGGCCGGCCTGGTTCCCGCAGTCAACATCAGCCGCATCTTACCAGTAGAAGCGCTGCGTTACGAATAAAAGGAGACGATATGCACACCATCATCCAATTAAAGAATGTCAAGAAAATGTACCCCATGGGGCGCTCCACCGTCCACGCCCTGCGCGGGGTGGACCTGGCGCTCGAAAGCGGGCGTTACTATTCCATCGTCGGGCCGAGCGGCTCGGGAAAATCTACCTTGCTGCACATCATCGGCTGCATGGATGCGCCCAGCAGCGGCGAAGTGTGGCTCGGCGGGCAGCCCATCCACAGCCTGGGCGAGCGCGGCCGCACGGCCCTGCGCGCCCGGCAGATCGGTTTCATCTTCCAGTCCTTCCACCTGAACCCCATCCTGACCGTGCGCGACAACGTCTCCATCGCCCTGCAGTTCCTGGGCGTGAGCCGCCGGCAGGCAAAAAGCCGCGCCGAAGCCTGGCTGGAGCGCGTCGGCTTAGGCCGCCGGCTGGAACACTACCCCAGCGAGCTTTCCGGCGGCGAGCGCCAGCGTGTGGCCATTGCCCGCGCCCTGGTCAAAGACCCGCAGCTCATCCTGGCTGACGAGCCGACCGGCAACCTGGACTCGCACACTGGAAGCGAGATCGTGGGCTTGCTGCAGGAGATCAACCAGCAGGCCCAGGCAACCATCATCCAGGTGACGCACGATCCAGAGATCGCCGCCCTCAGCGATGAAACCATCTATTTCAAAGATGGGCTGGTGATATAAGGTTTTTGGTATCCTCTCAATAATCCGGGGGGAAGTGGGGTGTTTTGGGCGTGCTGCGCACGCCCAAAACACCCCACACCCCTCTTTTTTGAGAAGATACAATCAGCAAGCGGTGCGCCCGGCGCCGCCTGCGCTTTCAGACAGCCGCGGCCACAGTCGCAGTGACAGCCACCACCGCAGCCGAGTCGTTTTGCATCATGATCGTCAAGTACCAGCCCAGCGCCGCCAGCCAGGGCAGTTCGGCCAGGGAAGCGGCCTCCGGCAGGATTTGCACGTGCGCCGACATGTGCAGAAAACCTTTGATCTGGCGGTACTTCAGCAGCGGGGCGCCGCCTTCGGCGGCGATGGCATACTCGGTCATCCAGAAATTGGTGCTGGCGGGGTATTTGCGCCCATCGGCCATCTCCAGCGTGCCGCCGTCCGACCAGGTGTTGTTCTTAAAGATGGCGATATCCTGCTCGCTGCCACAGGCGCGGATAGTCACCCGCGGCTGCCAGAAGCCCACCCGCTTAAACGTCCAACAGCCGTCGGCGCTCTCGGCAGTGGCGAAAGAACCGAACGAACTGCGGAAGCGCAGCGTGGCGGCCACCTCATCCCCGTCCTGCAGCTCGTATTCCATTTTCATCGCCTGCGTCTGAACCCATTTTAGCTCGCGATCGATCAGGGTAAAGATACTTTTCATGATACCTCCTCACAACATCCGTAAATAACGAAAGCTCAACGCCACCACCAACGACAAGCTGACCATGATGACTGCGGTAACCGACAGGTTATACACCGCCAAGTCCGTTCCAACGCCAGGTAGGCAGCGCAATCCCACCGCAGCGACAGCCCAAATAATCCCCGCAACCAGCATCAGACGCCCACTGTATGCATTGGCCTCGTACCATATCTTTTCGTCTGACAGAGTCTTCGGAACGCGGAAGCCATACCAGGAGTTGGGCTTCACCTTGCGCAAGATAATCGGCACACACAACCCCACCAGCAAGAGGCTGACCAGCACAAAATAAATCATAAAACCCGTGATCATACTATCATTATACACAATGTACTGCAAAGATCCTTCAAATTAACCTTGATGGCGGCAGCCCATCAACTTGCCAAAGCATTTGGCGATGAACATCGCTCAATGCAAGCAGCTCAAATTGGTTCCGGGCAATACGTTCCATCAGCCGCTCGGCTGTTTGCCAGGCCAGGTCGAACTCGGCTGCTGAGATTTCGCCGCTCTCCCGCGCCGCCAGCAGTTCATCGGCATCTTTGACCTCCACCTCCCGCGTTGGGGAGACGACCAAATCCAGGTACAGGTCGTCCATCCAGGGGATTTGATCCTGGTCGAGACCCGTGCGCAGGCAAATATCGATATACCACAAGACCAGCCGGCCATGATGATCGTATTGAGCCGTCACGGTGAAGTGTTCGCCGCTTGGGAACTGCCGCAGCCAGGTATACCCCGCATCCGCAATGCAAAATTCTCGCCCGAAATATGCAACCACCAACGGGGCGCTCACGGCGTCCATGCAATACAAAGTGATATGCCCTTTGAATTCCGGGGTATCCAGTTCCGAATGGTAGAAACGGTTCCGCAGAATGCGTTTCCAACCGGGGAGATTGGCCCACTTGCGTTCCATAGATACTGAATTATATATCCAAAAAAATGATAAAATCAACAGGAAAAGGAGCCGCCATGCCTGAAATTCCTGCCGACCTGCTCGAGTTTGCTTATTTCTTCGTCATCCTGGCCATTGCCAGCCTGGTGCTGGCCATCATCCTGCTGATCTACATCATGTCGCGCGTCAAGCGCATCCAACTGCCCGACAATGCCGACTGGAAGACCGCCATGCTGGCCACGCCGCTGTCGGTCGTGATCATGCTAGACCTGCTCGACTTCGCTCTCGATTTCTTTGCCATGCCGTTCTCCTGGGCCATCCTCAGCTACCTGGGGTTAAAGCCGCTGCGCGGCGTGACCGTCATCGAAAGCCTGATCCCCGGCACGCAGGCCCTGCCCACCATGACCGCCGGTTGGGTACTGGCGCGCGTCCTCAAGAACAGCAACCAACCCTTCCTGTAAGCGGTGGACAATCTATGACATCTCCTAGCTCAACCTGGTACGAACGCGTCCCCAAAGCCGAACTGCACCTGCACCTGGAAGGCGCCATTCCCCTGCCGGCGCTGTGGAGCCTGGTGCAAAAGTACGGCGGCGGCGGACTGGCCAACATCGAGGCGCTGCGCCGGCGCTTTGCCTATCGCGATTTTCCCCACTTCATCGAGACCTGGGTGTGGAAGAACCAATTCCTGTGCGAATACGAAGACTTCACTTTCATCGCCCAGGCCGTGGCAACCCACCTGGCTTCTCAGAACATCCGCTACGCCGAAGTCTTTTATTCTCCGGCCGATTTCCGCAAGAAGGGCCTGCTGCCGCAGGAGATCACCTACGCCATTCGCCTGGGACTGGAGCGCGTCCCGGCAGTGGCAGTGCAGCTCATCCCCGACCTGGTGCGCGACCTGGGACCCGCCGTGGCCCTCACCACCCTGCAGCAGTTGGCCGAGGTCAAAGACCAGGGCCTGGTGGGCGTCGGCCTGGGCGGCTCCGAACAAGATCACCCGCCCGAGCTGTTTGCGGAAGCCTACCAAATGGCCCGCCGCCTGGGCTTTCACACCACCGCCCACGCCGGCGAAGCCGCCGGAGCCGCCAGCATTTGGGGGGCGCTGCAAGTGCTGCAGGCCGAACGCATTGGGCACGGCACACGCGCCGGCGAAGACCCCCGCCTGGTGGATTATCTCGCCGAGCAGCAAACGCCGCTGGAAATGTGCCCGCTCTCGAACCTGCGCACCAATGTGATCTCCTGCATCCAGGCGCACCCCATTCGCAGCTTTTTCCAGCGCGGCCTGCTGGTGACCGTCAACACCGACGATCCGCAAATGTTCAATAACTCGCTGGCCGAAGAATACCGCCTGCTGGAAACCGAGCTGGGTTTCAGCCGCAGCGAGGTGCAGCAGTTGATTCTGAATGCGCTGCGCGCCGCCTGGCTGCCGCCGGACGGTAAAGAGGCCCTGATGGCCGCCTTCCAATCCGACCCATCCTGGAACGAGCGGCGCTGAGGATCAATTATGGAGCTATATTTCATCCGCCATGGGCAAAGCGCCAACAACGCTGCCTGGTCAGCCGGCGCCGAGCGCGCCAGCCCAGACCCCGAGCTGACCGAGACCGGTCAGACCCAGGCGCGCCTGCTGGCGAGTTACCTCCAGCAGCACGCCGCCAAAACAGATGAACAGCATTGGGACCGGCAGAACAAGCACGGCTTCGGCCTGACCCACCTTTACACCAGCCTGATGGTGCGCGCCGTCGCCACGGGCAGCGCCGTCTCCCAGGCGCTGGGCCTGCCGCTGCAGGCCTGGGTCGATCTGCACGAAAAATGCGGCATCTACTGGCAGGCAACGCCAGACAGCCCCCCGCAGGGACTGCCGGGCAACCCGCGCTCCTTCTTCGAACAGCGCTTTCCCGGGCTGGTTCTGCCCGATTGGCTGGACGAGCAAGGCTGGTGGAACCGGCCCTTCGAGGCCTACGCCGAACGCCCCGCCCGCGCCCGGCGCTTTCTACAAGAACTGCTCGCCAGGCACGGCGACCAGGAAGGCCAGCCTGTGCAGCGCGTGGCGGTCTTCAGCCACGGCGGCTTTTACCAACTGCTGATGGAGTGCCTGTTCGACCTGCCGTACCTGCAGGAAGAGCAGGAGTGGCAGCGGGAATTCGCGATCAACAACTGCAGCCTCACCCGCATCGATCTCAAGCCCACCTGCACCAGCCTCGTCTATCAAAACCGGGTAGATTTTCTACCCCCCGATCTGATCACGTAATGATTAGGAGCCTCGTATGAAATTCGATTTTGGACATTGGGCGCTGCTGCCCGGCGTGCAAGCCACCTATCCGCTCTGGGTGTACGACGTCTACCAGGATGGCAACGCCCTGGTAGCCCTGGGCTACAACAAGGCGATCAACCAGCGCGCCGATTACCTGGATGGCGCCTTGATCAGCGTGCGCTTCAGTTCGCCGGCGCCCAACGTGCTGCGCGTGCAAGAGACGCACTTCAAAGGACGCAAGCCGCGCCTGCCCACCTTCCCGCTGGACTATGCGCAGTCCGCGCCGGAGGTTTCCATCAACATCGATGAACACCAGGCCTGGCTGCGTTCCGGCGATCTCCAGGTGACCGTGCCGCGCCAGGGGGCGTGGCGCTACGACATCACCCGCCAGGGCCAGCCTCTGACCGCCTCTGAGCCGCGCTCCCTGGCTCTGTTCACCAAAGACGGGCAAACCTACCTGCGCGAGCGCCTGTCGCTGGCCGTGGGCGAAAGCATCTACGGCCTGGGCGAGCGCTTCACCCCCTTCGTCAAGAACGGCCAATCGATCGATATGTGGAACGAAGACTGCGGCACCGATACCGAGCTGGCCTACAAGAACGTGCCCTTTTACCTCAGCAGCCAGGGCTACGGCGTGCTGGTCAACAACCCCGGCAAGGTCTCCTTTGAGATCGCCTCCTCCCAGGTGAACAGCGTGCAGTTCAGCGCCGCCGGGCACAGCCTGGATTACTACCTCTTCGGCGGCCCCACTCCCAAAGAGGCGCTCGATCAGTACACCGCCCTCAGCGGGCGCCCCGCCTTGCTGCCCGATTGGTCGTTTGGCCTGTGGCTGTCCACCTCCTTCACCACCAATTACGATGAAGCCTCCATCCTGGCAAACATCGAGCGCATGCAGGCCGCCGGCATCCCGCTGGGCGTGTTCCACTTCGACTGCTTTTGGATGCGCGAGCTGCATTGGGTCGATCTGCTGTGGGACCGGCGCAACTTCCCCGACCCGGCCGGCATGCTGCAGCGCATCAAAGCCCTTGGCGTGCGCATCTGCCTGTGGATCAATCCCTATATTGCCGAGCTTTCGCCGCTCTTCGACGAAGGCGCCGAGAACGGATTACTGCTGCGCACCCCCGAAGGCGATGTCTACCAGGACGACCGCTGGCAGCCGGGCATGGCGCTGGTCGATTTCACCAATCCGGCGGCGCGCATGTGGTATCGTGAAAAGCTGCATATCCTGACGGATATGGGCGTGGACTGCTTCAAGACCGACTTCGGCGAGCGCATCCCCACCCAGGTGCGCTATTATGACGGCTCTGACCCTGAGCGCATGCACAATTACTACACTTACCTGTATAACCGCACGGTCTTCGACCTGCTCGAACGCGAAAAAGGCGCCGGCCAGGTTGTCTTGTTCGCCCGCTCTGCCACGGCCGGCAGTCAGAAATTCCCTCTGCATTGGGGCGGCGACAACTCCTCCACCTACGTGTCCATGGCCGAAACGCTGCGCGGCGGGTTATCGCTCGGCATGTGCGGCTTTGGCTACTGGTCTCACGATATCAGCGGCTTCATCGGCACCGCCACGCCCGACCTGTACAAGCGCTGGGTGGCCTTTGGGCTGCTCTCTTCGCACTCGCGCCTGCACGGCAGCGATTCGGTGCGCATGCCCTGGATCTTCGACGAGGAAGCGGTGGATGTGCTGCGCTTTTTCAGCCAGCTCAAACAGCGCCTGATGCCTTACCTGCTGGCGACTGCCCAAGAAGCGCACGAGCACGGCTGGCCCATGCTGCGCGCCATGCCGCTCGAGTTTCCCGATGACCTGGCCTGTCGCAGCCTGGACTTACAGTACATGCTGGGCCCGGCCTTACTGGTGGCGCCCATCTTCAACCCGCAGGGACAGGTTTCGTACTACCTGCCGCAGGGCGAATGGCGCAACCTGCTCAGCGGCGAGATAGCCCAGGGCCCGGCCTGGCGCCACGAAACGCACGGCTACCTGAGCCTGCCGCTGTGGGTGCACACTGAGCGCGGCGCGGCCTGGGCAGGCGTTTTTGGGTAGAAAAGAGGAACGAATGAAACGAAGAGGAACGAAGGGGTTTTAACCCTACGGGCAATTATTATACACGTACATATCAAGCTTATCGAGGGCAGGATCATCTTGACGAACAAAGAACAAATCTGTTGTAATCAAATATCTTCGGTCTTTCCATTCGTCTGAGCCATCAGGGTAACGCACATATACACCTCGACCACTAGGTATGGTTGGACAATCGTCCGAGATGCCGAGTATCTCAAATTTATAGGTTTTATTGCTGCCAGCACCATAATAAACTTTTACACCTGAATAGATTCTCGCGAAGATAGGATAATAACTCACCCCGGAAACAACCTCTGGCTTGGGTGTAACTGCTTTCGCCGGTTCAAGTGATACAGCTTTGGTTATTTCAAGTAGTGCGACCGAATCACCCATATCTACCAGGGTAGCCAAGACCCAAACATCGCTATTTTCATCAATCTTCAACCAACTACCATCTTCGTTTTGCCCATAAAGCCTGAAAGTATCACCCAATTTAGCAGATCCAACAATAACGAAGTTGGTGCCAGGCCCTGACCTGAGATTGCAATTCTCCGCTTTCACGATAATAATGGGGTAAGAAGTTGTTTTTAGGCCTGGCTGAAGTCTTTGCAAAGTAATTTTGGGCGTGATCGAAGAATCATTTGATTGTACCAATGGAGCGACGAGGGTGCTGCTGGCTGGCAAATCACCCGCCTGGGTAGCAGAAGCGGGTGGAATACTTTTAGGCTCAGCACTGACTAGAGTTTCCGAATCTGGAATGAACGGGCCAATCGCCATAGCTATTATGGCAAAAAAGCTATAAGCCACTAAACATACCACACCTAAACCAAGGAGTTTCGATAAGAATGAGGGGGATGACCTAAGGTCACGCCCGCAGATGGGGCAAACTTTTGCTTCAGCTTTTATGGTTTCAGCGCAGAAATAACATATTTTTGTTCTCTCTGACATTTTTATTTCCCTTGACAATAAACTGCCTGGACAGCATCTACTACCGGAGCGGCGGCGGTCTCAATCGCCATCCATCTATACCGAAACGCTACGACCATATATACTCCCAACAAACCAGGTGTAGATCATCAATTGTCAGGGTGCGCGTCGGGGTTCCTGATGAAATATCAGGCGCACTGGGCGGCTGGTCATCGACAAGTATTTCAGCGAGTAACTGGTTGACATCCCCACTGATTTGATAACGCTGGTATGCGGATTGCAAGCGTTTTAACGCTACTTTAACCATTGGCTGTCCGAGCGTCTTAATCGCCTGCCGAACCTGGCTACGCTGCAAGGCGGGGTTGTTCAGGTGTTGGCGCAATACCGCCGTGACTGTCTGTTGAATGGGTTCGATAATCAGGGGCGCGGCTTCCAGGGCAACCTGGGCCTGGATAGATTCCAGGATATGAGCCTGTACCTTCGTTTGTATCGCAAAAACATCGGCTTCGCCGATGAAGCGCGGCGTATCGGGCGCACAGTTGATCAGGCTAGCAATCACAAACCGGTTGTCAAGTATCTTTCCAGTCTGCAAATCGTAATAGCGCCAAAAATGCTGTACTGCGCCTTGGGATTCTGTTACCGTAAAGTAGAAGAACAGCCCGCGGTAGTTGCTGCGATGCAGACCCGAATGGATGCCGTCTGGCAAAGAGTCCAATTTTTCCTTGGCTCCCCCGGCCAGCAAGGCTTTCAATTCCTGCAACAAGTACTCACTGCTGGCCAGTTCGATGAACTGCTCCTGCTCTTTGACAACAGTGCCGTCCTCATCCTGAATACGGCGCAGGGTATTAAAGTTGCGCGGATGGACCGTCTCGCCCAACACGCTGGCATCCAGAAAACCAGTGGCGTCAATTTGGGCGATCTTTTGGCTCAGGTTTTGCACCAGTTTCAGCAGGCGTTCCAACCCGGCATCTGGAAACAGGTTATGAATCGTAATCGTGTCGAATTCAGACCCAATCCGGTCAATGCGCCCGGCGCGCTGCACCATGCGAGTAGGATTCCAATGCAAATCGTAATTAATCAAGATACCACAATCTTGAAGATTTTGACCTTCCGAGAGTACATCCGTGGAAATCAATATATCCACTTCATCTGCTGAACCAACCAGTTCGGGCTTTTGGTTAGAGCGAGGAGAGAATGCCTGGATCAAGCGGCTGCGATCTTTGGGCGCGGCGCTGCTATCCATGCGCCGGATTTTTGGGTTGCCAATCGATTGGCGCCAGGCGGCGGCTCTTTCCAAACCTAGTTCACGGTATAAGTAACGGGCCGTGTCTTTGTAATAGGTGAAGACGAGCACCTTTTGCCCATGAAGCCGGTCGCTTAACAAATCCCTCAGGGCTTGCAGCTTGTCGTCCTCCGCAGCAGAGATATCCTTAATCAAATGCCAGATATCGGTGAGAACCTCAATATCGCGCTGCAAGGCCTTATGTAAAGCTCGCAGATCGTATTGGGCTGTATCCAATACCGGCAGGCTCTCCAGGTAAGCTTTGGCATCTTCGTTGGCATCGAAATCATCTGCCAATGAGATAGGAGTCAGGTCATCTTCTTCATCTTCCCGCGCCAGGTACTGCATGGCTTTGGCGAACGAGCGGCTGTCCAAAATTTTGCCGCCCAGGGCGTATTCTTCAAAGGTCTTGGTAAAAGCCAGGGCGCGCCGGATGCTGATGCGGAAGGCGTCTATGCTCGACTCCAGGCGTTTTAGGTAGCGGGTTTTGAAAATGCCCACCAGGGCCTGTTCGCGCCCTTCCTCAAACTCATCCCGTTCTATTCCTGTGTGCTTATAAGACTCCAGGTTATATTGGGCAAGCTGCAAGCGCTCGATGCCGCTGACGACGTGCTCGTAGATGCCCTCATAGGTAGCTTCGAGATTATAGTGAATGGTACGCAGGCGGCGTTCTGGCCAGCGCACCGGTTTGCCCTGGATGGTGGCGTTTGGGTATGCCTTGCGGATGAATGGGCGCGTGCGCCGGATGACCACCTCTTCCAGCAGGTTGAACAGTGCCACGCTGGCCTGCTCTTCGCGCACCTGCTGGCGGGCAGCATGAAAGTAGCGATAAAGATCACCAATGCCAGCGGCAGCAAAATAACTACGATTGTTCTGGGTAAAAAGCGTGATCTGGTGATACAG
Source organism: uncultured Anaerolineaceae bacterium (assembly GCA_964629965.1). Classification (GTDB taxonomy): domain Bacteria; phylum Chloroflexota; class Anaerolineae; order Anaerolineales; family UBA4823; genus CAZVRZ01. The sequence continues at coordinate 22,636 of CAZVRZ010000047.1, forward strand.
GTCAAAAATATCGTTGTTGATCGGCGTGGCGGTCAACAAGATAATTTTCTTGCGCCCGCCACTGCGCCCGCGACCGCGGTTGGCTGCGATGAGCGAAGACAGGTTTTCGTAGCGCTGTGTGGTGGAACGACGGAAATTGTGCGACTCGTCCACCAGGATGATATCTACATCCCGGTAGCTATCTAAATCCAGGTTGCCGGTGGACTGTCCCAAAGCTTCTTGGGTGACAACCTGTGCAGCAATCGTGGCTGAGGCCAGTTCGCGCTGCCACATTTCTTTCAGTGAGGCGGGGCAAATCACCAGGGCTTTCATCCGTTGATGGTAGGCGTAATCTTCGAGCAGCTTTTTGCCGATCCAGGTCTTACCCATACCCACCGAGTCGCCGACCAGCACTCCGTCATATTTCGCCAGCATGCGGCGAGCCTTTTTGACGGCATCATCTTGAAACTCAGAAAGCTCGACCGCCGAGCGCACGCCCGGCATTTCGGTTGCATCCAGGTCTGCGCCAAAGTAAGTGTAGATGGCTTTTAGGAAAATATCATAGGGGGTGTATTCCACGCCACCGAATTTGGAAGCATCCAGCAAAGTGATCAGCTCTTCTTTGAAGTCGCGCGCCTGGTTCCACTGACCTTCGTACCAATCCACCAGGTCTAAAATCGCGCGGGCGCCGACCTCGCTTTTGAGAATTCGCCGGTTGGTTTCGCTGATTGTTTTGTTGGCATGCTCATCTACCAGGCGTTCGGCGGCGCTGCGCGCCTGGGCGTCATCCACTTCTTCCGCGTCCAGCAGAGTCTTATGCGCCAGGTTCAATTCTTTATTGGTGCTCAGGCCAGGACCGGTGAAATTTGAAGAACCGACAATGCCAATCAGCGGCAAAAAGCGATCAAACAAGGCTGCCTGTAAGCCCTTATCGCCGTAGAATAAATAGCTCTTGGCATGCAAAAAACCACTTTCATACAAGCGCACACCCACTTCGGCACGCCGCAGGTAGGCAATCAGATCTTCCACCAGGCGCAGCGTATCTTCCCGGTAAGGCTCGCCTTCCAAATCCCCACGTAACCATTTTTTTAGAGATGCCGCGCTTGGGCGCAGCCCAACATCTTTGGCTTCTACCGGCTGAAAGCCTAGCAATAGGCGAAAGCTGCGCAAATTTTCCAGTTGCGCTTGCAGTAAGCGAAAGCCGCTGATGCTGAAGTAGGCTGTGGCCACGTCCAGCGAATGACCGGTACGCGCTGCCATGACGTCATTCAGGATATCGGACAATTTAAATTGCTGGTTATCTATAACATATGGCAAACGCATAGTATTAGCAAACCTCGTTTAGTTTAACCCTGTGCTAACGATCAATCACTAGAAACGGGAATAAGCCGCTGACCAAATCCCAAATATCTGGCGGGCCTTCAAACCATTCATTTGAGGCAATTTTTGCATGATTATACAAAGCATGTGCAAGAACCAGAAGATCACCAAAATCGTCAAAATCATCAAAGGCAACCCCGTTTTGCTCTAGTGTTTCATAGATTAGCAAGAAATAATCGAAAATCTCTTGTGTAGTGGCCTCAAAAATAAAGATGCCCCATAAAGGACGTTCAGAATCCAGCGAAATCGAATTCAATACCCACCGAGCATTCTTGTATTTGATGTCATTTTCAGGCTTATTGATCACCCACTGAGTTTCCTCAAGTACACTCATGGGCACAATGAAGTGTCGTGAAGCGCCATATGTGGCAATGATGTTTCGAAAATCTCTACAGGCTTGCTCGGAAAGGCGGCCCGGAAAATGAATATTATCTAAACCAGTCAAAAAACCATCGGCGGGCAATTGCTCAAGCAATTCCACCAGGTTGTTCGTGTCTAAGACAATATCCGGACTGGATACAGCCCGGATTTGCGGAGCTTCCGATCTACCTTCAGGGGGAAGCGCCACCCAGCCATTTTGCAATATTTGCGGTTTGTGAACCGTTCTGAGTCGATAAACTAGATGTTTGTTATGCCCCCAATAAATGCCTGGATCCTCACAGGGAACAGGCGCATCTTCACCTGGTAGATCAAGCGGCAATCCAATGATCTCACCAGGTATTTCTCTGTCGCTTAATTCATGCATATGGATAAAGGATTCGCCAGACAAAGTGTGTTTCTCGCTTAAATCGGCCCAACAAGTGCGGAAGCCCCTGGGAGAAACCTGATGATGCTTTACCAATAAGTGAACAGCCCGACAAAGCTCGAACACAGGCAACTGATACACCGGTTTAAACAGGTTATCAGCTGCCAATCGGAAAGCTTCATCGCGCTCTTGAGCCGAACTGAAGCAGTATTCAAGGATGTCACAATCGATCAGTGGCTGCATAGCGATCAAGCTTGAAGATCATTCTGAGTGGGTGGTAACTGGAATAGCAGGTCATCCGCTTCCTGGGGGGGCTTTTCTCCTCCAGTGAGAAAGTCTTCTACATACGCAAGTCCGATCGGAGCCTTTTCAAGATCGTTGGCCGCTTTTTGTAAAATGCGGTGAGCATACCAAAGTGTGCCACGGGGATAATACCGGGCAGCGTCAATAATTGGCGTCAGCGCTTCTTCACTGAACGGATATACAGTACCTTTTCGAGGATCCTCTGGGTCTATCCGGAACCAATCGATATAATAGACCAATAAATCGGTTAACTTTTCTACATCGGAAGCGCCTAACTCAACTGAAACCTGTCCAATACGGTCCACATCGAGGGGTGCCATATTATCAAGGCCAACTCGTCTCCAATTATTGCTAACGTAAGTGTAAATGGAAGGGTGGATGGTCAACACCATTGTGATGAACTGATATTTTGCCGCAATAGAAGGCCGTTCGTAAAAGTATTGTCTTAATCCATCCAGAAATTCATCGCGCTCCCGCCCGCTTTGCGAGATGTATATTTTTTCAAATTCATCCAATAAGATGATTAAGCGTTGATAACCTGCTGCTAAAAGAATCGCCGCCAATCCCTCGGTCAACCACTCGACCCCGTTATTTCGCCACTGGAAGGCGCTGGCCAGCATGCCAGCTTCGCGCCAGTTTCTCCAGGCTGTTTCCAAACTACATTGGCTGGCGTAGTAATGTTCCAGATAGGCATTACTGGTCGGCTGGATTTTCTCGACCTGCTTGCGCGCCGCTTCCATAAAACCTTGTAACGTGAAACCATATTGTTCAAGCAACAAGCTGTAAGCTTCTTCTGAAGCTAATGCCTGGTTGATCTCAATGCTCGGGCGCTGGCTAACCGCCTGCAATGCTTCTTCTGGTAACAGGCTCAACAGCACTGATGCGCGCATATGACGATCTACTTCGGCCAGCAAATCTTGTTCAAACAACGTTTCAAAAGTCAGGAGAACAAACTCCCAAAAACGACGCTGTTTTTTTGGCTCGGGTAGCACATGCACGCTCAGGCAAAACAGATTGGGGTCGTCTGGGTTTGTTGGCCAGTTTTCCCAATCCTGTTGGTTAATGCGCTGCATAATGCGGTGTAAAAAAGCGGATTT
>CAZVRZ010000047.1:26149-35957 GCA_964629965.1 uncultured Anaerolineaceae bacterium
AAGGCGGTGGAAATCGTGAAGGAAAAAGCGACGAAAAGCGGATTTGCCATTGCCACGCCCACCTGCTTGCGGATCTAGCCGGATGAAACCTAACTGGGTTGGACGGTCATCGTTAGGAGGTTGGACAAACATTTCAAAGAAACGCTTTTCTTCTGGTTGGCGAAACATTGGATCATAAATTTCACCATTGCGGCGCGGATCATTGACGTTAGGAGAAAACAATGCCAACGAAGGAAAAGGGTTTTCACGCAGGCTGTACAAGGTCTGGTAAGCATTTTGATGCTCGACAGGCTTCACGGTTTGCAGGCTTTTTTGACGAGCAAGTGGATCAAGTGGCATGTATTTCTCTCCTATTCGGCGCGAGAGCGCATGGCGATAATATAGCGGGGTTGCTTATCTATTCTCACCGGACGAGCATTTCCCAATCGCATTAACTCACTGGGCATGACATCCACTTCGAGGGCCAGTGAATATGGAATTTCGCCGCGCAAGGCGCGTGGGAACTGGCTTTGTAACGTCTCTTCAAACACTTCGTGACTGATGCGTAAACGGTAGCACACCCAATCTCGCACAGTCAGTAGAGAAACGTACTCATTGCCATGCTGGGCATGCTGCACTTGACGATAACCATCATAAAGCATCCGCATAAAAGAGCTCTCAAAATCTGCTCCGCTGGGTGTGTAACGATAAAATGTCAGCGCATCCGGATCGCCAGGGAAATTAACCAGGTTCAACAATGGGGTAAAATCATCTGCTTTGGAGCGGAAAGCGCCCACCGGAAACCAGACATGGCCTTGTAAGCCAGGCAAATCCCGCGCTGTATGCGTCAGTCCAGCCCAATCCATGCGTTCTTGCCAGATCTCGACATCGTTAGCCGCCATAACCTGGCCAAACATCACTTCCACAAAGGCCTCGCTGATGCGCGTCTGCAGGCGCTTTGTGCGTTCCGAATTATCCATTGTAGCCCACCGCTTCTGGATATCGGCAATGATTTGGTCGGCGATGGCATCACTATTTGCCAGGCCGGCAAAGTTTTTTACCTGCTGTCGCAAAGCGTTATCCCATCGAGGTAACCCAGCGCTTAGCAGTTTGCGTACATCGGCTAATGAATCGGGGAGCGCTTTCAATTCTGGACGCGGGAAAATCACAGCCCCCTGCAGGTCCGGGCTTAGCTGTTCCATGCGAAGCAGCAAGCGGCTGATAACCTGCGCGTTGTGATGCTCGCTGTCCAGGCACAACTGGCGGGCAAACTCGCCAACGGCTGCATCACCTCCCAGGGAACCCAGGTCTTTACCTCGTTCGGTAAGCGTCCAGCGGGATTCGTCAGTTTCAATCCAGCCCAGAAAAGCAAACTCTCGCCGGATTGTTTCGGCCTTGTCTGGGCCGAGGGTTAGTCGTTGATCGGTCAGCAGGTCGGCCAGTTGCCGGGTGGTTAGCGGGCCATGCTGATCAAGAACTTGCAAGATGCGGGCCAGTTCGTTGGGGTCGCTGACCCTGGCAATGGTTTGGGGGCGCCCCACTGGGGTGGGTATGGTTTCAATCGTGGAAACCTCTTGCGCCAGCGCAGTCTTGCCTTCGACGATGGCGATCTCTGCTTCTGTCAGGCCGTATAACTTGTACACAATCTGGTCAATCACCCTGTCCGTCCAGGCCAGGGAATCTTTTATAGGGCATAAGACTTTGAGCGAGCTTTCATATTCGGCTCGCAAACGTTCCTGTACGCGGCTGTCACTGAGCGAGATACCCAGTTTTCCCTTGTTTTTATATAGAATCTCTTCCAACTCGGCGTAGGAAAGTTCTGCTTCGCCCTTCTGGTAATCGCCCAGGAAGTTCTTGAGCCTGGATTTGCCGGTCAAGTCATCCACGCTGATCTTGAGCAGCCCTTCCAGCCAGCCGGTGAAGCGCTTCATCTCGGCTTGCTTTTGCTGGTTCAAATCAATCATGCGCTGCGCCAGGGCTGCCAGCAGATCATGAACAACATCGCTTTCTTCGGGTTGAGCAATAAGGCGCGCAGCTATAAAAGTGATTAGCTCGTGTACATTTTGGTTCTCAACGAGAGCTATCGCTTCGCCAACCAATATATCACGCAAATAAGAAGGTGTATTAAAGTTTATTTGGCAAATTGGCAGTTTGAGTATTTCTGTACCTGAGATTTGAGCAAATGCTTGCCCTTCATCACGTGTGATTCTTTTACGTTCCCAATTGAGCAACCTACTATTCAAAATAGCGCACAAATAATCTGCCGTGGGTTTACTTTTTGGTATGACCAGATATAAATTTTTTGATACCAATAGACCATCTTTATCAAGCGATGCTGTTAATCTATCCCCAGTTCTTCGAATTAGAACTTTAGCAGGTACATTATACATTCGCAGGTCAGCATTACTTTTTAACTCTCCTGGAACAAAGCGAACGTACGTTCCACCCCAGGCTGTAAAATACCTCTCAACATCAGGAGCCATTAGGACAGGTTTATCATGTGATGTCCGCTTAATTTGTGAATAATATTTATTATTATCCCTTGTTTCAACTCCTCGATATAAAATGAAGTAAATATCGAGATTAACGGTATTTTTAAATTTTATAGGATTTGGATTTAGTTGATTGATGTATCCATTTTGTGCATTATCTTGCAAGCTTTGGTGTGACACAGAAAAAAATCTTTCAGGAAGTGTTCCATGAATTTTAGTATTGACCCCTACTAAAACCATATCTTGGTCTCTTGCTATTGATTTTTGCACAACATACACACATGTAGGGATAACTTCTTCAAAAACAGAGAATTCGAAATCTAAAACAATTCTTAAGTAAGCATCCTTTGTCAAAAAAGTTCTTAATCTTGTGTATTTGTCGTTTGTCAACCACATATTTGGAATGATTAGCGAAGACAAACCATTTAATTTGGAAATAAATAAAGCAAGCTCCGAGAAAAGGGCGAATAAGTTAGGATTATATTCCGCTGTAAAGAATTTTTCGTTCAGATATTCGATTATCTCACCACCGTGTTCGGAACGGATAAGTATATCATATGGTGGATTCCCTATAACCGCATCAAAGCCCGGGTTCTCTTTCATCACAATTTCCTGGGCGCTGGCTTTGGATGGCCCAAAGAAGGCTTCCGGAAATTCCAACTCCCAATGGAAAAAGCGTTTTTCACGGGCGGCTTTTAAGGCAGTTTCCGCAATATCGCGGTATCCGGCCAGAGATGCAGGCTGGTGGCGCTGGGGGTCTTTCAGCCAGGGTATGTTCTGCTCGTCACGCAAGAACTGCAAGACCGGTTGATTCAGCTTGCTGTCTGGGTTACCAAACCAACGGCTGGTGTAAACATCCAGGATGCGCTTGAAGGGGGTCAGGGCATCTACGGCACGTTGGTATTCGGCGCGGCTCTGGTGCACCTGCTCGGCGGTCGTATCGGGCAGCTCGCCCACCTGGCGCATCAGGTCGGTGGCCAACATGGCGCCGGCCCATAACGAGCCGAACATTTGGAACTGCTGGGCTACGATTTGCTTTGTTTTATAGGCCTGGGCAGTTTCGGCCACCTTTTTAGTGCGGGTGGTGGTCACCATTTCGATCTCTTCTCGCACCGGCGTAACCTGCGCCCCGATGAGCGAGTTGCCACACTTCAGGTGATGATCGAGGAACGAGAGCGGAGCGCCGAGGGTGAAACAATCCAGCCACAGGCTGACCTTGGCCAGCTCAACCGCCATCGGATTGAGATCCACCCCATAGATGCAGCGTTTGAGCACGTGCCGTTTCAACAAATTCACATCCGTCAGGCGGGCCGGGTCAACGCTCACCCCCTGGCGCTGCATTTCACTCAAAATCGTTTGCCGGGTATGGCGTAATGCTGCGGTCACCGGATTCCAGGGGAAAGCGTTGAGGAAGGCCAGCAGGCGATCGGTGATGAAATCTACCGTTTCTACCAGGAAGTGGCCGCTGCCCATCGCCGGATCCAGAACGCGCAGATCAAAAAGATCATCCACCAGGCTGCGGAAGGTGAAGGCCGTTTTTTCGGGGTCGTCGCCTTTCTGGCCTGACTTTTGAAAAACTTTTTGGCGTTCGACGGCTGCATGATAGGCTCTTTGGGCCTCGCGCAGTTTGGGGCGCAATGCCTCCGTATTCGATTCCAAGGCTGGTCCAACGGTGTGTTGGACAATATATTTGACGATGTAATCGGGCGTGTAGTAGCTGCCGGTGGCTTTACGCTCGTGCAGGTCATTTTCTAAGTACACCCCGCCCTTAGGGTAAACAAACTCAGTGCGTGCGGCGCCTCTGCCAGACATCCGTAACTTGAGGCCATTTTTCTTGGCTTCTGCGTAAGGAACAATTTGATCGCCTTTTTTACCGGACACGACGGCCATTTTTTCCTGCGCCACACGCAGTTTGAATTCCAGCAATCCCTCGTAAATTGAACCAAGCTGACGCACACCCAAAGATTTGTAATCAATCATTGCCAGGGATTGAGTTTTGTCATCTATGTCGCGCGCCAATAAATCTAATCCCTGCGCCAGGAAACGATCGGGGATTTTATGCGTGGATAGAAAACGGGCCAGGCGCAGTTCTTCGGCTTCAGTCTCGTCGGCGATGGGGGAATGATCTTTGTCCAGCGTGATAAACAAACCACCGTTGTAAACCGGCACATTCAAGGCCGGTTCGCCCCGATCAATCACCTGGAATAGGTGGCTCAGTCGATCGTAAAGATCAGTGCTGCTGACGGAATAGGCTTCCTTAAATTTATTCGGGGCCAGGTCAGCAATATCGCCTCCTTTTTTGGCAATCTCGTCTTTCAACCGTTTGAGAGAAATTTCCCAGTAGCCGCGCGCCTCTTTTACCGGCAGCAGATCGCGCGCTTCAGCATACAAAAGAAACAACAACCGGTAGAGAAAGATCAACGTGGCGTGAAATGTTTCGCTCAAATCATCATCACTCAATGCCACAGCCGGGCGGCCCCAGTCTTTAATAAACCCTTCGGCCAGCAGAGGAAAGACATTTTCGAAAACGTTTTCTTTCAGGCGTTCTCCCAGGGCTTTGGCGTAAGAAGCCGATTCGGCCAGGAGTGTATCAACAAAAGAGGGTTGAGCGTCAAAGGCCTGGCTCCGGAAGAACAGCCAGAAGTAACGAAAAGCTTCGCTGACATCTGGACTGGCCAAGGTCTCTTCTAAGTCAATCTCGTAGTAATTCGTAGCGCGAGAGTGTGCGCGTGCCGAATATAATCGCCAGGTCTTTCCGTTGGTCACAATTGCCCAACCAGCCGTATCTTCCTCGGCATTCAGAATGCTGACAACCGTTTGCGCCGGGTTCTCAGAGGGTGTCTCGAGGTCAACATTTCTTCCATCTGGTCCATCTAAAAAACGATCCCAGACATAGGTCAGGCAAGGCACACAAACGCCCGTTGGGGATATGAGCCTGTAATCAGCAGTGACATGATCTGTGTTAGAAGCCTTACCGACTTGAGCTTGCCATCCAAGAAGCTTGAAAAGGCGTTCAAATAAATCTGTCCGCAGTTTGCTCTCCGGTTGGCGGGCAAATTTTTGACGAGCATCTGCCAGCAGATCGCTTAGCGCTCGAAAAACCAGGCGAGGATCTTCTTTCCACTCGCTACGCATTGGCAGTCGCTCGTTCAAGTAATAATCAGAAAATAGAGCCCGGTTGTTGAATAACGGCTCAGACCATTCGGCAACGCCATATGCCGAACGCAGCTTATCCCACTGGTAATCAGTATCAACCTCCGTGTAAGAAAACCGGCGCAAAACTCGTAGACTTACACGGTCCGGATTGCGGCGGTCAACGGATAAAATGCGGGGCCTTAGTATCGGCGTTTGTTCCCGTAATTCTCCTGCAGTATTTCCACTTGGGACGATTTGGTCAAGAAGCACGAAATCCAGACGTTGATAGTCGCCCGTAGTCAATACAAGAAGAAATAATCCAACACGACCTTTTAATGATCGGGACAAAGATTGCGTCAAAGCCACCGTTACGCGTTTCAATTCAACCAGGTAGACTTGTAAAGCTCCATCTTCTTGATCGGCAACACGCTCGATGCGTAGCACTTCGCGCTCTAGTTTCTCTGGAAAACCCAGCGCGGCGGGCGTTTGGGGAACGCGCCATTCAGTAGCATAACCAAGCGCGGTAAATAACCCCACTATAGAGTCGGCGTTGGCAAGATGTTGGATGTCGGTGATTTTCAGATCAAGGTCTTGTTTGAGCATGATCCATCCAAGTTTTCAGAAAACATCGGGTTTATAGCAACAACGGCTCCGAACAGTTAATTCAGCTACCAGTATAGCACAATTGCGGAGGAAGACCCCCGCCGGCCCCCACTCCTACCTTTGCGAAACCGAGGGATACTACCCTTCCAGCCCGCTGACCAGTACGTTCGCATCTAAAACGATGCGCATTACCCTTTTTCTCCCCGCGCCGTGCGCACAGCCTGCTCCACCAGGTTGGCAATATCCTCTGCCGAATAATCCTCAAATTTTTCACGCACGGTTTTCACCAACGCAGTCAGCTCGGCGCCGTAATCTTCTTTGGGGACCAGCGCGGCCGGCACGAGCACAATGCCCGCTTCAGTTTCCTGGAAGATCACCAGGTCGCCGGGCTTCAAATTCAATTTTTCACGAATCGCACGCGGGATGGTAACCTGCCCTTTCTCCTGGACGCGCACGCCGTTGGCCTCCATAGCAACCTCCTATCCGTTCACAGGTCATAAAGTCATACTTTCATACATTATAGCATAAAAGAGCCATCCACGAATGGGCCGCTGCGTACAGCGGCACGAATAAAACCGCCCAGCCCGAGTCCCATTCGGGTATTCGTGCAGCGACGGTTTGTGTCGCCAAATTCGTGGACCGCCATCTCCCCATTCAATACCTGCCATACTCTCGCGCTGTCTCCACCATGGCGCGCAGGTTTTCGAAGGGCGTGTCCCGCCCGCACTGGTCGCCTGTGGATAGGATGAAGCGCCCGCCGGCGGCGGCATCGTCGATGGCCTGGCGGCTGGCGCGGCGCACATCCTCCGGCGTACCGCGCAGCATGATCTGCGTGGTGTGCAGGTTGCCTTTCAAGGTCAGCTTGCCGCCGTACAGCCGCTTGATCTCCGCCAGGTGGCAGTCGCCCATGGGCGGGATCTCGAGCGGGTCGATCACCGTCAGCCCGGTCTCTTCGGCCATGATCTGCACCAGCTTTTTCTCTGGCCCGCAGGAATGCACGTGGGTGGGAATGCCAGCTTGCGCGGCCAGTTCGATGCCCCGCCGCACCGCCGGGAAAGCCAGTTGGCGAAAGATCTTCACCGTCTGGAAGACCAGCGTGCCCGAGCCGCCCACGCACAAGAAGTCCGGCTTGACCGGCAGGGCCATGATCTGCGCAAAGCGGCGCTCCACCGCTTCCAGGCGCTGCTCGGCCCACGCCTGCCTGGCCTTTTCTGAGCTGTCGTAATAATCGTACACATCCTGGATGCTGCCCAGCACGGCGCTGCCCGCCAGGAACACCCCCACCAGCCCCTGTTCGCCTAGCAACTGCACTACCCGCCGCAGGCCTTCTGGCCCGGTATCCACCGGCCGGACGCCCTGCAATGACCGCCAGCTTTGCGGAACGGCGGGCAGCCCGATCTTCTCCGGGGGCACGTTGTTGGTCGGCGGATCGGCGACGTAATACACGTTGACGCGGCCAGCCCACTGCGGCCCATGCCGGCGCGCTCGCATCGCCTGGGTGACGATCCGCCCGGCGTCTTCGGAGACAATATAATCCTGCCAGCCAGCCTGGTCCCCATCTGCCTGCGGGAACGACAGCGGGAAATAGCCATCCATCAAGGCATCGATATCGAAGTATTTGGCACAGGCAATGTAGGCCTCCCAGATGGGCGGGTCGTTATAGAGATACAGGTCCCAGAACGGCTTGCCGGTCAGCTTGGCCGGGATCATGTTCGAAAAGTCCGGCGCCACCGGCACGCAGTCCGGCAGCTCGCCGCGCAGGGTGGTCAGCAGTCTTTGGCGGGGGTTCATGATACTCTTGAAATCAGAATCTTAAATATCTATCCTGGCGCAGCCTCTGGCCGGCACACCAGATCCTCCTGAGCGTTCTGGCAATCGCCAGCAGCACGTCTGTCGTGCCTGTTCGTTTGCCCTTCTCGATCTGCGATAAATACGATGTACTGATCCCGGCGCTGGCGCTCAACTGCCGCTGGCTTAATCCACGGAATTCTCGCCATACCTTAACCTGGTTTTCTCCCTGCAATAATGCGAAAGTCACCTCGGAAGGTACAAGCTCTTCTTCACCTTGTTCAATCGCTGCTTTGACAGAATCGTAGTCGCGGATATCCTGCAACATTTCAGCTTCCTCGGCCAATCGCAAGTAAACATCGTACGGTAAAATAGCCCATTCGGGTTTGCCATCTCGCTCGATAATTTGTACAGAATCGCTCATCGGTACACCTCTCCACGGGGCGCTATTTTCAACACCAGGATAATCAATTCATCATTGTGTATCTCGTAAATCACTCGCCAATCGCCTACTCGCAAACGATAGCCTGGACGATTTTGCATCTTTCGAGCATTCACATTCGGTGAATATGGATCCGCTGCCAGTTGTTCCAATTTCTGGCGAATCAATACCGCTGTCTTCTGGGGCATTCGCAGCAATGATCTTTGAGCTTCTTTGGTGAAGAAGATTTTATACACATCTATATATTAGCATAATGCAAACAATATTACAAGCGTATGTTAGCACTATGATCGCGATAGTGCCTAATTCCCCAGCAAGGCTTTTATAAAGACGCGTAAACCGACCGCCTCCATCAGCGTCCGGTCGATGGTCAGGCTGCCCTCGTAATTCAGATCGGCGCCGGTCACCACCGCCCGGTGCAGCCTGGCGCGCAGAAGTGTACGTAGGATCAGGCCTGGAATTGTATCATACCGGCAATAACAGCCCGGCCCCAAAACTGGCCAGGTTGATCCACAAGCTCAAGCGCAGCGCCTCGGTCGGCCGCAGCCGGTTGGCGGGTATGGCAGCCAGCAAGGCGCCTTCCACCAGCCAAATTCCCACTTCAGCGAACAGCAGGATCACCCAATAAGGCCGCGCCAGCAGCCACAACAGCGCCCACAGCGCGGCCTGCGTCAGCAGGTTGGCCGCTAACACCGTCAGCAAGATGCTCAGGGCCGGCTTGTGTTTCGCCCGGCGCCAAACCAGCGCCACCAGCGATTCGATCAGCAACGTCAGCCCCAGCGTCACGCCGATCATGCCGGCTTAGTGCGCCCGGCCTGAGGGCGAAACCCGCTTCTTGCGCAGCAGGAACACCAGGCCCACCAGCACGATCAGCACAAAGAGCACCAGGCTCACACAGATGATGGCGATAATCACCCCGGTGGGGTTGAAACGTTCCTCCACCAGCAGGTCATTCTCGAGGATGGTCGCCTTATAAGAAGCATTGAAATTGTCGATCGCAAAAACGTTGCTCCGGCGCACCATCCCATCTGAGAAAGTGATCTCCAACTGCCCGTAATCGCTGAAGCCATAAGCCAGGCCAGAGCAGGTCAGCTCTTGGCAGGTAAAATGCTGCGGGCCCATATCGCCAGGCAAGGGCTTGGCGTCCAGGCAGTCCGCCGAGCTGCACTCCAGCAAGACGCCCGAAACGATGCTCAGCAGTGGGCCATTGAAACCCTGCTCGAACTCGATCTCGATGGTCGGCTTGGGGCCCACATCGGCAGAGGCGCCGCCGGTGGGGACGAGGGCAGCCGCTAGTAAGAGCGCCAGGACAATGAAAGTACCCAAACGTTTACGGTTCATCGCTCCTCCTGTTTATTCAACATCGGAA
>CAZVRZ010000048.1:0-16325 GCA_964629965.1 uncultured Anaerolineaceae bacterium
CTGGAAAGCCAAATTGCACTTGCATCAAATTTCCTTACGTAAGGATACAGTATCGTTTTTCCAGGGTGGCATGGAGTGTCTTGTGCTGTTACAGTAATAACAAGACATGTTACATGCCGGCGTCAGGAAGATTACCCCGCGCGTTACTGCAAACGGTGACGAAAGCTTTTTCAGGTTGCGGATATTCTCGACCAGCTCAACAGCCCGCCGATCATCGAGTAAATAACCGATTTCTTTTGCGCGGTGCTCTTTACCGCAGCGGTGCTCTGTGCCGCAGGGGGCAAGTTTCATCTTATCCATGGTGTGATCCATTTTGGTTGCATGTTGTTGATTGGGGTGCTTGATTATAGCACGGGCGTACCCGGTGATAACGTTCTAATGATCGTTTCGCTCTGTGCAAATCGTTGGGAATACGGATCGGATATCATTTTTCTGCAATTTCGCTATACAATAATAGCAGAGCGATGAGGAGGAAACATGAGTAACGATCTGGTCGAACAGTTAAAAACAATGGCTTGCCCGGGGCTGTGCGTTCTATTCTTCGGCTTGCTGGGCGTTCTGCTAGTGACCAATGCCTTCTTCCAACGCCGCAAGCTTTCATCTAGCAATGCCTGGCCGATTGCCGCCGGGCAGGTGATCGAGTCGCAGGTGCGCACGCTGACGGATTACGATTATGTCAACCAGGTATCGTCCACATCATACAGCCCAGAAGTGAGGTATACCTACGAAGTCAACGGCCAACCTTACCTTGGCCGATGGATCACTCTGGGCGCTCAAAAAACCTACTCTCGAGCGACAGATGCCCAGGCGGTCGTGGACCGCTATCCAGCGGGCCGCCAGGTAACGGTTTATTACCATCCTCAAAAGCCCGCCGAGGTCGTCCTGGAACGGCAGACCCACAACATCAATCGTGGGCTGGCATGCGGCGTGGCCTGCCTGCTGATTGCCGCCTGTGCTCTCTTTGCGCTGGGTTATTTGCTGGTCGCCTATTATGTGACGCCGTTGCCCTTGCCCACGCCTCTTCCATAGGATCGTTGCCTCCGCAGCGCTGCCCCCAACCAGGGCTTTAACCTGCTCGAAATATCATTGCAAGAGAGCGCAGCAGCCTGCCCAGAGCCTGCCCAGAGGAACGAAGGGCGAAGCGAAGGGACCGAAGCAATCTCCTTCTGAAGGCAGGCATAGGAGCAAGCCTCCTGTTTTGAGTTAGGGGATCAGCAAAGACTTAACCCGGTACCAGTAGGGATATGCTTCCCGAAAGCCCAACCGGTCGTACAGGCGCAGCGCCGGCTCGTTGTTCTGCATCACCTGCAAATAGGCCGTATGAACGGCCTGTTGCTTGCCCCATGCCAGCAGGCTGCCCATCAGCCGCTCTCCGTGACCCTGCCGGCGGTAGCCCGGGTCGATCACGATATCGAAGATGCCCAGGAAGCCATCTTGCGCCACGCCCAATCCGCACCCGATCACCTGGCCCGCCACCCTCACCGACGCAAAGCGCTTCCTTGGGATGATCGCTTCCAACAATTGCTGGTGCGTCTGCGCCTCGGCCTCGCTTAAGCAGTGCTCTTTACTGCCATGCTGCATCCGCCCAAAAGCAGCCTGCCAGGCTAGCGTGGGCTGGGATTCCAAGATCACTTTGCTGGTCGCGGCCGCTTGTTGTGCTGGGTCACCCTGCCAGGAGCTCAAGTCCAGAGTTTGCATGCTGGTGAAAGCATCGGCGCGATAGCCCTGTTCGTCCAGGAAGGCGTCCAATTCTTGAGAGCGTGTTTTCCCGAACAGCTTAAAAACGACCGGTAGGCCTCGCTCCCGGTAAACGCTCTCGCACCACGCCATTTTCTCGGCTGCCTCTCTTTGTGCCGGGTAGAGCGGCAGGATGGAGTTGGAGCGCCGGGTGTAGCCATTGGCAAAGCGCATCACCCAGCCGTCGTAGAGCGCCGTTTGCAGTGCTGGCCAGGCATTCAGCGCCAGCTCTTCCAGGTGCTCCATCATGAATGATAATCTTGCGCCGAGAAGAACTGCCCGCTTGGACCAAAATCATCCAGCAGCGCCGGGACCAACGCGCCTGGCAGCACGGTCGTAACCTCGTGCTCGGCGTTGGGCCCACCCATATCAGTCTTCAACCAGCCCGGGTCGAGGGTGTTCACCAGCACATTGCTGTCTCGCAGCTCGGCAGCTAGATCGCGGGTGTATTTATCGACGGCGGCTTTGGATGCGCTGTAAGGCGCTAGCTGGGGCACATCCTTGATGCCCGAAGTCAGGTTGATGATCCGGCCGTAGCCGCGTTGTTTCATCCCGGGCGCAAAGGCATTGCACAACATTACCATGGCGAACAGGTTGATGGCAAATGAGTGCTGCCACTCTTCCCAGTTGATATCCCAGACCGGCTTCCAGGCATTCTGGATGGCGGCGTTATTGTAAAGAATATCTACATGGATGGAACTGTCCTTGACTCTGGCAACAAGCGCTTCTACCCCAACCTGGCTATCCAGCTCTCCCCACACAACATGGGTTTTTACAGCATAAGCTTTCAGCAGGTGCAGCGTTTCGGCGGTATTCTTTTCCGTGCGGCCGTGCACGATGAGGTTACATTTCTTTTCTGCCAGGCCCAGAGCGATCTGCTGGCCGACGCCGCGGCTCGAGCCTGTGATCAAAGCCCAACGGTTCTCTAAGAGTTTCATAGCACCTCCCATTGTTATAAAGGTAAGCCCAGGCGGGCTTCATGGTGTGCCGTGGATTGTAACATATATCCCAATATGGTAAAATCGGTGCGGCAAGAAATCTTATGAAGAGAGTAGCGCGGTCGAGTAAACCGTAGGTATCCTATGACGGACAACAATTCCTGACATCTGTGTTTTTCGGGCTCGTTTCTCGATGCCGGTCACAGACGGTAAAGTACACCGTGACGGTAAAGTACACCGTTTTTGAGGCTGGCTGTGTGGATGATTTATCAGACACCGAGGGCGTACCCCTCGGTGTTTGCTTTAAACCTTCAGGAGTTGTTGTCGAATGCTTTCAGTCCATCACATTTCTAAATCTTACAATATTGATCCCGTGCTTGAGCAGGTCAGTTTCAACCTGGGCCCTGGTGAGCGGCTGGCACTGGTGGGGCCGAACGGCTGCGGGAAAACAACCTTGCTGCGTATCCTGGTTGGGCAGGAGCGACCGGATGCAGGCGTGGTGAGCTTCAATCCCTCTAACCTGCGCCTCGGCTATCTGCCTCAAGGCCTACAGCCTGCCAATGGCGAAAGCATCCGCGGCTTCCTGGCGCGCCTGGGCGGCGACTCGGAGACGCTCACGGATAAGCTCGAAGCGCTGGCCCTGGCGCTGTCGGTGAACCCGCATCAGCCGGAACTCCAGGCCGCTTACGATACCACCCTGGCTCAATTGGATGTCGCCTGCCAGAGCAGCGGGCGCACCCCGGCTGTACTGGCGGCTCTGGGCCTGGACTCTGCCCCGCCGGAAACACCCGTCGCTCACCTGAGCGGAGGCCAAAAAACGCGCCTGGCGCTGGCAGGTGTGCTGCTATCCGATCCTCAGCTCTTGTTGCTGGACGAGCCTACCAACCATCTGGACCTGGACATGCTCGAATGGCTGGAAGAGTGGCTGTTGTCTTACCAGGGTGCGCTGTTGTTCGTTTCGCACGATCGCCTTTTCTTGGATCGCCTGGCAACGGGTATCCTTGAAATCGACCCTTACACTCACCGTTTACGATCGTTTGCAGGGAACTACAGTGCATATCTGGAAATTACCTTGGCCGAACGCGAACGCCAGCAGCAGGCGTATCAGGATCAGCAGGTTGAAATTGCTCGCCTGCGCACCGCCGCACTGCGCGTGCGCGCCGATGCCAAATACCGGCCGAATAACAAGGCCGCCGGAGACACCTGGGCGCCGGGGTTCTTTGCCAACCGCACTAAGGAAACGATCCACAAGGCCAAGAACCTGGAGAAGCGCGTCGAGCGCTTGCTGACCGTGGATCGCATCGAGAAACCGCGTTCCGATTGGCAGGTCAAGATCAATTTTGGTGATACGCTTGCCAGCGGGAGGGACGTGCTGCGGCTGGAGGGTGTATCGGTCGGTTATGGAGAGCAGGCTTTGCTGCGCGAGCTGGATCTTTATGTGCGTTTCGGTGCACGCCTGGTCCTGGTCGGTCCAAACGGTTCAGGCAAGACCACCCTGCTGCGTACCATCGCTGGTAAGCTGCCTCCTCTGGCAGGGCAGGTGCGCCTGGGCGCCAACGTGCAGGTGGGTTATATGGCACAGGAGCAGGAGAATCTCGATCCTGCCCTGGATGCCTACGCCACGCTGCGCCAGGCGGCGCCGTTCACGCAAACCGAAGCGCGTGCTTTCTTGCATCGCTTTCTCTTCTCAGGCGATGATGTTTTTATCCCCGTGGGAAGAATATCTTACGGCGAGCGCGCTCGCTTATCCCTGGCCTGCTTGGCGGCGCAAGGCTGTAACCTGCTGCTGCTCGATGAGCCCATCAATCATCTCGATATCCCCTCCCGCACTCGCTTTGAGCAAGCGCTGGCAGATTTCAATGGCACTGTCATCGCCGTGGTGCATGATCGTTATTTCATCAACAGCTTTGCCAGCCAGATCTGGCGGGTGGAAGGCGACTGTATTACTGCTTCAAATTAGGGGGTTTGGGGGTTGTTGGCACAGTCCCACCAACAACCCCCATTCTTCTTCAAGGGCTCTATGCTTTGCTGACCGGGAACTGTAGTTCGGTGACCGTTTCAGGGTCGGATTGGCTGCCATCATTGGCAGGCGGGTTCAGATAGATCTCCCGGCCCGGTCCAACGATGTGATAGCCCTGGCCGTCGATCCATTGAAGGATGGCTTTGTATGCCTCACCGATGGCGCTGAACGGGCCATGGTGGATCGTGCAGGCCATCGATTCGACTGCGGGCAGTTCGTGTACCCGCACCGAGCCGCGCTCTGGGATGGAGTTAGAGATAGGCTCGCAGACTTCGGCGTCGATCTCGGGCTCATCGCTGTGATAGAGAGTAAAGCAAGCGCCGGAGGGCGTTACCCCCAGCGAATCCAGGTGAGTTCCGAGTTCTTGCCACAAATGCCCCTGCTGCGGGTAAGCTGGGATGATGGCGCGGACACCGGCGACAAGAATGGGTTCAACTTTCTTGAGAACGACTTCATAGTTTGACATAACAGACTCCTGTTCGATTTGTTTTAGACGAGTTTCTACACGTTCTAACCTGGCTGCCTCTTCCTGAAGGCGCTCACGCAGTTCGGCCTGTTTCATGCGCAGCATGCCGCGCAGTTCGGCAGCGGGCAAGTCGTGTTCGAGCAGCGAACTGATCTGCTCGAGCGAGAAGCCCAGATCCTTGAGCGCCAAGATGCGATTCAGACGGGTTAGTTGGTGGTAGGTGTAATAGCGGTAGCCTGTAAAGCGGTCCACCTCAACCGGTTTGAGCAGACCGATTTCATCGTAATAGCGCAGTGTCTTTACGGGCACCTGGCTGATCCTGGATAAGTATCCAATCTTGATCATGAACATTCCTTTCCACGCGTGGATGTCATACTGTCCTAGTATACAGCCTCCAGTAACTGGAGAGTCAAGAGGCAAAAAGGGATTTGATAGGATATACCTCGAATAATTTGATATACTCAACTCACCAAGAGTTGTACTCAACCCACAGACCCGGTCGAGATGTGAGTTGTACTCAATTCGCTATTGGGGCAGTTGGGGCGGGTTTGAGACCCGCCCGTACCAGACCTGCCTGTACTACTCAACTCAGGCGGCCGGCAGGAGGATCCTATGGAAGATCAGGCAAAAATCTCTTTTCGCCGGCTGGCGCAGCGCCTGGACGAACTGCCCAATGGCTTTCCGTCCACACCAGATGGTATCGAGTTGGAGCTGCTGGCTCGTCTCTTCACCCCTGAAGAGGCTGGCCTGGCCGCGCAGCTGCGCCTGACGCTCGAACCGGCTGCGGAAATCGCTGCCCGCGCCGGGCGCGATCCGTTGGAAACGAGCCAGATGTTAAAAGGCCTGGCGCGTAAAGGCTTGATCGAGGCTGGACGAACGCCGGGAGGCTTGGGCTATGGTTTGATGCCTTTTGTGGTCGGTTTTTACGAGAAACAGGTTGAGCGGCTTGACCAAGAATTTGCTCAAATTTTCGAAATCTATTACCAGCAGGCGCATAAGCAGTTGATGGGGGTTGGCCCGTCGGTCCATCGCATCATTCCTGTGCAGGAATCGGTGCTGGTCGATATGGAGATCCAGCCGTACGAATCGGTCACTCATATCCTCGATCAGGCGCAGTCGTGGGGTGTGTTGGATTGTATCTGCCGCAAGCAGAAAGCCTTGATCGGCGAACCGTGTGAGCATCCGATCGAGATGTGCATGGCGATGAGCGGGCGACTGGATGCTTTTGCGAATATACCCGCGGTGCGGGCGCTCACCCGCCAGGAGGCGCGGACTGTGCTCAAAAAAGCTGCTCAGGCCGGGCTGGTGCACACAGTTACCAACAGCCAAAGCGGTGTCTGGTATATCTGCAACTGCTGCACCTGCTCGTGTGGGGTGTTGCGCGGCCTGGCCGACCTGGGCGTTGCCAACGTGGTGGCGCGTTCGGCCTTTGTGAACGTGGTTGATGAAGAACGCTGCCTGGGTTGTGAAAACTGTCTGCCGGCTTGCCAGTTCGACGCCTTGACCGTGGATCTTGTTGTTCACGTCAACGAGACTCGCTGTGTTGGCTGCGGTGTGTGCGTGCTGGTGTGCCCTGAAGAGGCGTTATCCCTGGCGCAGCGCCCGGCAGACCAGATCAAGCCGCCGCCGGCGAATGAAATGGAATGGCGCGAGCAGCGTTCCCAGGCGCGCGGCATCGATCTTAGTAAAGTATTGTAATATGAAGCTTATTGATGGAATTCCGGTCTGGGGCGATCCGGTCGACGAAAGCGCTATAAAACAGATCAAGAACTGTGCCAAAACTGCCGACAAGGTGGCCCTGATGGCCGATCATCACAAGGGGTACGCGGTGCCCATCGGCGGTATTGTAGCCTACAGCGATAAGATCAGCCCTTCGGGGGTTGGGTATGATATTGCCTGCGGCAACAAAGCTGTGCGGATCGATTTGCCCGTTGAAGATGTCAGGGCTCACATTCGCACGATCATGGATGACATCTGGCATCATCTCTCTTTTGGGATTGGGCGCAAGAACGATACCCCGGTTGATCACGAGCTTTTTGATGACCCTGCCTGGAAATTGAAGGCCATATCGCCGCTCAAACAGATGGCTCACCAGCAGCTTGGTACGATCGGCTCCGGCAATCATTTTGTCGATATATTAGAAGACGAACAGCGTCGGGTCTGGATCGGTGTGCATTTCGGCTCGCGCGGCCTGGGTCATCGCACCGCTACCTATTTTCTGAAGGCTGGTGGCGCCAAGGACGGCATGGATGTCGATCCGCTGGTGCTGCGAGCCGATTCCAACCTGGGCACGGACTACCTGGTTTGCATGCACCTTGCCGGCCGGTATGCTTATGCTGGGCGCGATTGGGTGTGCGTCGAAGTGGCGCGCCTGTTGGGCGCACATATTTTGGAAGAGGTGCACAACCATCACAATTTTGCGTGGAGGGAACGCCACGGCGGGCAGGATCTATGGGTGGTGCGAAAGGGAGCCACGCCGGCCTTTCCAGGGCAGAAGGGTTTTGTAGGCGGCTCGATGGGCGATATTTCCGTGATCCTGGAAGGGGTTGAATCCAGGGATGCCCAATATTCGTTATATTCCACGGTGCATGGAGCCGGCCGGGTGATGAGCCGCACCGCGGCGCGTGGCAAAGTAGATCGCCGGACCGGACGGGTGATTTCGCCAGGCCAGGTGTCGCGTTCCATGATGATGGAATGGGTGCGAGGCCAGGGTGTAGAGTTACGCGGCGCCGGCACAGACGAGTCGCCGCACTGTTACAAACGCTTGCCCGAGGTGCTCAGACAGCAAGGCAGCGCAATCCGTATTCTACATACGCTCAAGCCCATCGGTGTGGCGATGGCGGGCGACAACGAAGTTGACCCTTATAAGGATTAGCAGGAGGCGGAGTTGAGTACAACTCGGACGATAAACACCATGCGCATATTAGAAGGAGACCGCATTGGCAAGCTGGGGCGCATCCGCTGCGGTTGCTCGGCAACGATCTTTGACCTCGCTGGCGAGAAGATTCTGCTTACCCGCCGCTCGGACAACGGTCAGTGGTGCTTACCAGGCGGTGGAATAGACCCGGGCGAAAGCGCGGCCGAAGCCTGCCAGCGCGAGGTGTGGGAAGAAACGGGTCTGCGCGTGCGCCTCAAGCGGTTGACCGGTATCTATAGCAGCCCGCACCGGTTGATCGAATATCCCGATGGCAACCGGTTCCAGATCGTGGCTTTCAACTTTGAGGCTGAAGTGCTCCAGGGTGAGCTTAAGCTCAGCGATGAAACCCTGGAGGTAGGTTTTATCCCGCTGGCACAGATCGACCAGCTTGACTTATTGACGATCCACCGGGAGCGTATCCAGGATGCCCTGGCGCAGCAGTCCGAGGCTTTTTTTCGATAAGGTAGAATTTATTCACCATCCAAAACAGTCCCAGGTTGATCCCTTAGGATAGCACAATAACAGGTAGTTATATGGCTGATGAAACTGAGCAGAATCATTCGAAAACGATCAAACTATATGAGGATAGCAGTGAGACCGCGGTAAATAACACCGCGCGCTACGTCACCGCTGAGATCCACGCAGATGGCAGCCTGGCACTGTATTGCCAGGATATAGGTCAAATGCCGCTCGAGTTTTGGGGCGATTCGGATTATGAATTTTGGGTGACCGTTCCTGCCGCTCATAAAGATGCGCTGCTGCTGGCGTTGATCGAGAAGGTTTATCAGGGCGACTCTCAAGCAGTAGATCATATACGCGACCTGCTCAAAGCCCATGATATCGAGCATCATTTCGATCAATGGATGTGAGGGGCATGTGAGTTGATTACAACTCGAGTTGAGTACAAACGGATTGAGTACAAACGGATTGGGTACAAACGGATTGGGTACAACCCTCAGAAATGAAAGCTGCGGTAAAGAACACCGCGGCATGGATGAATACCGGCTGGTCGAGCTGCTGAGCCTTGAAGATGACTTACTGCTACCCTGGCTGGATCTGTACGAGACCGCTTTTCCGCCAAGCGAGCGTGCTTTGGTATCGCAAATTTTGCGTATGCTAAAGGATCGATCGGGTGAGACCGGTGTAGAGCCGTGCCAAGTGATCCATGCGCTGGTCGATGGAGTTGAGTACAACGGAGTTGAGTACAACTCGGAACGTTCGCTGGTTGGGATCAGCCTGTGCCAGTTCAATGCATCACTGAAGGCAGGTTTTTTGTGGTACCTGGCCGTCACGCCCGAAATGCGCGGCCAGGGATTGGGAACCTGCCTGTACCAAATGGTATGCGAGCAAGTTTTTCGCAGGGCCGAGATACTGATCTTTGAAGTGGAGATGCCGGAGCGGGCACATACCCCTGAAGAGCGCCAATGGTGCGAACGGCGCATTCGTTTTTACCAGCGCAATGGAGCGCAACTTCTCACCGGCATCCACTATTTACAAACCGTTGGCGCTCACCAACCACCGCTGCCCATGCATCTCATAGCGCACTCGCACACTGGGATGAGCGCCTCCCAGGTGCTTGAGATTGCTATGCAGATGTTCGGCAGTGCGATCCAACAGACCGGTGAGCCCGCTCTCATTTGACCATCTGGATTCGCAAGCCATGTTTTTTGAGCGCTGTTCTATATTGCAGAATACGTTAAAGAACACACGGAGGAAAAATGGCCTCGCCAATCGATGAGAAACGCAATTTATGGAAACCTCTGGTTTGGATGGTACTGCTGTGGGCAGGCGGTTTTTTATTGCTGTTGATCAAGCCCTTGTGGCTGTCGCCTCCGTATTGGCATTGGACTCCCTGGTTGTACCTGCCTTTGTTGTTTGCCTGGCTGCCGGCTTATGTTTGGGCAAAACCCATCCTTTCGCAGCGATTGAAGCCCGTGCTCCTTTTTCCGCTGGTGTTGTCGGGCCTTGGGTGTATGTTTTGCGGTGTGCAGGTATTGGCGCCGCGCAATGCTTATGAGTTTTCTATGCCATTACAGCTTGATGTGCAAACCTGCCGCCAGGCAGGCGATTTGACGCGTTGCAGCCTTTGCAGTTACAATTCGGATACCGGCAAGGAGATCGTGCTGCAATCTGATTTTCGATCTTTATCACTTGGAAATCGAGCCCCCGCGGCCTCTTTGATGTGGCGCACTGGTTTTGTGATGGTGCAGCGCAGCCCGGCTGGAGGAATGTTGGCATGCCCGGATGTTCAACCGGGAGATGAAGGGATTGAGTACGGACCATGATCAACTTCTCTACAAAATCTTATGCTAAATTGTTCGTTTTGGTTCTTGCAGCCTGTTCAGTCTTTGTGACCTGGCAGGCGCGTGCGGGAACTTCCACACCCGCCTATTCTGGCTGCGGAGGTGTAATTGCACCAGCCGTTAACAGCGAGTACGAACAGCAGGTGCTGGATCTGGTGAATGAGGAGCGGCAAAATGCTGGTTTGCCGCCGCTTAAACTGGTGCAGGAATTGACCAATTCGGCGCGTTACCATGCCACCGACATGGGCCAGGATAATTATTTTAACCATGATACCTACGATCGAGTTAACTCGAGCTTACAATTCGTTTGCGATACCTGGCAGCGCATTCTCAGCTTTTATCCTCCTAATTGGAGTTCATTGGCAGAGAACATTGCGGCTGGATATGGCTCTCCGCAGGATGTTATGACGGGCTGGATGAACAGTACCGGGCATCGCAACAACATCTTATCCGCCAATTCATGGGAGATGGGCGTGGGGTATTATGACTTGGGAGGAGATTATGGGCGTTATTGGGTGCAAAACTTTGGCCGCCGCCGAGACTATTATCCTCTTCTGATTAATCGTGATGCTGCCAGCACGGACAACCGGCAGGTTTCGTTGTATATCTATGGCACCTGGACCGAAGTACGCTTGCGCAACGATAGCGGCGAGTTGTACCCAACTCAGTGGTCAGCCTGGATGCCTTTCTCCAATACCATGCCCTGGACTTTGGAGCACGGGGTGGGTTTGCATACGGTTTATGCAGAAATGCGCACGGATACCCAGAGCGCTGCCAGCCAGGATAGCATTGATCTCTCATCAGATCTCGTACCCGTATTGGGCAACCTACCCGATGCATTGGCGTTCCGCTACAGCCGCCCTGGGCAGGTAGCAATACCTGCCGAATATGTGCTAACGCCACAGAACACTGGCGCCGGTGATGGTTTAACCTGGCAGGTCGCCGGCAGCGGCGCTTGGTTTGCGATCACACCACTGCAGGGAGTTACCCCCGCGCCTTTTACGGTTTCATTACAAGGTTTAGATGCATTGAGTGCTGGTACGTATACTGGATCGATCACCGTCACGGCGACTGACCCGGCCGAAGGTTCTCCCCACGCGATTGCGCTTACGCTCGAAGTGGTGGATAATGTATTTCAGCAAGTTTTCTTGCCGTTCATAAGAAAGTAAACTTTAAAAGAAGGTTAACATGCGTGCAAACCGATCGTCATTGTTCTTTACCGCCATTGCCATGGTGTTGTTGGCTGCCTGTGCCCCGGCTACGGTCACCCCGGCGCCAGTGGATATAGATGCGCAGGTGGCCATCATTGTGGCTCAAACACAAACGGCCATAGCCCAGGCGCAGCCTCCCGACCCAACGGTCGCGCTGAACATAAACGCGCAACCCCCGACCGAAACCATCCCCGCAGCGGCATTGGAAGCCTCGGCGACATCCACCGCTACTTCCGAACCTACGCAAGAACTCACTGCTACGACGCAACCAGCGGTGAGCGGCGGGCGCTTGTTGGTGACGCTGGTGAACCCTCCCACGGATTCGGCCCTCTTTCCACCTTCTCCATTAATTGTGTATGCCCGTGAGATCGGCAGCGGCGCTTTCTATCGTTTGGAGATGTCCGTCGGCACCGGTATGAACCAATTGACCCTTGAAGTGCCGGTTGGAAGATATGAAGTGGTTGCCCGAGCAGCAGATTATCATGCCTATCCCTATTATTTTTCTGCCTGGCAAGGTGATGGCAAATTGCAAATCTTCGATGTTCAGGATGGAGAATTGAACAGTTTACCACTGCTCAGCCAGCCGGGAGCATTCTGCGCCACGCCTTACATTGTTCCACTCTCGCCGGATGGACTCCTTCCAGCCAGCAACGAACCATCCTATCAGCAGTTGTTGAAGTGCGACCAGCCGCAGGTCACGCCCACCATCTCGACGCAAGGACTGCCCGAGCTGGGCGATCCGGATTGGAAAGATACTTTCGAAAGCAGTTCGGCCTGGTATGCGTTTGATGAGAGTGATTATAGCTTTGGCGTCAAAGACGGGCGTTTCCGGATAGTTGCCAAGCAGGCGGATACCGGCGACCGTTGGAACTCAGCTAATGGGAAGAAGGTTAAAAACTTTTACCTGGAAGCGGTTTTTACTATGGGACCCACCTGTTCTGGCAGGGATCGTTATGGCTTGTTGGTGCGCGCCCCCGAGCCGGAATATGGTTACGTGGTCAGCTTTTCTTGTGATGGTTACTTCCGGATGTATGTGTGGGATAACAACTACCGGGCGATCCAGGAATGGAAGAGCAGTGAGGCGATCAAGAAAGGGTCTGCTGAAACCAATCGCCTGGGCATCTGGTTCCAGGGCAGTACGATTCGCCTGTATGCCAACGGTCAATTGTTGGGTGAATACATCGATGGGATTTATGCGGAAGGTGGAATTGGCCTGATGGTCGGTGCGCCCAACACATCCGGCCTGGAGGTGTGGGTAGAAGAAATTGCTTATTGGAATTTGGATCAGTAAGAGAAGGATGGTAGTATGACCAAACGTCTGATTGTGGTTGCAGGCAACATCGGTGTGGGGAAAACCTCGCTTGCCGAGCGTATTGGAGCGCGCCTGGGCTGGCTGTCAGCTTTTGAATCCGTGGCAGATAATCCGTACTTGCCCGATTTTTACGCCGACATGCGCAACTGGTCATTTCATTTGCAGGTATTTTTCCTGGGACATCGCGCCCAACAATACCTGGATCTGGCCGCCAACCCGCAATCGGCAATCCTGGATCGAAGCATTTACGAAGATGCGTTCATCTTCGCGCGTGCTTTGAATCACATGGGCAACTTGAGCGAACGCGACTACCTTTCTTATCGCCGGGTGTTCGATCTGGTGGTAAAGCATCTGCCTCCGCCTGATTTGCTGATCTATTTGCGTGCGCCTGTGGGGGTGCTGGTCAAACGCATCCAGAATCGTGGTCGAGAGATGGAAAGCGGCATCTCGCCCGAGTACCTGCAGTTGTTGGAAACATTCTACGATGATTGGATGGCTACTTTTGATCTATGCCCGGTGCTGACCATCCATACCGATGATCTGGATTTTGTGCACAAACACAAGCACCTGGATATAGTGGTGCAGCGCATCCAGGATAGGCTGGTGGGCAAAGAAGATTTGGTTTTGACCAACTCGTAAAAATTTCTTTTCGTTATTCTTCCTTGAGAACGCTTGCCAGGACTCTGCAAACCCGCTCGACCTGTTCTTCGCTCATCACGCTGGAAAAAGGGATTGCCAGGCCGCGCCGGCCCAGGTCTTCGGTCACGGGGAAATCGCCTTGGCGATAGCCGAAGCGCTTTGCCATGTAAGGTTGCAAGTGGATCGGCAGGAAATAAGGCCGGTTCGGAATGCCGCGTTCGGTCAACCGGCGGGCGATGGTATCACGAGCGTTAGAAAGCGCCGCATCCGGTTGTTCTTTACCGTCATTGCGAGGGGCAAAGCGAATCACATAGACGAACCAGCTCATGCGGGTGGTATCGGGGAGCACCTCAGGCGCTTCAACGCCGGGTATCTCGGCGAGGCGTTCGTTGTACCATTTCGCCACTTGGGCGCGCTTTGCCATTAATTCCTCGATGCGGCTCATTTGGACCCGGCCTAGCGCCGCGCTCAATTCATCCATGCGGTAGTTATAGCCCAGGTGCGTGTGCTGCAGCCAGGTATCGCCGGGAGCGCGGCCCTGGTTGCGCAAGGAGCGCATCAGAGCCGCAGCCTCGTCATCATCGGTGACGATCAACCCGCCTTCGCCGGTTGTAATTTGTTTATTGGGATAGAAGGCAAATACGCCATAATCGCCAAGCATGCCTGCCATGCGGCCTTTGTAAGTTGCCCCTAGTGCTTCGCAAGCATCTTCTATCACCTTAAGACCATACTGTCGCGCCACAGCCCTGATCGGATCCAGGTTGGCGGGCTGTCCGAACACATCCACCGGTAAAATGGCTTTGAGTTGCCCCCCCTCGCTGACGCCCTGGCGAGGCAACCAACGGCGGGCGGCCTGCCCGCCTGGCGTGCGGTGTTCTTTGCCGCACAGGTCTTGGACGGCCTCTATCACCAGGTTTGCATCGATATTGCCGGTGCGCGCATCCACATCCACGAAAATCGGCGTGGCGCGCTCGAACAACAGTACATTGCTGGATGAGACGAACGAGAACGGCGTGGTGATCACCAAGTCGCCATCCTGGATGCCTGCGGCGCGCACGCACAGGTGCAGCCCAGCGGTGCCGGAGTTAACGCCAATGGCATGGCGGCTGCCGGTAAATTCTCGCATGGCCTGCTCGAACTTTTCTATCTCCGGTCCCATGCTCAGGAACGGAGTGTTCATCACTGCCATGACGGCCTGGCGCTCCGCTTCCGTCAGATCGGGGGATGATAATGGAATCTGAGTTGAGTACAACTCTGGCTGAGTTGAGTGCAACTCCCGCATAGTGTTATTCAACGTCAAAGGGTTCTTCTCCTTCAGTATTTTCTACAACGGTGTTCTCTACTGCCGTATTCTCAACTGTGGCTTCATTCACCTGTGCTGCAGGAACAGCCAATTGCGGAGTTTGCTGTGCCCAGGCTGGCGGTTGCTCGGGCCGGATGTATACCAGGTAATAAAAAGGAATCGCCACATAGGGCATTAAGTGAAGGCCAATGGCAGTGAGGATACGATACGTGTCGTTAGCAGCCTGATTTTTAATTAGGTGAATTATGTAGAAAATGATTATAGCCACCGATAATATACCAGCCAAGGGCATGAAAGCAAAAACGCCGCACATGACTGTTCCAAGGATGATAGGTGATCCCGAGCTTTCCGCCTCGGTGAGGATCATGGCTATGAAGAAAAGTATATAGAGAAACAGGAATAGGATAGGAAGCATAATGTATATGGCAGTAGCCACGCCCAATAACGTTTTGAGCGATTTACTTAGCATCACACCAGTGGTGTTCTTCACTGCAGTTCTCCTTTCATGATGGTCACGGCTTGCCCGGAGAGCAGGACGCGCTCGCCAGCCAGACGGAGGCGCAGTTCGCCGCCGCGAGGGGATGCCTGGAAGGCGGTCAGGCTCTCTTTTCCCAACCGCTGGCCCCAGTAAGGAGTCAGGCAGCAGTGCGATGAGCCGGTCACCGGATCTTCATTGACTCCAACGGCCGGAGCAAAGAAACGCGAGACGAAGTCGTATTCGGCAGAGGCCGAACGGCTGGTAATCATCACCCCGCGCGCTTCGACTGCTGCCAGGGCGTTGAAATTCGGTTGCAAGCTGCGGATGATCTCTTCGCTTTCAACTTCTATCAAATAGTCGAATTTGCTTCTTCCTACATAGAGCGCTTTCACACCGAATGCTTCCAGTAAACCTGCTGGAGGAACAGCCTCTTCGGCCACTGTCGCTGGAAAGTTCATTTCGATCCAGCCATCTCGCCAATCTGCCGTGAGCAGACCGCTCAGGGTGTGGAACCGGGCAGTCTCGTGTCTACCCAACATACCCGTCTCCCACAGGATATGGGCGCTGGCCAGGGTGGCATGTCCGCATAACCTGACCTCTGCAGCAGGCGTGAACCAGCGCAGATGGTATCCTTCTGCCTGCCCATCTGGCTGGCGAACCAGGAAAGCTGTTTCCGACAGGTTCATCTCGCGGGCCACGTTTTGCATCCAGCTATCTTCAGCTGCAGCCGGCAGCGGGCAGACTGCGGCAGGGTTGCCGTGGAAGGGCTGGCTGGTGAAGGCATCTACCTGAAAAATGGGTTGTGACATAAAATTCTCCTATTCGGGCCAGGTTCTGCCGGCCATCACGATGGTTTTGGCGGGTACATCGGCTTTAATCACAGCACTGTTGCCAATACGTGCTCCCGCGCCGATTTTGACTCCCAGGTGGATGGTAACGCCCATTCCAACCAGCGCCCCCTTGCCAACTTCAACCGCACCCGCCAGGAGCGCGCCAGGCGA
>CAZVRZ010000048.1:16335-35527 GCA_964629965.1 uncultured Anaerolineaceae bacterium
GTATTGATGATCGCACCATAACCAAGCCGTGCTTCGCTGCCCACGTATGCATGGGCGAAGACTTGAATGCCAGGAGCCAGCGCGGCGCTGGGCTCGATGTAAGCAGCCGGGTGTACCAGGGCAGGGCAGGAAAAGCCTGCTTGCGCCAGGCGTTGGAAGATGGCTATCCGTACTTCGATGTTGCCAATGCTCCCCACTGCATTGACTGCCAGTTTTATTCCCTGGCTCTTCAGGCAGGGCAGAGACTCTGCGTCGCCCAGTACGGGAACGCCCAGGATTTCTTCTCCTGAGGGGAGATGATCGTCGATCACGCCCACGAGGTGATATGTTTTCGATGCTCTCAGCATCTCAATGAGTGTCTTGCTGTGCCCGCCGCCGCCGTAGATTACGATTGGTGGTAATTGTTCTTTATCCGAGGCATGTGCAGTCGAGAACCCGCTGTTGGGTACAATTGAGTTGTACTCAACTCCTGTGGTAGAGAACATCGCGTCCTCAATGCCGGCCGAGTTTCCCAACAGCTCTTGCAGCATTTTTTCGGTTACCAGCTTGCCGGTGGGCAGGATGGTAAGATCCAGGCTGTGCTGCCGCGCCAGGGCCAATGCCGGTTGGGTGATGCGCAGCCCAGGCGGAATCTCGCTGGTCGGTGAAGGTGCAGGCGCTGGTTCGATATTGCCGGCGGTATTTACTGCCGCAGAAGGTTCCACTACACTTGTTGCTGCGCTCTCCACCTGCGCCTCATCTGGGGTTGGGGCCAGGTAACACAGTACTTCTCCAGCGCGCACGGCCTGTCCCTGTGCCAGACGCAGCCCAACCACAAAACCTTCTTCTTCCGCATAAATATCGGCGGCAGCCTTGGTGGTTTCCAGCGTGCACAGCACGTCTCCTTTTTGCACCTGCTGGCCAGGTTGAATAAATAAAGCTGCTAGCAGCGCATCTGGCTCGTTGGGGTTCAAGAGGGGAATCAGTACAGGTTGCATATCAAGCAATCATATCATGGACTGAACAGCCTGGATGATATCATCCAGGCCGGGGAGAACGGCATTTTCTAATGGGCCGGAGGCCGGGATGGGCGACTCCTGGGCTGCCACACGCCGGCAGCAGCGCAATCCCGTCCCCAACACTTCTGCACAGCGGGCGATGATCTCGGCGCCCCAGCCGAGGGTGAGAGTCCCTTCTTCAATCACTAAAAGTCGCCCGGTGCTTTCGAGCGAAGCCAGCAGCGGCTGCATGTCGATGGGCGCTTGAGTTGAGTACAACTCTCGCTGAGTTGTACTCAACTCAAACGGTAGAGAACGCCGCAGGCAAGTCGGGATGACCAGT
Organism: uncultured Anaerolineaceae bacterium; assembly: GCA_964629965.1. GTDB lineage: Bacteria > Chloroflexota > Anaerolineae > Anaerolineales > UBA4823 > CAZVRZ01. Next base: position 17,656 of record CAZVRZ010000048.1, read on the forward strand.
TCAACGAAGATTTCGTGTTCGTAAGCCAATTTCAATGCTGCCTGGCGCGCCAACTCTGCCATGTAGCCATACGCTGCCAGTGTCAGGGTGGGTTTCGGCGCACCCTGGACCCGCAGTGTATAGCAGGGGGCATTGAGCGGGCTAATGCTCTTGGAAGGCGAAGAATCTGCCGTTGGGTACAACGGGGTTGGGTGCACCACCTGTTCGAAATCGGGCAGCAGATCCTCTGCAGATTGCACCGGCAGCAGGTAGAGCAACTTGTTCTCGATGAACAAGACCGGATCTTCGGTGTACAAGATGATATCTTCAAGCAGTTGTCCCGGGTCTCCTAGCGCACAGGGGGCGATCACCTGCATCCCGGGCGTTCCCAGGAAATGCTTTTCCAACGTCTGGCTGTGGGTGGGTCCGTAACCGCGCCTTCCGCCCATCGGGGTACGCAATACCAGGGGCACACGCACCTGGTCGTTATACATCCAGCGAAACTTGGCGGCGTGATTGAGCAATGCATCGGCTGCCAGCGTCAGAAAATCGCCGAACATGATCTCGACCACTGGCCGCAGGCCGCGCAGCGCCATTCCAGCAGCCAACCCGGTAAAACCGGCTTCAGAGATGGGAGTGGTCAAGACGCGTCCCGGGTAATGCGTTGAAAGGCCGTGCGTCACTTTGAACGCGCCGCCGTAGGGGTCAACCACATCTTCACCGAGCAGGATGACGCGCTCATCGGCCGCAAAAGCGCGCTGCAAGCCCTGGTTCAGAGAAGCCAGCACTGTGCGTTGGTGCGCGTTGTGGTTTGATGGAACAAATGGGTTCATATCACTGCTTCCCCAGATGCGCCTGATTGTGGAAAGGGATCCAGGCGGGCTTGCTCAAAAGCAGCCGCTATCTCTGCTTGCACTTCTTCAATGATCGTGGCGCGTTCTGCCTCATCCAGGCGAGCGTCCAGCAGCTCTAACGGATCGCGCTGCCGGCGCAGGCCGGCAACCTGTTCTGGTGAGCGGGTATCATCGCCTTTCGAATGGGGACCGAAGCGGCAGGTATGCAAGATTAGCCCACGCGGCCCCATCCCGCTTGGGTGCGTTTGATCGCGGCGATCAAGCCCATCGCCGCGCACTCCTGCCAGCAGTTGACGCGCGGTGGCCTGGATTTCCAGAACGTTGCTGCTGTCTAGCTCAACGGTCGGGATACCGAAAGCAGCAAAACGCCCGGCAATGCTGCCTGCCAGCGCTTTCTCGACCGGCGTGGTTTGGGCAATCCCGTTGTCTTCGACCACAAATAGGATGGGAACCTGCCATAACGCGGCCATGTTCAATGCCTCGTAAACGGCGCCCTCACCCAGCGTACCATCGCCCAGAAAGACGATGGTCGCAGCGCCTGTGGCTCGAAGCTTTTCTGCCAGCGCCATGCCGGTTGCCACTGGAACAATACCGCCCTGCACGCCGTTCGAATAGAAATTCTTCCATTGCAAATGTTGTGAGCCCCCTCGTCCCCCGCATACGCCCGTGGTTTTGCCCATCAACTCGGCAAACAGGCGGCGCGGCTCTCCGCCGTAGGCCAGGAAATGCCCGTGGCAGCGATGGTTGCTGAAGACGATATCCCCGGCCTGGCGCTCTACCAGCACACCGGCTGCGTTGGCTTCCTGCCCGATGTAGGTGTGAGTGGTGCCAAAGAAGACCCCTTTGGGAAAGTTTTCCAGTACGGTTTCTTCGAAGCGCCGGATGCGGTAAAGGAGCCGGTATAAATTGGGTAAAGGATTGATAGCAGGAGTACCTATACAACCACCTCGTCACCGTATCTTGAAAGTTGCCACAATCGGATCGTGGTCGGATTTGTGCAGCGGAGAGACATTCTCCGGCAATGGCAGCGGGTAATCGGCGTTGATGTGCAGCACTTCTACCCGTTCCAGTAACTCCATCAAGGAAGGTGTGATCAGGATATGATCGAGCACCTGCGAGACGCCCTGGTAGATATATGTATAACGTTCCTCCGGCGGCAGGGTATCCAGCACGTGCAGCAGACCGGCCTGGCGCAGCGTGTCGATGGGTGGCGATACCAGGTAGGAATTCAGATCGCCAAGAATGGCCACGTTGGCCTCCGGCGACTGAGTTGAGGGCAACTCGGCCAGGATTTCTTGCAGCAGGGTTACATTCCAGGCAGCCTGGGCCGTACGGACACCCTCGGTGGATGCTTCGCCGCCGCTCATCGAAGTGAAATGATTGTTGATCACGTATAACAAAACACTGCCGCTGTCTGAGCGCATTTCCACCTTGATGATCAATGGCGGGCGGCTGGTTAGGCCTGCGGGTGCATCGCGCTGCTGCACGTCTAGAACAGTCGCCCGGTCGCCACGTACCAGGTAGCCCACATCGATGCCGCGCGAATCGCTGCCTTCGAGCAGGATAGGTTGGTAATCATAGCCGGCTAACAGTGGGTGGGCGGCCAGGTCTTCCAAGACGCCCAGGTTTTCCACTTCTTGCAGGGCAACAATGGTCGGTGCGCCGGCAGATAGGATGGTCTGAGCAACTTTTTCCAAATCGCGCTGGTATTCTGAAAGGCGCGGCTTGGGCGGGTCCGTGGGATGCGGATCGCGCGGGTCGAACAAGTTCTCTGTATTCCAGGTCATGATCGAAAATTCATCGCTGGCTGCCGGCGCCAGGGTTGGCAAATCGCCGGGCGGAGAGGTGATGTCGGGCAGCGCGATGGGTTCGATCTTGTATTGGTCATATGTGTAGGCCAGCGGACCGATCAATCCACTGATCAGGTCGCCGGAGCGCACCGCATAAGGCAGTGTGCTGCCATCCAAATGGGTAACCGACGAGCCATCGTCGCCCATGATCATTGCACCGCGCTGTGCCAGGCCTACCTCCCCTTGCAGCAGGCGGTTTATACCGGTTGATGGCAGCACCAGGGCGTATTCGCCATACTTGGTAATGGGTGCTACTACCAGCGCCGGTCCGCGCACCTGTACAAACATGCCCTCCAATGCTTCATAGTACGCCAAGGCCTCAGACAGATCGAAAGGCGGGTTGATATCCACCGGCTGGGGCAGTGGGTTGGCCTGGCTGAGTACCACCACATCTTGTGGCCCGGCGATTTGCAGCGTTGTTTGCTGGGATGGTTCGCGCACTTTACCGGTTACTTGCACTAGGTCGCCCGGTTGTAAGGTGCGATAAAGATCGCTGCGATCAAGACCATCGCTGCTCCCGTCTCCGGCGGCCACAAACAACCCCTCGGAGGTTAGGGGATTGTCATCATCCTCGCGATCCTGGATCCAGAATCCACCCAGCTCTGGGAAGATGCCCGTCACGATACCTTCCGTCGTCAGGAAATCGCCTGCGTAAGGCGAACGCCACCCGGCCGCATCCAGGGATGTTTCTCCCTGGATGGCCCAGACCGGCACACCGCTGCCAACAAAGGTGTAGAACAATGGGCCGGTGGCAGTGAGCTGCCGGTCGGCGGAGCTGGCCCCTGAGTTGAGTACAACTCCCCCTGAGTTGAGTACAACTCCCGCAGCTTTGATCTGGTAATGCACGCTGGTGGAAGCGCCATCACCGGCAAGCTGCGGAATCACCCAGCGCAGGCCGCGGTTATCGGTCGCGCTGTGTGATAAACGCTCGCCGCCATCCAGCAGTGCTTTGAGCTCGCTGCCAGGCGGGATAGTAGCAGTGATCTCAACGTCGGTCAGTGTATCGGGTGTGTGATTGAAGACGGTCAGGGTGACCGTAAATATCTCACCGGGCTGCACACTGTTGGGCGCATCCACTTCGATGCGCAGTATGGGCGGAAATTTTTCCTCCAGGTCAGACTGATAGCGCGGGTAAAGCTGGATTTTCGTGTCGCGTACTTCCAGCAACCCGATGGCGCGTAGTTGTTTGCCGGCCTGCAGTTCCTCCACGTTGATGTTCGTCTGTTTATCCACGTAAAGCGTCAACGGTTCTCCGAGATAGACACCGCTGTTCGAACCATTGCTCAGGTCAATTTCGTAGCTGTAGGCAAATTCTTCGACGCGCAGGATATCACCCTCCACCTGCACCAATTGCCCCGCCAGGGTTTCCTCTGGGGGAGCGCTGAAGGCCGCCAGGGCTTGTTCGATCGTAACCGGAGTGGGCTCGGGAAGCTCTTCTGGAGCGACCAGCACCTGAACATCCTCCGGCACCGTGATCGGCGCGATCTCAACGGCGCCGCGATACAGTTCGATCTTGCCTCGCACGCGCACGCGTGCTCCGGTGTGTACGTTGACCGCACCTGCTCCGCCAACTACATATACCTGGAGGCCGCCGGTTTCATCAGATAGATAGAACTTGTTGTTACCCGTGCCGGAAAAGAAACCGCCGGTGTACATGGTGGCAATGCCTTCGACGGTCAACTCTGCGCCGGGCAGCGTGCGCGCCACGCGGATGGGAATCACACCGCCTTCAATATCCGTGCGCTGTGGGCTGCCAAAAGCCGGGCTAGGCCAGTTTTCAGCGGTGGCGTAATAGTTGTGCGCCAGTGCAGTGAAATACGTCCAGGGTACATCGACAGCCAGCTTGATCTCAACCGCTGCGCCTTCCGCCAGGCTAGCGATCTGCCAGCTAAGAGGCGGAGGATCGATCCCGGCATTTTCCTGGATTCGGTAGCTTTCGGGCAGGCTGCAGACTGTACCCGTGTTATCGGGCTGGCCGTCACTGCCTATACAGCCCAGTGAGCTAGCGGCAACACTCAATCCATCATGTAATGGAAAGATAACCTGGGCGTTTTCAATCGTTTGCCCGGTATGGTTGCTCAAAGTCAGGGTATAGGTGAACTGGCTGCCCGGCTGCGCGCTGGAAGGCGCATCCAAGGAAAGTTGCCAGCCTTGCCCAGGCGTAGCATTCAACTCCGTTTTATTCCACGGCGTGAGGGGACTGCCCGTATTCTGGGGTCGGGGCGTTTGATTCAGCATGAAATCGGCGGCGTTATCATTCTGGTCATTAACATTTCCCTGTTCGCCGCCGGGCAGGCGTTCTAGCGAAAAACCGTTCTGAAGGGCCGGGGCCGGAGCGCCCTCGCCGAAGCTTTTGGGCGCTTTGCCCCAACTGAGCGAGTCCAGCACAGTGCCATCTGTCAGCCGCAGCTGCAGCCCGCCGCCGGTGGTGTTCATGGCCTGTTCGTATTCGCTGTCTACCGGGCAACTGAGTTCAGTACAACTCCCGCTGAGTTGAGTACAACGCATGCTGCTGCACGGGTCGAGGCTTTGCCCCGCAAAGCCCAGCAGGTAATGCCCATACGGTGGAATCAGGGCTGTCGACTGCCAACGGTACACGAACAAATCTTCCGTGCTGTTTACCAGTCGATACCAGATCGACCAACCGCGCAGGTCGATGATTCGATCGCTGCGGTTGTACAGCTCGATAAATTCAAAGTTGTTATTACCCTGGATGCCTGCCATGACCTCGCTGATCACAACCGGTGCATCCTTCTCTCCCAGGCTGAAGGGAGTGGTCGCCGGCGCCGCCGGGTTCGTTGACTCCAGCGTTGGCAATATGGTTGGCGATGGCGCGGCCGGCGAGGCAGTTGAGTTGAGTACAACTCTTGGTGAGTTGAGTGCAACTGGTAATGTTGGCACAGGTATGGGCTGACAGGCTGGTAGTGCAGCCAAAAGTAAAATAACGATCAAAAATATTGTGAAGGTGTTGAGTGCAAGCCTGGTCACAATTTACTCCTGAGGTACCAGAGAGGGTTGAGACTGTGCTGATTTAATTTGTTTTTGGGCGCGCAGCATTTCTGCCAGGGCGCCCTCTGGCTCGAAGCCGTAGGCCGCGGCCAAGAGTTCTACCGGATGAATGGCTGGTATACCGGTGGCATGGGTGATTTGCCAGCGGCAGGTTTCGCTGTCACATACGCTTAACGCTTCTCCCATTTCCAGTACGAAATCGAACAGCGGCTTGCCTACCTTTTGAGCAATATCGTATTTTTCTTGTTTATAGCCATAGGTTCCGGCGATGCCACAACAATCTGCCTTGCTTTCCACGATCTGTAATTCGGGGATCAGCTCTAGCACTTCCACACCGGGGCGGCCCAGGCGATGCGCCCTGTACTGGCAGGGAATGTGGTAGCCCAGCCGAAGCGGCATAGGACGCAGGTCGAGGCGCAAGCTGCCTTCATCCAGCAGGTTGACCAGGAATTCATTGAAATCAAAGGTGTGCTCTGCTACCAGGCGGGTATCTTCGTCATGCATGTCCAGCAGCTCGGGAGCTTCCTCTTTCAAAGTGAGTGTACAACTGGTCGATGTGCCCACTATGGGGATACCCTGGCGAGCATAAGGCGCCAGGCTGCGCACGTTGCTTTCGTGGTAACGGCGTGCTGCTTTGAACTCGCCATTGGAAAGCAGTGGCAGCCCGCAGCAGTTCTGCCGGGGGATGATCACCTCGAAGTCGTTGGCTTCCAACACGCGCACGGCAGCACGCCCAACGCGCGGCTCGTAGTATTGGGTTGAGCAGCCATGGAAGTAAACCACCTGGCGTTTTGCAGTGCCGGTGTGGTCGTGCTTGCGGAACCAGCTCGTGAAGCGTTCCTGGTTGAATGCGGGCAGCGGCGCATGCTGGTGGATGCCAAGAGCCAGCGCCATCAACCGGCGCACGATGCTCAGGCTCATGGCAAAGTTTGCCAAGGGAGCCACCGGTCCAGCAACTTTTCCTAACAGCTCGGCGCGGGCAACCAAATTATTCCGCAAACGCAGCCGGAGTGGTGTTTTGCCTTGCTCGACCAGTACCGCCCGGGCGCGGGCGTTCATCTCGGCGATCTTGACGCCAGTAGGGCAGATCATGTTGCATACCCGGCAGCCACTGCAATAATCAACCGAGAGATCTGGGCTGGATTGTCCCGGGGCGCGGAAGCGGCCGCCTTGTGGGGCTTCGAATTTCGGTCCAGGAAACAGGTCGGTGACGGCTGCCACGGGGCAAGCGGTGGTGCAAATATTGCACTTGATACATTGGTCGAGGGTCATTTCAACGGGTTTCATAGGGCGAGATTCTCTGCAACTGCATAAGCGCTCGCTAGCGCAATACCTTCCAGCGAGCTTTCACGGATGGGATCGGCGCCTGCCAGGATCGAGCCGGCAGCGAACAGGTTATTGTAAGCGGCTGTTCCATCCAGGCCGAGAGGGCGGAAGTATTCGTCTACTGCCAGCCCGGCCTGGAAGATGGGGTGTCCCTGCGGATGTAGAAACTCACGCCGCAGCCAGGCTTGCTGCGATGGAGAGTGAGTTGAGTACAACTCTTGCTGAGTTGAGTACAACTCGGCGGGCATTTGTACTGGCAGCCCGCAAATAACTTCCTCGATCTGATCTGGATCAAAACGCGCCACCAGGCCACCGCCCAGCAGACCACCGGTCGCCAGGACGAATTGGCTGGCGCGGTGAACCTTCTCACGCGCCGCTGCTTCGCTGTGGATGCTGACGATTGAGTTGGGTACAACTGAGTTGGGTACAACTCCTACGCGGTGTTCTTTACCGCCGCGGTGTTCTTTACCGCGCTCAGTGCTTGCATACCTTCGAAAACGCTGCCGCCGGCCTGCTCGATGGCTTTTACCAGCAGCTTGTGCAGGCGTATACCGGCAATGGAGGGGGGCAGCCCGGGGATTTCGAAGATGGCACAACCGGTTTGAGCTTGCAGATCTTGCAGTGCTTCATTGGTGTGCTGCAGGCCGAGCACGGCCGGCAGGCCGATGCGAATCTCGCTACCTCCCTGGAGCAATCCTGAGCTGAGAGCCAGGGCGCCTTTCAGCGCTTCGCCTACCTCGGCTCGGAATTCGGGCTTGTCGAACAGCAGCGCCAGCACACGTCCGCTGATGTAATGCTGCTGCTGCAGAGTTGTTAGTTCCAGCATAACCGCCTCCGCCTGGATGCCTTGGGAGCGCAGGTTGGCTGCCACCAACTCTGGATAGAAATCATAGAAACCGGCAAAACCGGCAATCAAAACCTGGCAAGAGAGCAGTTCTTCTGCCGCTCCGGCGCGCATGCTTTCTGGCACCAGGCAGGTAGGGCGCAGCGCACCGAGTGCACTGGGCAGCAGCCAGTTCTTGTCCAGCGAGCCGTACAGCGGATAACCGGCGGCCTGGCACAGCTCTTGGAAATCGGATAGCGCGGCTTCCAACCGGTCTAACCCGGTGCGCCTGTAGGGGTGCTCTATACTTCCGGGGTGCAAGGGACGGTTTTGGGTTAATTGGCGCAGGCTGCCTCGCAGATCGATCAAGCCTGTCTGCCAGGGTATGGTATTGAAGCCCTGCGGTGAGTTGGAGCGTCCTTCGCCGGGAAGGTAGCCCAATACATCGATGCAGCCTGAGCCCCAGTGATTGGCTCCCCAGCCTTTGGCGATCACGCGCACTTTCCGGCCGCGCCGGATGGCTTGCCAGGCGGTACTCAGCCCAGCCAGGCCGGCGCCCACCACCAAAACGGTGTCGGAGGCGCGGGTTGAGGGCGGCTCACAGATCGAGACTTTGGCGGTAGAGACCACTGCGTCCGTCGAGTGGTGCTCTCCACTGCCGGGGGGAGCCTGAGTTGGGTACAACTCCTGGCTGGACGCAGGATCGTAATTCTCCGGTGCGAAGCGAGAGACGGTTGGCCCCGGCAGGGCATTGATCTGCAATACGTTCACATAGATCAACTCGTCCAGGCGTTCCTGGCGCAATTGCTGCCCCCACAATACCGGCAGCAAGCCTTTCCAGCGTTCCTGTAAGAAGTCTCGCAGCGCCAGGTTCGTTTCTTCCACAGGGGGATGGCGCAATGTTTGCAGGATACCGGCGGCCCGCAGGGTGCAGAAACCACCCTGGCAGGGGCCCTTGCCCAGGCGGGTGTCGCGGCGCACGTCATCAATCGTTTGGGCGTTAGCCGAGCGGATAGCCGCCTCGACCTCGGCGTAGGTTGCCAGTTCGCATTCGCAGATCACCTGGCCATAACTCTTGGTATGCTCGATGTTCTCCAGCCGAGCGCCCAAATAATGATGCCCATGCATCGTCCGGCGGCCGGATACCTGAGTTGGGTACAACTGAGTTGAGTACAACTCAGGCTTTTCAGCCGCAGGGTCTGGCAGCATTTCTAGGTGGGTGCGACAAGGGCGCACAACGCCCAGCTTCTCGCACACCTTATCGGCCGTGGCCTGCGCCATTTTGCGATAAGTAGTCCATTTTCCACTGGTGATGGTGATGAGCCCAGGGACGCCGTCGCGTTGATCGTGGTCCAACAGTACAAAGGCGCGGGTGATATCGCGGGAGGCTGGTGCACCGGCCGGGGATGTTTCCTGATAGAGGGGGCGAACCCCGGCCCAGGCGCGCAGCATGCGCATCTCCTTCAGACCAGGGATCAGCTTTTCGCCTTCTTCCAGCATCAGGCGGATCTCCCAAGGTTCGATAGCAAAATGATCCGGGTCAGCCACCTGTTCATCGGTGGTACCGATCACTGCCACGGTGTGGGCTGGGACGATAATATCACCATCGGCGGGCATCTTGCAGCGGTTGATGACCGTATTGACCACGCGGTGGTTGATCGCTACCATCACGCCCTTCCCGGGACGAATCTCAAGGGAAAGCCCGGCGGTGGCTGCGATCTTCCCGGCCCAGGCGCCGGAGGCATTGACGACCATATCTGCCTGGATCTCCACTTCTTCATCGGCTGCCAGGTCGTGGCAGAGGGCGCCATTCACCACGCCGCCCCGCCGCAGCAGTGCGGTCACCTCGTGGTAGGTCAGCACCTGCGCACCATATTGGCAGGCCGAATTGGCATTGCTATCGGCAGCCAGGAAAGAGTCTGCCGAAGCATCGGGCACACGGAAGCATTGGGTTATCCTGGGGTTGAGCAGGGGCTCGATGCGCAGCATCTGGGCGATTGGGATTTCTTCCACCGGAATGCCGGCCTGCTGGCAGCCTGCCAGGAAGCGCGGCGCATATTCTGGCTCATCCCAGGGGGTGAGGACAAAAAAACCGCCGGTATCTTCGATGCAGTGCGGCATGATCCGGCGCAGGATCGTGTTTTCTTCAATGCACTCGCGCGCGGCCTGTGAATCTTTGACTACGTAGCGCCCGCCGCTGTGCAGCAGGCCATGGTAGCGCCCAGTGGTGCCGTGCGTCAGGTCGCGCCGCTCTACCAGGATGGTCTTGAAGCCGCGCATAGCCAGGTCGCGCAGCACGCCTGTGCCGGTGGCCCCGCCGCCGATCACTAAGATTTCAGTTTGTAATTTTCTCATCATTCAATCCAGTCAAATGTTCTTTCTACGGCCTTCAGCCAGCCCTGATAAAGCGACCGGCGCTGTTCTTCTGCCATGTGCGGCTCCCAGGTACGGTCTACCTGCCAGTTCTGGCGCAGATCGTCGAAGCTTTCCCAGAAGCCCACGGCCAGGCCGGCCGCGTAAGCCGCTCCCAGCGAAGTGGTCTCGGCTACCTTGGGACGTACGACTGGCACGCCCAGGATATCGCTCTGGAACTGCATCAGCAGCTCATTATATACCATACCGCCATCCACTTTGAGGGCCGTTAATTCCACGCCCGAGTCCTTTTTCATGGCATCCAGCACTTCGCGCGTCTGGTAGGCGCTGGCTTCCAACGCGGCGCGGGCAATGTGACCCTTGTGAATATAGCGGGTCATGCCCACGATCGCACCGCGTGCATCCGAGCGCCAGTAGGGCGCAAACAGTCCTGAGAAGGCAGGCACGAAGTAGATGCCGCCGTTATCTTCTACCGTGTGCGCCAGATCCTCCACATCGGAGGATTTCTGGATCAATCCCAGGTTGTCGCGCAGCCATTGCACCAGGGCGCCGGTAATGGCAATCGATCCTTCCAGCGCATAAACGGCCGGTTGGCCACCGATTTTGTAGCCCAGGGTGGTCAGCAGGCCGCTGTTTGAGGATACAGGCGCCGTGCCGGTGTTGAGCAGCATAAAGCAGCCTGTGCCGTAAGTGTTCTTGGCTTCGCCGGCATTGAAGCAGGTTTGACCGACCAGGGCGGCTTGCTGGTCGCCCAGGTCGCCGCACACCGCAATCGCTGCGCCAAAAGGACCGGATGGTTCCGTCAGGCCCCAGGTAGCCGGGTCGCTGGAAGGGACAATGCGCGGCAGCATGGCGCGGGGAATATCCAATATCTGTAAAATGCCATCATCCCAATCCAGGGTTTTTAGGTTCATCATCAATGTCCGGCTGGCGTTGGTCACATCGGTAACGTGATTCCCGCGTTCTGGCCCACCGGTCAGCCACCAGATCAGCCAGGTATCCATCGTGCCGAACAAGGCGTCGCCGCGCTCGGCAGCCGTCCGCAGGCCAGGAACGTTTGCGAGCATCCAGGCGATCTTGGGGCCGGAGAAGTACGTTGCCAGGGGCAGGCCGGTTTGGGCTCGAAATCGATCCTGCCCACCTTCGGCTGCCAACTGGTCGCACAACGGCTTGGTACGCGTATCCTGCCAGACGATGGCATTGAAAAAAGGTTTGCCGGTGCGCCGGTCCCAAACAACGGTTGTCTCGCGCTGGTTGGTGATGCCTACGGCGGCGATATCTGTGGCGGCGCTTGAGTTGATTACACCTCTGGTTTGCACGCCGGCTTTGGCAATTGCTTCGCGTATCACCTCTTGGGTGCGAGCCCAAATTTCCAGTGGGTCATGCTCTATCCATCCCGGTTGAGGGTAGATTTGGGTGTGTTCCTTTTGCGCCAGGCTGATCACCTGCCCGTTGTGGTTGAAGATCATGCAGCGGGTGCTGGTGGTACCCTGATCGATGGCGGCAATATACTTTGCCATTGACTTCTGAGTTGGGTACAACTCGGTTGGGTACAACTCGGTTGGGTACAACTCCATGTTGAGTACAACTCCTTTCAGGTGCTTGAGGTCATACCTCTTGGGTAATACCTCCAGGTTTTACCTCTTGGGATCGGTTGTTGGATAGCTTTCTTTTGGACGAGGCTTTACCTCCATGATATCCAGCCTGGCGGCCTGGTAAGGCGCAGACATATCTGGAATAGCGTCGGCTCCAGCGGCAAAGGCCCCGGCAATGCCGATGCGAATTTCGTCCCAATAAGCGCGGGCTGCCTTCCATTTGTCTTTTTGGAAACGACGCAGCCATTTGGTAAGGCTCTTGTCTTTCAACTCCAGCCGTCCCCATTTTTCCAGATATTGCCAGATGATGTCGATGGTTCGTTCGCTTTGCCAGAAAACGGCTTGGTCACCATCTGCCTCGTAGATCTGGCGGGCCAGTTCAAACTGGTGCGCTTTATATTGCACTGGGAATTTATAGTGTGCGGTGATGATCTCATCCACGATGGTTTCAACCCACTTACGATGGAAACGGCAGACGCCGCTGTTTTCGCTGAAGAGTTCGTAAACCATGCGCTCCACACAACGTTTGCCCAATTCCTTGGGCGGCAGATAATCGAAGCCGTAATACACAAAATATTTGCCCATCATGGGCATGGGGCTGAGCATACCCGGCACCCAGTACTGGTTCGGTGTCATGTTGCCCAGCTTGCCCCGGGAGGTGAACACGGCCCGGTCGATCGTACGCTGGCCGGGGCCTGCTTCCGTCAAACCATAGCGTTCGTCCAATGCCTGGGCGGCCGCCCGAATTCCGGAGCGGAAGGGCGCACCCGCTCGATCGATCATCATCATGGCGGCTATCTTCATTGCGTAATCGGCGTTGCGTTTTGAATCTGCTACCACGTCGAATTGGCCTGGCTGCGAGGCAAAGTTGAAACGCATCTCTGCAGCGGGGGGCAGGCCGAAATCTTCCGGCGGTACGATACCGTCCCAGATCAGTTCCATTAACCAGGAAATGGTTCCGCCGAACTGGATAGCATCCACCCCCAGGGCGTCAACAAAATGATTCAGCTCTTCTGCAGCGCGCTGGTCGAAAATGCCGCATTGCGGACCAAGAGCATGATAGGGCTCGTAATCTTTCTTGTAGATTCCGTTGTATTTCTTGCAGGCCACCGAGCAGGGCTCGCCGCAGTGAGCAAAGTTGCGCGGCTGGATGGCCTCATCGTTAAACTGCTTCAGGTAGTGATCCACAATGAAATGACTGTGCTGATCCAACCGGGCCTGGTCAGGCTGGTTGACCGAGTTGTAGTTGAAGCTGAACAGCTTATCTTCACCGGTATGCATATTCACGCCGAACGTCCCGCCGGTCATAAAGCCGGGCACGTAGCGATATTTTTCCGTGGCGCCCAAGTCGACCTTGATCATCGAGTCGCCGTAATAGAACTCAAAGTATCCATCGATCTCTTTCGAGTTCTTTAGATCTGGGTCTTCCCAATCGCCGCCGAAGATACAAGCAGCAATGCGGTGATGCTGCAGCAAGCGGCTGCCCAGGCCGCCGCGCCCGGCCCAATCGTCAATGGGCAGAATACGACCTTTTTTGATCTGGTTGCTGCCGATGATGCCCTGGTTGCTGTTGCGCGCCGCCGGGCCGACGGCAAACACCCGCACCCAATCGCCATCATACTCCGAAGCGTAGCGGTCGAAAACTGCCTGTTGCAAGGCGTAAAAGCCGATCAGCAGCTCGCCGTCTGGATCGGCATATCCCGTCCAGATCACATCCGGGTTGACCGGTTCCAGGCGCACGCTGATCTCGCCTTGGTTTTGGTTCAGAATCAGCACCGAATCTTGTGCGGCCCGTCCCCGGATAGAGATAAAATCTACGCCAACCCGGTGCATGATGTAGGCCCCGCCGCCCAGGCTGGAGACATAAAAGCTTTCCCACTGAGGCGAGTAGCCACAGAACACCAGGCGGCGCGTGCCGGGGATGCGTGAGCCTGCCAGCGGCCCGCCGCCCCAGGTCATCACATCAGGAATTTGAGTTGAGTACAACGGAGTTGAGTACAACTCTCGCTCTTCCTTGTAACGCGCCCAACCATAATCAACCGGGCCGATGATCTGGATGCCGCCGATGCGGTGTTTCACTGGCTGCAGTTGAACATCGCCGCTTTCCAGGTCAATGATCAATTCGCGCTGGTTCAGCTCGATCGTCATGTTACATTTCCTGCGGCTTGCCTTGGCGGGCCGATTCCAATAATGCGATCAGTACGGCAATATTACCCCGGCTGTGTTCCAGAGGAATGCGTTGAGGTTTACCATCCAGGACAACATTGGCGATATCTTCGATTTCTCCCTGGTAGAGCGTATCACCGGGAATGATCAGCGGCTTGAACATGCCTCCTCGGCTGCACAGCGCCAGGCTCAACTTGCCCGGTTTGAAAGGATTCAATACTTGCAGTGTGGCCTGGCTGCCCACGATCTCTACCTGCATGCGAAACACGTACTGGAAGGAGCTGTCAAATTGGGCAAATATTTCACCGGGAAAGCGCATTTGGGCCACGAACACTTCATCCACGCCAGATGCGCCCGTCTTTTGCCAGCCAAAAACCTCCAGCGGTTCTGCACCGATCAGGTAACGGGCAAAGCTGACCGGATAGCAGCCCACATCCCACAAGCTGCCGCCGCCCATGGTGGGATCCAGGCGATAATTTTCCGCCCGGTCAAAGTTGAAACTGAATGCGCCTCGCACCAGCCTTAATTCACCCAGGTCGCCCCGCTCGATCATTTCTTTGATGTGATGCGTTTGTGGATGGTGGCGGTACATGAAGGCCTCTGCGATCACCCTGCCTGTCTGGCGAGAGGCAGCGATCATTTCGTCCACATCGGCAGCGCTCAATGCCAGCGGTTTTTCACAAAGCACGTGCTTTCCGGCTTGCACTGCCCGGATAGTCCATTCTTTATGGAGATGATTGGGTAGTGAGTTATAGATCACATCGATGTCAGGGTCTGCCAGCAGCGCTTCGTAGCTGCCGTGGCTGCGGGGTATATCCCATTCTTGGGCATACTGTTGAGCGCGCTGCGCGTCCCGGCTAGCAACTGCCAACAGGCGGTTACGTTTTGAGCTTTTTAGCGGCGGAATGACCGCTCTATTAATGCGCGCCGTACCGAGCAATCCCCAAGAGAGAGTCGTCTTTTTCATCATTACACCTCCAACGAAAGCTGCCATTCAGGATGGAAAAGAAAAAACAAACACAATGCAGCGGTGTTCTTTACCGCCGTAAAATACAACTGAAGTAGTAGTATAATCAGCGTTTGTTTACCAGGGTATGCCCTGGATTGTACTTGTTTATTTTATCATTACAATGGGATGTGGTTTGTGAGAAATGGCGTTCTGGCGGCTTTAGGCGCGTATATCATGTGGGGGGTCTTTCCGGTTTATTTCAAACTATTGAAGACGGTGTCGGCAGGCGAGATCCTGGCGCATCGTATTGTGTGGTGTTTTCTCCTGGTAACGCTTGTGCTGCTTGTGCAACGCAAACGGGGTTGGCTGCGCCTGGCTTTGAGAACACCACGCACCCGCAATACCTTGATTGCAGCCGCCTTGCTGCTTTCTGTGAATTGGTTTGTCTATATTTGGGCAGTAAATTCAGGCAATGTGGTGGCGGCCAGCCTGGGATATTTTATTAACCCGCTGGTATCGGTACTGCTCGGCCAGGTTTTTCTGCACGAACGCTTGCGCTGGGGCCAATGGTTGGCGATTGGCCTGGCTGTGGCGGGAGTCGTTTACCTGACTATCCTTTATGGGCAGCTTCCCTGGATATCCATCATCCTGGCGTTAACCTTCGGCTTCTATGGGCTGCTCAAAAAGACGATGAAATTGAATGCACTGCGCAGCCTGGGGCTGGAAACCGCCGTGATGACGATCCCGGCTCTGGCCTACCTGTTTTATCTAGGCGGAACGGCGCAAATCGCTTTTGGTCAGCAATCCCAGGCAGTTACGGTCTTACTGCTCCTGGCAGGCCCGATCACGGCCTTGCCGCTGGTGCTGTTTGGCTACGGCGCTCAGCGTATTCCGCTGTACATGCTCGGCCTGGCGCAATACCTGGCACCCACCCTACAATTCCTGCTGGGCGTGTTCATATATGGAGAACCGTTCAGCCAGGCGCAATTGGTTGGTTTTTGCCTGATCTGGGCTGCGCTGGTCGCATACTCGTTGGAAGAATTTTTCAATTGGCGGCGTAGAACCGCCGCCGTGCCAGTGCAAGCCTGATCGGTTCGATCAAAAAACAACGAAGCGCATCAGCGCGGCGGTCGGGCATGGGCCGGAATGGGCGAGAGGTAAGGCTTTCCGCCGGTTGCTCTGTTGAACTCCTGACGGATCTTTACCAGGTGTTCCGGATGCGAGTACAACTCCTGGGCAGCGATCGCCATAATCTTGGCGCCATGCAGCATACCTTTGTGTCCGATGGACATGCCCGCCGCAGCGACATTTCCCCAACTGTGCCCAGGACAGCCGGTTGGGAAGCAGGTTGTTGAAAGCATACTGATCGGAGTGATGAAGCTGAGGTCGCCGATATCGGTCGAGCCGGTCATGACGATATTGGTATCCAGGGCCGGGAAATTCTCGCCGATCAATGGCTGGTCGCGGTACGCTTCGAGAACGGCGATCACTTCTGGCGAGGGGTGATAATATTCGATCATCTTGTCGATGTAATCGGTGTTCGAGCCGGGGAAAGCATCATTGATCGCCTGGGCAAATTCGATTTCTTGGGATGTGAAGGTGAGCGGGCCAACAACCTGCATGGCCTGGTACTGTAGATCGGCCAGGTAATGATTGCTAAGCACCGGGGAACAGCCTTCCTCGGCGCGTGCCTGGAGGGTCGTTTCCGTCATCATGGCGGCTCCTTGGGCAACTTTGTAGACGCGCTGGACCACCTCGGCCAGGTAATCGGGTTTGGCGGCGCGGATAAAGTAGTACACTTCGGCCTCTTCAGGTACGATGTTAGGCGCCTTGCCGCCCTCGGTGATGATATAGTGCATGCGCACATCGTCTTTCACGTGCTCGCGCAGGTAATTGACTCCCACGTTCATCAATTCAACCGCGTCCAGGGCAGAACGGCCTTCGTGGGGGGCTCCGCCGGCGTGCGCTGCTCGGCCGAAAAAGCGGAAGTAAATGGCATTCACACCAACCGCTCCCCCTTTCGAAGGCGAGTTGATACCTCCTGGGTGGAAGTTCAAGGCAGCATCCAGATCATCGAAAGCGCCAGCGCGGGCCATGAACACTTTCCCCATGATGCGTTCTTCGGCCGGACAGCCATAATAACGCACCGTTCCCTGGATTCCGGCCGTTGCAGTTGAGTACAACTCGAGCCATTTTTTCACTGCTGCTGCCGAAGCCATTCCTCCCACGCCAAGTAAATTGTGCCCGCAGCCATGGCCCGGCCCGCCCGGCTCGATAGCCTCTTTGACCGGTTGGAGCTTTTGCGACAGACCTGGCAGAGCATCATATTCGCCGATGAAACCCAGGATAGGCTTGCCTTGTCCCCATTCGGCCATAAACGCCGTTTGTATTTCGCCGATGTTCCAGGTGATCGAAAAGCCTTCGCTCTGCAGGTAATCTGCCTGCAGGCGGGAGGCGAGAAATTCTTTCCAGCCTATTTCGGGATTACGCCAGATTTCGTCTGCCATCTCGTTGAAACGAGATTGATTTTGATCCAGCCAATCGATAACGTACTGAGTCGAGTCGCTCTTTTCCACAGCACAGCCTCCTGTTTTTGGCAATATGATAGAGATCGCTGTTCAGCCAAACGAACATCTTGCTTATTTTACGAGTTATTGGCTTTTCTAGCAAATCCGGATTGTCCGATGAGTGCGTTCGAGAGCACTGGTTTCGATTTAGCGAAGGATCACTGGCAGGTAAATCTTATATTTTAAAGCCTGCGCTGTTCTGGTTATGGTGGGCGTTAGTGTGGCGGAGGGTGTGACGCCGGGGGGCAGCATTTGGGTGGGAGTAGGCGTCAGGCTGGGTTGGGAGGTCCGGGTTACGGTCGGCGTGGGCGTGACGGAGGGTGTGATGCCAGGGGGCAGCGTTTGGGTGGGAGTAGGCGTCAGGCTGGGTTGGGAGGTCCG
>CAZVRZ010000049.1:0-10576 GCA_964629965.1 uncultured Anaerolineaceae bacterium
TGGAAAGCCAAATTGCACTTGCATCAAATTTCCTTACGTAAGGATACAGTATCCCTCCTGCGGCACATTATACGCCTCTCCAGGATTTTGGTATACAATAATATAATGGGTAAGGCTTACTACCCTGCTCGACCGGGGCAGCATGTCCGGTCATAGGAGGACTCTCGTTATGAAACGGTATCATATTCTTCTGGATTTTCTATGGATCGCCATCCTGGCGGGCGGCAGCCTGTCGCCGGCGCCTGCTGTGGCCCAGGCCAACGAGCTGAGCATCGGTTTTTACGCCGCCTACGACGCCGCCTACCGGCCTTACGTGGAGGCCTGGTTTGCCGCCGCCTACCCGGGCATCGTGGCCGTGCTGGGCGAGCCATTCGGCTCCCGCCGGATCTGTTTCCGGCCCAAGGGCGACGCCAGCTCGGATCCTTCCTGCAGCGCCACCATCACCTCCAGTTATCCGCAGATCACGCTGCCCTACTCCCCAGCCAACCCCACTGACCCCACCTGGGACAACGACTCGCTCACCGAGATGATCTACGCCCACCACGGTTTTGTCTATCCCCTCTACTCCGTGGGTACCACCAGCTATGGAGACTGGCTAGAGGTGGGGCTTGCGGAGGCCAGCACCTGGCTGGTGGCCGAATACATCCAGGCCAGCGGCGGGCGCAATATGATCGACCATCCCAATGAGGCGGCGGACTTCGTGCGCGATTACGAGATCGGCTCGTTGGCCGGCGCGGCCTATTGGGGCGGCTCGCCCGTGCCCATGTTCAAAGTCAACCCTCTGCACGCCCACGGCATGGCCGGGGCGCTGTTCTGGCTGGCCGCCACCAGTCAGCAGCCTGCGGCCGGCCCGGTGAACTCGGGCGATTGGCTCAACTACGACTGGTTCCGCCGCCTGAACGCGGTTGCTTATGCCTGGAAGAGCGCCCACCCGAGCGCCAACATGAGCTCCGACCAGTTCTACGCCCTGGTCGACCAGGTCTCGCCGCAAACCTTCGACGGGCAGAAGCTCAGCGATTGGATCAAGGCCCAGCCCATCACCCGCTCTGGCAACCCGCCCGGCTATTACATGGGCGCCTTCCCCGATTCGTACACCGAGCCCAACATGGTGGAGGTCAACATCTACACGCTCGATAGCAGCAATCCCGCCGTGGAAAATTATTACGGCAGCAACGTGGAAGTCGCTTACACGGCCTACAACTATCGCAACGAGCTCGTGCCCTGGGAACCCGGCTCCTTTACCGCCTATTTCGGCACTGCCTGGGTACGGGTGAGCGGGTTGTGCAGCCATTCCGGGGGCGGCGGCGCCATCCGCATGGAGTTCCAGGCCACCGTGGAAGGCAGGCTGCTCACCACACGCACCGCCTTCTTATGCACCAGCCTGAGTTTCAACAGCGCCGCCGCCGGCGTGGGCTTGCTCCTGATGAACCCGGACGGCACGCTCTTCAACGGCACGGCCACCTCCACCGGCGGGATCGTGACCTACAACCCCGGCGGCGGGGCAGTGCTGGCGCCCTACAACACCGGCACGCTGCCCAAGACCATCGGCGTGGGCTTCAAAGCCAACCCCGTCGCGGCGTTAGACCTGCGCTCCTGGCAGGCCGATTCCTTCATCTACCTGCCGCTCGTCCTGCGCATCGATACGCCCCCGCCGGATGATTGGTTCTACAGCCTGCCGCTGCCCTACACCCGCGTGATCGTGGCGATCAAGCCGTGAACCGCCAGGGTGATTACCCCACTGAGAGCACTACGCTTTTCTTAAAGTCGGGGTTTGGGGTGTTGTAGGATGGCGAAGCTATCCTACAACACCCCAAATACGCCTTTCTCCCCCGCCCGCTGGGCGTGGGCCGGGGGTGGGCGCACAGGACTTTTAACTTTAAGAAAGTCCTACTGAGAGCACTACTCTTCATATAAGAAAACTGGTAAAATTAGTACTATGGTCGATGGGGTCGTTGAGTACAGTACGGCGACGAGCACATCGGGAACGGGACCTGCGAGATGATGAACTCATCCCAACCAATTCAAAGGAGTAGCGTATGCCCCCCAAAAAACTGCCTATCCTGAACTACCCCTGCCCGAAGTGCGGCCAGCCTGGCCTGGCTTACGACGGTATGCTGGCCTGGCCGGCGGGTCCGCGCCCGGATCGCGCCCTGGCGCGCCAGGACCTGGTGCCCGATAAACTCGGCAAGCTCGAACACCAACGCATCTATCACTGCAGCCTCTGTGGGGGTGAGTTTTTCGAAGACATGCGGGCCAAACGGACACACCTCTACGAGGAAGGCCGGGAGGGCAAACACGTATATAACACCCTGACCGGGAAGTGGGAGCACAAGCTGCTGGGGAAAAGAAAAAAAAGCTCAACGTGAGCTAGAAGAAACCGCTCGGAAGCTGACGATGGTTGAATTATACGCTTGGTCCTAAGAGACTGCCTGGGCATAGGTGCTTTGCGCCCAGTCCCTGATCTGATCCCAATCCATGAAGTCACCTTCGGGAACGCTTCTGGATTTCAACATCATCCTTTCGATGAAAGATAAACGCTCGGGGTCCACCCTGCCGGCAAAGTATCCTTCGGCCGCCGGGGAGAGCACTGCCCGCACGGGCTCTACGAATCCGGCTGCCTTGGCCCGGTTAGCGGGTGTATCTTCGATCAGAGTCATGCATACCGTGAAATAGATGGTGGGAACGCGCTGCAGGATGGCGCGATTTTCACGCACAAAGTCGGCGGCTTCCGGCAGCCATTTGGTCACCCGAATGGCACTGCCGATGAAAACGGCCTGGTAGTCTGGCAGGCCAGTGACCTTCTTCAGCGGCAGCACATCCACCTGCGCGCCGTTCTGGGCGAGTGTTTTTCCGATCTCGGTCGCCGCCTCGCCGGTCGAGCCGCATTTGCTGGCATAGGCAATCAGTATTCTTTTAGTCATGTTTGCATCTCCGCTGGTCGATTCGGGCAGTGCGATGGCTGGGTGATATGCGGCGAGTGCGGTTAGCCCGCTGCAAGCCGCAGCACCGGCGCCGAGGGCGAGTCCGGTGATCTTCATAAATTCACGACGGGATAAAGTTCGAGTGGGCATGATTTCTCCTTATTGAGGCTGGATACGTATCATCTCAATAATCTGGGGGAAAGTGGGGTGTTTTGGGCGTGCTGCGCACGCCCAAAACACCCCACACCCCTCTTTTTTGAGAGGATACCTGGATACCCATAATATACCGAAGAATTATGGAGCAAATATGATTACGGTATGGAGAAATTATGGAAGCCGAGCGCGCCAGCGGGGCGGGCTCGCTAAAAAACTAAAGCGCTCATTTTCGTTTGCGCGCCAGCATGGCGAACCCTACCAGCGCCAGCGGGGCGCCAACCGCGGACGGGCAAACCCGCCGCGCAGGCGTTGGCGGGGTGACCGGTGCGGCCGCCTGGGTGGGGGCGGTGGTCGGCCTGGCAGGCTGGGCCTCGCCCGCCGTCGCAGAGGGCTGGATGGCAGTCGCCTGGGTGGTGGGCGTTGGTGCGAGAGTGGCAGCCGGCGTGAGCGTTGGGGGAACAACGGTGAACGTGGGCGCAAGAGGCGTGAGCGTGGGCGCGAGTTCGGTCGGTGGGACGGGTGTGAGGGTGGCGGTGAGCAGCAGATAGTCGTAAACGCAGCCCGGATGACACCCTTCCGCCTCGCACCCGGCAATGGAGCCGGGATATAAGCTTTGGATCGCGCACAAAAGCTCGTGAGAAGGTTCGTAGCCTGGGTTCAGCTCGAGTGAGATCTTCAGATGCTCGCTGGCCAGGTTCACATCCTGGGGATCGAGCCATTCGGGCTCCAAATAGTTCCAGGATTCGTGGCGGATAAAGAGCAGTTCGGCATAGCCATAGTGCCACAGAGCATCCTCGGGCAGCAGCTCCACCGCCCGCGCGTAGGCAGCCTGCGCTTCCTGCGCCAGGCTTTCGGCACCCTCATCGGTGCGATACATGTGATGCGCCTGGAGAACATCCTTGATCGCCTTGCCCAGCCGGCCCCACAGCTCACCGTCATTGGGGCTGCCGGCCACGTTTTCGCGAGCATCGATCACCGCCAGCCAGGCTGCGGGCTGCACCAGGGGCACGGCAATATTATCATTCCAACCAGGCTCAAAGTCCTCAAAGCGCCAGCGGATCTCATTCCCCGCAATCACCGCACCGGGTGTCAGGTCGCCAAAACCGGTTTCATCTGCGATGACATTTTCATAGCTCAGCGGGTAAGGCAAACGCACGATGATGTCGGCAGCGCCGATGGTGCCGTTCCAGCCCGCCCCGGTCGCCAGCACGTAGCGGAAAACCACGCTTTTTACGAAGGCCGGTGGGGGATAACCGCTGGCATCTGCCGTGTAGGAGACTTCGATCTCCACGTCTGTGCCTGGCGGGAAGCGGATGTCAAAAACGCCCCAGTTGAGCAAGTCGCCGCCGTTGATCGCTCCTTGGATATTGCGAACGGCTGCCGTGACGCCGTTCACCCTGACTTTCAGGTCATCGATATCGGGCGTGCCATCATCGTACCCATAGATGTAATAATCGAGCGGGAAACGCACCGCCAGGTCTTCTGCGGCCTCGCCGAGGTTACGCATACTGAAGGTAGCCTGCACCATCGCCTGGGCAGGTATGCCAGGCGAGGCGGTCTTGAGCACCTGCATCACCACCGTCTCCGCAACCATGCGCACTTGCGTATATTCGGTGCCCGGCCAAATACCCGTGCCCACCGGGGGCTCTGGAGGTGCAATATCGGCGCGCACAGGAACGAAATCGACCCCCAGCACCAGCAAGGCTGCCGCCAACAAGAGAAGCCGCAGGAGAGTGGGGAAACGAACGGGTAAGCGAAAACAATGATCAGCCATCGAGTTACTCCTGATCCGCTTCCAACAGGCGGGCACGCACTGCCGCCAGCTCGGCCTGGGTCAACCCGCCCTGCTGCAGGCAGGCTGCCACATCCAGTTCCTCCAGCATGGACAGGATGACCTGGCGCGACGAAGTGCCCCGGCCTGCCAGGAGCTTATCGCGCACCTCGTCGCGGCTCAGCTCGTAATCGGCAACGATCTCGTCGGGTGCAACGCCGGCCAGCGCCAGCAGCAAGAGAGTCACGATGCCGGTGCGGTCGTAGCCGCGCCCGCAGTGCACCAGCACGCCCCCCGGCTGGGCCAGGGCGACCGCCCTGACCGCCTCGGCATGCTTCTGCGGCCAACGCCGCAGCACATCAGCGTAATAGAGCGGCGTGCACCACAGGTCTGTGTCGACCCACTGGGCCACAAATTCAGCATCGGTGAAATCCTCCACCGCCACCCGCAAGGTGACCACACCGGGCAGCGGCGCGGCGGCGTCCGGTGTATCATTCGCCAGGCCATGGGTGCGCAGCGAGATGATGGTGCGGATGCCGTGGGCGTAAAGCGCTGCCCAACCGGCCTCCGTCAGCCGGGCGGGAGTGTCCGAGCGCACCACCGCCCCCCAGCGGGTGCGGCCTCCAGCGAGCGTCTTCAATCCGCCCAGGTCGCGCACGTTGACGCAGCCATCCCAGGCCAGGATCCGGTTGTTATTTTCAGACACAGGCGTTTCCATATCAAGGCACCTCCCCGCACCAGAAAAGGGTGATATACTCACCTATATTCTAATCCAATTTTAATAATCCATAGAGTCGCCATGCACCGCATAGGAGGATACGATGTTTCACTCGTTTTGGAATAAGTTCCTTCCGGCCAGCCTGGCGCTGGCGATTGCTCTCATCGCCGCCATTTCCACATTTGCAGCCAATACGAAAGCGCAAGAATCCGACCCTGCCTTTGCCTGGAGCCTGGCCGCCACCGCCCCGCGGTCGCGCCTGGACGAAGCGACTCTCCTCCGCCTGGAACAAAACGGCCTCCGGATAGCGGCAGCCGGCAGCGATGAAACGCAGCAGGTGTCCCTGGCCGGCGACGACGGACTCGACCAACTGCGCGCCGTGCTGCACCTGGCCAGCGCACAGC
The DNA here is from genome assembly GCA_964629965.1 of uncultured Anaerolineaceae bacterium. Classification (GTDB taxonomy): domain Bacteria; phylum Chloroflexota; class Anaerolineae; order Anaerolineales; family UBA4823; genus CAZVRZ01. The sequence continues at coordinate 5,971 of CAZVRZ010000049.1, forward strand.
GCCTGAACCCCATTCTTTCTCCCACCAAACTCACGCTGCGGGGAGAGGTGCGGCAGGGCGATCGCTGGACCCTGGCGCTCGACTCCAACCTGACCACCGGCTATTCTTGGGAGCTGGCCGGCGCGGGCGAGCTGGTGGTAGAAGAGGCCCCCGATCGCTTAGAAACCGTGAGCAGCAAAATCGGCGCACCTCTGCGCCAGACCTTTTCTTTCAAAGCCATCCGCAGCGGCGCCGCCTCTATCGAGCTGGTATACCGCCGGCCTTTCGGCCCGCTGGAAACCCCCACGCTGGTCTTGGAGGTGCAAGCGCCGGCGCTGCTGCTGCTCTCAGACCTGACCGACCCCGCTCGGATGAGCGAACTGGAGATGCCTCTGCCGGTAGACCAGCCTGCCAGCCCCTCGTCTGCCGAGGATCTGCCTGCTTATTTCTCCTGGAAAGACCTGGGGAAGGTAACGCCCATCCGCGACCAGAACCCCTGCGGCAGCTGCTGGGCGTTCGCCACCGTGGCCTCGCTGGAAACGGCGGTCTATATCCAAGATAACGAATACTCCGACCTGTCGGAACAATACCTGGTGTCGTGCAACACCGACGGCTGGGACTGCTGGGGAGGCGGGACGGCGCACTCTTACCACCAGGACAAGATCCCCCCCGGCGAGCCTTCCGCCGGGGCGGTGATGGAAGAAAACTTCCGCTATTCCGCCTCAGACGAAGCCTGCAACCCGCCGCACCCCCATGCTTTTAAGATCAGCGGCTGGCAATACGTCACCACCACCACACCCAACACCAACGCCATCAAGAACGCCGTCTATACCTACGGCGCGGTCAAGGCCTCCATGTGCGCGGGCAGCGCTTTTCAAAACTACAGCGGCGGCGTGTTCACCACCAACGAGAGCTACCTGTGCCCGTTAGGGAGCCATACCAACCATGCCATCAGTATTATCGGCTGGGATGACAGCCTGGGGGCCTGGCTCATCAAGAATTCCTGGGGAAATACCTGGGGAGAAGAAGGTTACATGCGCATTGCCTACGGCACATCGGGGATCGGCATTGCCGCCAGCTACGTGGTCTACGCCGGCAATCCCCTGCCCTCCAGGCCCAATTTGGTCAGCCCGGCGCAAGGCGCCAACTTTAATACCGACGAAGCGCCTGTTTTCACCTGGACGACTGCCAACCGCGCCGTTGAATATTATCTGAATGTGACCAGCGACAGCGGCTACGCTGCCGGCAGCGGCTGGATCTCTGCGGTCAGTTTTCCATGGAGCACCTTACCCGCTGGGGTGTATCACTGGAACGTCAAAGGGCGCAACAGCCAGCTCCAGGAAGGCGATTGGAGCGAAACCTGGACCTTCACGGTCGCCAACCCGCCTCCCGCTCCGGAGCTGTTTGTCCCGGCGGATGGGCAAAACTTTTCGCCTGTCCATCCCATCGCGCTGAGCTGGACGAAGCTGGGCGCCGGGATCACCTATTCCGTGTACCTGTGCGGGTATTCAAATGGTGACTCCTTAGGCTTTGAATGGTGGCAGTCAGAAGCATTCTACAATATTTACAATAGGCCCGACGCCTGCGGATGGGATGGGCCAATCACCTGGAAGGTGAAGGCCAAAAACGCCGCTGGGGAAAGCCCGTTTTCGGAAACGCGCACGCTCACCATCGGCTGGACTCTCCCGAAGACCGAGCTGCTCAGCCCGGTGAACGAATCCCGCCTCTCGACCGCGCTGCCGGTGCAACTGCAGTGGAAACCCGTGCCAGGGGCCAGGGAATATTTCGTTGAGCACTGGTATGGTTCCTCCACGCCCCATGAGTCGGGCTGGATCACAGGAACCACGTGGAACATCGGCTATTTATCCAGCCTGACCAACCACGATAATTCCTGGTGGGTGAAATCGCGCGAATCCTACGAGGGGGAAGGGAACTGGAGCCTTTCGTGGCACTTCTACATGCGCGACCCACCACCGCCTCCCACGCTGCTCAGCCCCGCCAGCGGCCTGGTGATGCAAAGCGGGACGGCGCTTGACTTGAAATGGAACGCCAACGCCGCGCCCGTCCTGTATCATGTTCGCCTGTGGACGGAAGCCGGGGATGAAACGATCACTCCCAACCAGGCTGGCACCACCTGGAACACGGGCCTCCTCCTTCCGGGAGGTAAATACAACTGGCAGGTTTTCGCCTTTGGCAACGAGGTGGACAGCCTGCCCAGTGAAACCCGCACCTTCCGCCTTTTTGGAGCCCCGCTGGCGCCCGAAGTCATTTACCCTGTAACGGCCCTTGTGCCGCGCTCTTTCCCAGTTCGCTTCTCGTGGCAAGAAGATATCAATGCAACGGAATACCGCCTGGAGCTGTGGAAAACCGGCCAAGAGGGCGCCATCCTGGCAGACTCCGGCTGGGTCAATAAGCTGTATTGGCTGAGCCGTCCGTTGGAACCGGCCGGCTACTCATTCCGCATCAAATCCCGCAACCCGTATGCAGAGTCGGAATGGAGCAGCGTGTATCAGTTCACCGCCTATGAAGACTACCTGGTCATGCTGCCCATCGCCATGAGGTGAGCCCAGATATCCATCCGGCCCCTACTCTTTCCAGACCACTTCCAGCGTGCTGCCCCGGTCCCAATATTTACCCCTGTCGCCAACCGGGCGGATCTGCATCACCCAATAGAGATCGTGGAGCATATCGGTCACGGACACCACCGCCAGCATCGCCAGCAAGGGGAACCACCAGCCCGGCAGCAGCAAGCTGCCCAGCCATCCCAGCGCCAGCAGGCCAACGCTCAAAAGTAAAGGAGCCAGCAAGGCGCGCCGGATCACCCGGTAGCCAAGCGGGCCACGCACCCGGTAATACCCGCTCAATACCAGCACATATTTGCGCTGGTAGACAATGCGCACCCGCTTTTCGTGGATGGTGCCGCGAAAGGGAAGGCAGTGCAATTGCTCGTGCAGCCATACACCCAGGTTGATATACAGCAGGATGGCAGACAAAACCAGCCCAAGGAAATAGATCGTGCGCCAGGCCGTGGCGGGAATTTCCCGGTAAATCCACAACCCCAGGTAGATCATCACGACCGCGGACGCCAGGGCCACCGCCAGGGTAAACCCGCTCCCGGCGTGCCCCACCCGCATCCATTGATAGCCGCATTTCTGCTTCCGTATTGTGGTTTGCATTGGTTTTCCTTTTATGTGCTAACCACCTGGCTGCGCGCCCATCCCCTACAGATCACGGACGATCGAACCAGGCCCGCACTTCGCCATCGATCTCTTGCCAGAACTTCTCCCGGCTTTTTCCATAGGCCGCGGCCATCGTTTCCTCGAGCTCCCGTGACCCTCGCCGCCGGGTAAGCAGGGCCTTCAGCAGTACTGGCCTGGATGCCTCGATGTAGCGGGTCAGCCAGTAGCCGCAGGCATACAAAGAGAGCAGGGCCTGCGGCTTGCTCACCTTCAGCGCAGCGGCTTTGCCGGGATGCGTCACCTGGGAAACGATCTGGAGATGCCCGGCATACTTTTCCAGCGTGCCCGGCTGCACCACGCCGCGCCCCAGGTAATGCTCCATCGCCCGGGTCGCCAGGCCCTCGTGCAGCCAATTCGGCAGCCGCAGGTGGAATGTAAAAGCATGCACCAGCTCGTGACAGGTCACCGTCTGCACTTTTTCGTCCACATCCCGGTCTTGAATAAAGAACTGCTCCCCCGGGCTGCGATTTGCACTGCGCAGCAAGCGCGGCGGCTTGACGCCCACCACCTGCCGCCCGCCGAACTGCAAAGCCCAGCCGCCGGCAGAAGGCCAAATGCTCGCCGCCCGCCAGGCAACCAGCGGAAAGGTCAGCGCCAGGTAAGCCTTCCACGGCCCCGGGGCAGCCTGGAATAAGAAGCGCTGCCAGGAGGTCATCACGTACACCCGGCAGTCGCGCCGCGGATGCAGCCCCCAGAGCGCACCCAGCAGTTGGACGCTTCGCTCGCAGGCTGCCCCGATCAGCCGGGCGGCTTCTTGCTCCTGCGGATCATAGAACAGGCGCAGGCCGGCAATGGTTTCGCTTTTCATGATACGCGCTCCTGGCACCTCAAGATAATGATATACTCATCTATATTTTATATCGAATTTGAATAATTTAACCTGCGCTTGTGCGAAAAGGTGCCTTTTTATGGATATTAGCTCTCAGGCTCCAGATTCTCGCTATAAAGGCCTTTACACTGCCGGTGGAGCTGCGGCCCTGGTGGCAGGCGTGCTCTTCCGCAGAAACCTGGCCGCGGAATTAGGGCTTTTTGTGCAGCAGCCGGTCCCTGCCCAGGTGAGCGACTGGTTCCGGCTGCTGCAAAGCCAACGCCTGCTCGGGCTGGCTTACCTCAACTTCTTCGACCTGTTCAACTTTGCCCTGGTGGGCTTGATGTTCCTGGCCTTGTACGCAGCCTTACGGCGGCACAACCCCGGCGGCATGCTGGTCTCCGCCGTGCTGGGCCTGGCGGGAGCAGTCGTTTATTTTGCTACGAACACGGCTCTCTCCCTGCTGGCCCTCAGCGCGCAGTACACTTCTGCGACCAGCGAGACCCAGAAAGCCATGCTGGAGACCGGCGGGCAGGTGCTGCTGGCGGCCAATCCTTTTACCGGCCCAGGGGGGCATCCC
>CAZVRZ010000049.1:10586-24751 GCA_964629965.1 uncultured Anaerolineaceae bacterium
GAAAAAATGACCAGGAAAATCTTACCCGTTTTAAGCCTGCTGCTGGTAGCCGCGGCTGGTATGATCGCCTCCGTGGTCATGCTGCGCAGCGCGGTGTTCAAGCGGGCCACGGCATATGTAGGCCTGCTGGCGAACGCGCTGGACCTGGCTTATTGCCTGGCGTATTTCTTTGTGCCGCTGACAGATAGCGACACATTGGCGCTCATCTTCATCCCCGGCGCCGGGTTGCTGCGCATGATATGGCACCTGCTGGCAGGCTGGAGACTCTGCCTGCTGGGGCGCCGCAGCTAAATACATTCCGGCCGGGCAATTTTCCGGCCCAAACATCCCCTTTCAGCGCGGCGGCGGGCGGGAACTGCATTTCTTTTCCTGGCAGCAGATTACAGCAGAGTCTAAAAATGCGGTGGGACAGGTATCATCATCTACATACTCGGCCAGCAAGGTGATCGCATACGGCTGCGGCTGGACGACCGTGGGCAGGGATAAGCCCGTCGTCAGCCCGCCTGGGACCGGTGTGGTGAAGAAAAGCCGCGGCTCGATATCGTACTTCTCGGCGGGGCGAAACACTCTGCCTAAACCCGACAATAGGATGAACAGCAGCAGCGGAACATGAACCCAATTCATCCGGGGAGCCGCGCCTCTTGTTGCCGCATACGACCTGGGCGGGCTCTGGTATGTTCCGGGCGGGGGTTGAGTTTGCCCAGGCGGGCTTTGATACTGCCCGGGCGGTGTTTGATTCTGCCCCCGCGGCGCAGCCGAACCGCCAACCGCGCTGCTGCGATAGACCGCGCTGCGGCTCCTGCGATAGCTGTCGTAGGAGGCGCGGCTGGCCGGGTCGCTCAGCACATCGTGCGCCTCGTTGATGTCCTGCATGCGCCGGGTGGCGCCCGGTGTCTTGTCGATATCGGGATGGTGTTTGCGAGACATCTTCTTAAACGCCACCTCGATCCCTTTGGCGTTGGCCGCAGGATCGACCTGCAAGAGGCGGTAATAATCCTTGTGGTAATCGATAGATGCCATCTTCGGCCTTGCACCCTCAGCGCTCGCTCTGAAAACGAATCCAATCCTGTTAATTTAGTCTCTCGCCGCCGACAAAAAGATGCGCACGGTTAAAAACAAAGAGGTTGTTGGCGAGATGATCTCCCACCAACAACCTCTAAACCCTTAGGGTTTATATTCGGTTGAACTTACTCGACGTACTTGATGTACTGGTTGCCATCGAAGCGCATGGCAGACCACTTTTCTTCATCGAGCCTGACCCAAATGTCCTTGCCATTGGTCCACTCTTCCAGGATGGTTACTTCTTGGTCCTTCACCAACCCACCCACGCTCAGAGCCTTGGGGTCATGATCCTTGCGGATGTGCAGGGCGTAGGCCAGCACGATGCCCTTCTTGGGCTCGGCAGCTTTGGCAGCAGCCTGGGCGATCGCAGAAGCGCCCACAATCTTATGCAGATTTTCCTTCATGGCTGCTTCTTTCTCAGCAGCTACCTTGGCGGCAATAACATTGCTAGCAGAGGATTTTGCAGCGGCTGCCTTGGCGGCGGCGGCTTTTTCAGTAGCTGCCTTCTGGGCAGTTACCTGTTCCAAAGCTGCTTTGGCGGCGGCTTCACGACCGGCTGCTTCTTTCTCAGCGGCTGCCTTGGCGGCCGCGGCTTTTTCTTCGTTTGCCTTGGCTACTGCGGCCATCTGAGCAGCGACCTTGGCCTGCTGCTCAGCCTTGGCCTTGGCTTCGGCTTCGGCTTTCGCCTTGGCCTCAGCAGCGGCGGCTTTCTCGTCGCGATCGGTTAATGCATCGACCGCTTTGTCAAAAATACTTTTCTTTTTCTTTTCTGCCATTTTGTTCTCCTTATCTATTTATGGCTATCCATTAACGGACAAGTGGTTGCTTAGGCCGTTTCAGGCGATCTATCCACCCCAACAACCCAAAAAATCACTGATCACGAACCAGTATAAGTATTATATCCCTCCAGGGATGTATGTCAACGTTTATGAGAAATAAACGCCGATCTTAACAAAAACGCGAGGCTTGATCTTTCAAACCCTATCTACGCTTTGCGCGGCAGAATGTCCTGCAGCGAGCGGGTCAGCTTGGCCACGTCACCGGTAGAAGCCTGCAGGCCGCTGACATCCGCCGACATCAGGCTGGCCTCTACGCCCGGCAGCACTCTTTCGGCCAGTTCACTGGCTGCAGTGATCTTCTTGGACAGCTCCAGGGCGTCCCTGGCAAAATCGACCACCTTATCCGGCACGAGGGGCAGTTTATCCAGGATGGGCACCAGCGTCTCGAGGATGTTATCGGCCATGTCCACGTACTTGATAATCACGGCCTGCAAAGAGCGGATGGTGCGGGTGAGTTCCACCGACATATCCTGGATCGAGTCCAGGGTGCTCTTGTTATCGTCGATCACGTTGCCGATGTTGCGCAGCGCGCCGGTCATCTTGTCGGAAAAATGGACGTAGCCCGGCACCGCAGCCCGGCCATAAACGGATTGCAGCGGTTCCTTGACTTGCACCGCCGGCTTGGAGGGCCTGGCAGACAGGGCGGCGGCGATATCGAGGGTTGTGGGGGTTGCTTTTTTAGGCATGTGATTCTCCTTTTGGTAAATGGTTTCCTGGCGATTGTATCATCAAATCAATGGCCGCCGCGATCTGCCCCTCGGGCATGTCAAACTTCTGCGCCAGGGCGCGCGGCAGGCTTTCGGGCGCCAGCGGCACTTCCACCTTGCCGGCCTTATTGAACCCCTGCAGCACGTAAGGCCGCTCCAGGCTGTTGAAGCGCCACAACCTGTCGCCGATCACCTTGACGATGATGACCTGATCCAGGAAGAAACCCATTGGTTCATAATCCCTCTCCACCGCTGCCCGGTATTCATCCGGCGGCACAGGCCTGTCGAGCAAGGTGTAAATATAGCGCTTGGGATGGTGCGAGCGCTCCACCTGGTAAACACCCTCGCCGGCCGGCCGCAGAGTGTACTGGTGGAACAGCGTCCAGCGCCGGGTGAGCCGTCCGGGGTGCACCGGCAGCACACAGTGCAGCGGGATGGCAACATCCACCAGGTACTTTTGCCCGTGCAGCAGGATGATGATAGCTGTGTGGCAGAGGCGCTGAGGCGGCATATCGTTGATGGTCAGGTACCCGGTGTAACCCAGGGCAGCAAGCAAGCTGAAAAACGCCAGGTTGTTCTCGAAACAAGTGCCGCCCGTGCCTGCCGCCAGCGCCTCGGCCCAGAATTCCTCGGGCCAGCGCGGGCAGTCGGCCGTGCGGGGTGTATCATGCCGCCGGAGGAGACGCGTGACGCTCTCCCAGGGGACGCGGCGAATGTAGGCCCGCGCCAGCTCGTTGAGGGAACGCGCCGAGGGCGGCCTGGGCGGGCAGCCAAGATAGGCCAGGATGGAGCTCGTCAGGTCAGGAGGTAGGGGTGGAGGGAACATGTAAGCAATTTCTGCCACTCTTTATAAGATGCTCGCGCATGCTGCTCATGAGTAGCATGCCAATCAGGCACTTCATCAATCTTCCAACAGCGAAGCGCTCGTCCTTCGTGCGAGAGCCGCAGTTCTCCGCCTAGTACATCGCACAAGTAGACAACCGAGAGAGTGGTAAAGGGTCCATTGACAGCGCTGGCCTTACGCGTAAAGATGTCTTTTGTATAGTTCAACCCATTGCGGGCAATCATGCGTACTTCTTCAAGCAGGGTGAATAGATCCATGTTACTCGTTTCTATTTTACTTCCAATTCGGACTTTGCGGCCGGCTCGATCAAGATCGTGCGGATCGTGTTCTATGTGGTCTGGCACATGATCTGATTTACGGGTTTATACCAGTGATGCTGCGGGCGCAGCGAAAGCCGGTGCCTCCATAGCCGCGGCTGCCCAAACTGACCTCCTCGCGGTAGCTCACCTGCAGGAAATCTTCCGGGTTGGCCCAACTGCCCCCACGCAGCACCCACCAGCCGGTATCTGTTTCAGGACCGTTCGGGTTTGACGGCCAGGCATCCGCTGCATAGGTGCTGTAATAATCTTCGGCGTACCAATCCGCGACCCACTCCTCCACGTTGCCAGCCATATCGTACAACCCGTAGCCGTTCGGTGCAAAGCTGCCCACCAGGTTGGTATCGCTGCCGGGGCAGCCGGTAGCATTTCGAAAGCGCGCGCCGTTGACCGCCCCGTCCTGGCATGCTGGGGCCGCATCTCCCCACGGGTAAGGCATGCCTTCCAGGCCGCCGCGAGCCGCCTTCTCCCATTCCGCCTCCGTGGGCAGGCGCCCGCCGCGCCACTGGCAAAACGTTTGCGCATCTTGCCACATCATATGCACCACCGGGTAATTGGCATACTCCGCCACGCCATAATAAGGATTGCGGGTGTCTGAATTTATTTTGACTGGTGGGCTGCACACGCCTGCATCCACGCAAGTCTGGTACAGGGCGTTGGTCACTTCGTACACATCCAGGTAAAACGCATCCACATACACCCTGTGGGCGGGTTCTGCATTCGTAAACCATTCTCGCTGGCAATTACTGCGATATTTTTGACACACCGCCAGCGCATCGTCGGCGCGGCTGCCCATCTGGAACTCGCCGGCCGGGATGAGGGCCATATCGGCGCCGTTTTGCGTGATCTGCAGCGGTGTGGGGGCTGGCATATCAGCCGGTTTGGTGGGCTCGGGAAAAGCCAGGGAAGCGGCGTCCGGCCGCGCTGCGCAGCGCAAGCCCAACATGTTGTAGCGCGTGCCTGGAGCCTCAGAAATACGGCCGCTGACGGGCAAATAACCGGCGCCAAGCGCCCAACTGCCGCCGCGATACACCCGCAAATCCCCATTCTCGGGACCGGTCGGATTAGGAGGCCAGGCATTTGCCGGGTACTGGCTGTAATAATCCTGAGCATACCTATCTGCCGTCCACTCCCACACGTTGCCGGCCATATCGTACAAGCCATACCCGTTGGCGGCGTAGCTGCCCACGGGTGCAGTATCGGCAGCACAGCCGGCGCCATCGTCGAAATGCGCCCCGTTGGTCGCTCCTTCCTGGCAAACCGGCGCCTCATCTCCCCAGGGATAGGTTCTGCCTGCCAATCCGCCGCGGGCGGCCTTCTCCCACTGCGCCTCCGTCGGTAACTGCCCGCCGCGCCAGGCGCAGTACTGCACAGCTTCATCCCAACTCACGTTGATCAGCGGATAGCTGGCATATTCCGCCGCGCCGTAATAGGGGTTGTGGGTTTGCGAGCTTACATCCGGCGGCGGTTTGCACTCACCTGCCTCGACACAAGCCTGGTAAAGAGCATTGGTCACTTCGTACACATCCATGTAGAAGGCATCCAGGTAGACCGTGTGCACAGGCCCCTGGGGACAGTTCGAACAGCCCATCCTGAAATCGCCGGCCGGGATCAGGGCCATATCGGCGCCTCTCTGCAGCGCCATGGCGGGGTAGGTCGCGGCAGGCGTATTCGTGACAGCCGGCGCCTCCGTCGGCTGGGCCGCTGCCGGCGCGAGCCGCGTTGCGGTTGGCCATGCAGCGGTCGAAGTTGGAGTAGGCTGCCATGCCGCCGCCCATTTGGGCCATTGGGTGGCAAGGCCCCAGGCCAGCAGCCCGCACAGCGCCAGGCCGGCCAGGGCCAAGGGTGCGAGAACCATCCAGCGCGGCCGGCGGAGCGGCGCGGTTCCTGGTTTACCTGCCACGGGCTGCACCGCGCTCAGCTCTGCCTCGCAGCGGCTCAGCAAGACCGGCGCATCGCGGTAAGCGCTGTCGAGCGCCAATATTTCCCGCAGCCGGCGGCGGGCTTCCGGCCACTGTTTTTGTTCCATCGCCCGCAGCGCCGCGCTGTAGCTCGCTTCCAAACGCGCTTGGCGCTGGGCCTCGGCCTGTTTCTTCTGCGCCGCGGCCAGCAGGCCCTCCGCATCGGGATAGGCCCGATCGAGGGCATGGATCTGCTCGAACACCTGGATCACACCGGCCGCGTCGCCGCGCCCGGCCAGCGTGCGCGCATCGGCGTACAGGTCGGCCAGGCTGGCCTGGCGGCGGGCCTTTTCCAACAGCGCAGCCGCGTCGCGATACGCAGGGCGCTCGCGCCCGATCGCCTCCAGCGGCGGCAGCGCCTGGTGAAAATCGCCGCCCTGTATGGCAGCCTGCGCCTGGGCATACAGCCCGGCCAGCGTCCGTTCGCCTTCCGCCTGTTGGCGCTTCTCGGCTGCCTGGGGAAAATCCGGCTGCAGCGCCAGGGCGCGACCGAGCTCGTTGCAGGCGCGCTCCCAATCCTGGGCATAATAGGCCGAGAGACCTGCTTCGTAGGCCTGCTGCGCCCGGGCTGAATTCTTCTCCGCCCCCGGCTGTTCTTCGGCCCCCGCCGGCGCCGCTTGCGATACATCGAAGATACGCCCATCCGGCAGGCGGGTAAACAAAACCGGCGTGCCCCATTCGATATCGTTGCCCTCGGCAAAGATGGCCGTGCGCGCCCGCCCCAGCGCCATGTCCAGCGGCTCGCCGCAGGCAATGGAGGTGTAAAATTCATGAGAGAAGGAGAGCGCCGCCTGGTCGGTGATCTCGAACTGCATGGCCACCACGGCCGGCACGCCCTGCTGCAGCAGGCTGTGCGCCACCCCGGCAAAGGGATCTTCAACCGAAGTGCGCGCTCCTTCGCAGGCGTTCAGCACTGCCAGGCGCAGCGTGGGGTGGTTGTGCAAAATGGCGCCCAGGCGCATCCCATTGACCGGCTGGCTGGTTCTAAGCTCGTTCTCGAATATCAGCAGCCCATCCTGAGCATCCTCGCTGAAGGCGCCGTGCCCGATAAAATGCAAGATGTGGTAGGGTCCATGGTGAGCCAACTGGCGGTTCAAATCCGTCAGCGTGGGCGTGGCGAGCTTTTCCACCTGCACCATGGCGCGCTCCGCCAGGTCGCCCAACGCCTGGTTCAGCCGCTGCCACTCGCCCTCCGTATCCAACGGCTGGAGGTCGCGCGGCCCGGCGATCACCGCCAGCACGCGCAGCGGCAGCGAAAGGTCCAGCGCCGGCGCCGGCTGGGGCAGCTCCAGGTAACGCACCACCGGCGTATCGACCCCCAGCGAAAGGAAACGGTTGAGCTGCGGGCTGAACAGATACTCCCAGGGCAGCCCACCCAGGCGCCCATCTTTCACCCGCAGCCGCAGGCGCAAACCTTTCCCCTGGCTACGCGCCTGGTCATAACTGCTGCGAAAGCAGGGATAGAGCTCATCATTGAAAACGGCCTTGAACAGCTTGCTGCCGTAATCCTGCACCAGCGCCATCTCCGGCGAATTGACACGCCGCACCCCCTTGCGCGGCTGCCCAACGCGCAAGCGAAAGATCTCAAGATCTTTATCGCTGAACGGGAGTTGGAAATAACCTTCGGCATCTCCCGCCGGCGCGTGCAGCAGCGCCCGGTATTTTCGCCCGGAACGCTCCACCAACAGATCAAAATCCAGGTACTTCATCTCGGCCATATTGTACACTGCTTTGACTTAACTTTTACCCACGTACTTCCGGCAGCGCTCCAGCGAACTTTGCACCATCTGCCGCCCAAAAGAAAAGTGATCCACGTCCGGCCAGGTAGCCGCCCAACGGATCAGGCGCAGCTTGCGCTCGACCACAAAGGCCTCCACCTCCCCGGCGTAATAAAAGGGAATGGCGCGCCGCTCGGCGTAGCCGCGCAGGAAAGCCTTCTCCAGCGCCTCTTGCTCGGGATACTTATCGAAACTGCTGAGCGTGATCGCCAGGTCGCAGGTGAACGGCGCAAACTGGCAGTCCTCGAAATCGATCACCCCCAGCCGGCCGCGGTCGTACAAGCAGTTCTTGGGCAGCAGGTCGCTGTGGATCAAGCCAAAGTCGCGCCGGGTGTCCACCGCCTGGATAGCCGCCGCACAGCGGGCAGCCGCCTCATCGCACAAGGCCAACTCGTCTTCATCTAGCATGCCCTCGATGCGCGCCGCCATCTCCGCCGGCAGCTCCGCCCGCAAGCGCCCCATGCCCGGCCAATCGCTATCCGGGCGGTAATAACCCTGCGGCAGGTGGAAATCCATGGCGTGCGCGTGCAGGTCGGCCATGGCCTGGCCCATGCGCCAGGCGATCTTCGTATCCAGGTGCTCACCCACCACCCTGCCCGGCAGCCAGTGAAAGACCACCACCTGGTAGACCTCTCCCTCGGCCCCCTCCGGCCCAGCGCCCACCTCCTGGACGTACTGCCCCGTGGCGGCCCGCTGCGGCAGCGGTACGCTCACCTCGCTGCGCCGGCGCAAGTCCAGCAGCCACGACAGCTCGCCGTAGATCTCGGCCTCGCTGTGCAGCCGTTGGCGATAGACCCGCACGCTGTACGCCTCCTGGGGCGTGTCGGCGCGGTAGATCACGTTGCCCGTGTCCGAAATGAACGCCAGGCGGGCATCGTCGATGCCGCAGCCTTGCAAGGCCAGCCCGGCCGCCTTTTCCAGGGGAGCGTACTTCAAGCGGCGGGCGTGGTACTCAGCGGGCGGCAAAAAACGTTCCATACCTCACCTCCACACTATGATCAAGCCGTGTTCCGAGGCGATCAGTGCCCTCAACGCATTTGGCGGTATGTTCATGCTGGCACCAATCTCCGGGCGGCAGAGGCCGCACTAACCCAAGAACTCATTCCGCAGGATGGCGTAGACGCAAAAATCCACCAGGGCGCCCTTCTGGCGCAGGTACTGGCGCAGCTCGCCTTCCTTGGTCATACCCGCCTTCTCCAACACGCGCTGCCCGGCGCGGTTCTCGCAGAGACACCAGGCCTCCACCCGGTTCAGGCCCAAGGTCTCAAAAGAACACTCCAACACCGCCCGCAGCGCCTCCGTCATCAAACCCCTGTACCAATAAGGCCGGCCCAGCAAAAAGCACACCTCGGCCTTGCCGTTTTCCAGGTTGATCGCCATCAGGTGGATCTGCCCGATGACCGCCCGGCTTTGCTTCAACTCGATCACCCAGCAGCCATCTCGCCCGTCGCGATACTCCTCCAGCACCTCCTGGAGATAATCCTGGGTATCTTGCAGCTTGCGGTGCGGCCCCCAGCGCAGGTAACAGGTGGCCTCCTTGTCCGAGGAATAGGCATAGATATCGTCCACATCCCGCGCCGCAGCCTGCCGCAGCACCAGCCGCTCCGTTTCCAGGCACGGCAGGTTGCGATAAAACTCTTTGACCGCATCACTCATAGATCACCCTCATTACCCTGGCCGGGTCCACCCGGTAAGGGCTTTGCAAACCTTCGAAGAAATGGTGCCGGCGGATCAGGTGCACGATCAACCCCGGCCCGCCGAAGAACTCGCCCGAAGCGCGGTTCAAGATGGCAAAATCGTAACTGCCGCTGTATTCGTTCTGGCAATCCCAGGGACACTCCTGAAAGCCGCGGTACTGGGCGATGAAAACCTGGAATTTACCCTCCACCAGGTAACCGATATTTGTCGAAGGCAAATCATCCGGCGAAATCTGCACTGCGCGCCGCGGATAGCCCTGCAGCACAGAGCGCTCCCCCTCGTCGCGGTACAAATCCCGGCGCTCTTTGCTCTTCAGCAGAGCCTTCTTCTGCTCGAAGGCCGCCTGCAAAATGCGCTCGATGGCCAGCGCCGCCTGTTCCGGCGTCAAGCCCAGCCCGGCCAGCGCCCGGCCGTCATCCGTCAGCGCCTGCTCCAGCGACTCCGTGGACCCCAAAAAGCCCAACTGCGAAAAAGCCCCCGGGCGCATCCTGCTTTCCAACTCCGCAATCGTCAGATCATCGCGCATCGATCACCTTTCGTCACTTTACTTTTTCATATTGAGTATAGCACGGATTGCCATCCCTCCGATGGAATATCGCATATAATTTTTAGATATTGTGTTCATACGCACTCATCACAAAGGAGAATATCCATGTACAGTTATCCCCTTAAGTTTCGCGTCGATTTAGCTGACGAATACTCGGGCTCGATCCGCGTCATCGACCATGATAAAGAAGCCGTGTTATTTCGCCAATCGTTAGACGATGCCACCTTGGAGGGTAACAAGCCATACTGGGTGTACCGCGATGAACAGTCGAGCCAGCGTATCTACCAGATCCAATATCAGGAACTGGAGGAAACGGCGCAGTTTTTACTGAGCAATGCAGATGGAGCGCCCCTGGGCAGCGTGGTGAGAGACGAGTATTGTGATTGGAAGATCCTGGATGCCTACGGCAGCCCGCAAGGCTCCATCGAGCTGAAGAACGGTTGGCGGCGTTCGTGCCTGTTCACCCTGGTTTCGGGCGGAGCGCTGGACGCGTTCCTGTACCTGATCTGGCCGCTGCGCTATGAATTGAGGATCAACGAGCAAAAAGTGTTGGTGCTGCAGGAAACCGATTTCTCGGTCAACGATGTCTACATCCTCAAGAAAACCAGCGACCTGGATCTTTCCAACGAGCCTTTCTTGCTGCTCAGCTTGATGTCCATGTTTTGGCCTCTGGGTTGATTTCACCGGCCGCCGAAGCAGGAGGCTGCTTAGTTACTCCTTGCCGTCAACTTCGTACCAATCAAGATGGCACGACAAACATCTGTAATGCTTTTTGATGTGGTATTTTCCAAGCGAAATAACGCCCACGATGACCACATAGACCGTTAAGGCAAATATCAACAGCGGAGCGATGGCTACAGCCAGCGAGCCGTCTCTCAGTTTCCATATTCCCACGACCCCCATAGCGACCCCCAGCACGGCAATGCACACGGTCACAAATTTTGCTACTGCCGGGCTCATAAATCCCCAGAAAGTTGGCATGCCCCAAAATAGATTGGGATACACGTATTCTGTTCTTACTTCCTGGATCCTCGTCTCAATATTACAACTTGGGCAAATCATGGATCGCCTCCATTACAGCTATGGTTTCTCTCAACGCATGGTCAGGGGAAGATAAACGCTTATTCCGGGCGTTAATGTCAAATGCAGATCGGTCACTGCGGGCGGCACACCCACCACCGGGCTTACCCGAGGCGCATACCCGCTGGCTTGCACCTCCACATACCAGCAGCCCTCCGAGACATCCCAACCGTAGTAGCCTAAAGCATTCGTCTTTTGGTAAGCAGTCAGCGGCGCGATCAGCGTGACCTCTGCGTTGGCAATGATGCCCAAATCCGTAGGCGCCGGCTGACTCCAGGGAACGCCCGCAGCCTTCGAATTGTTGGATTCACACGTATCGGGGCGGGTATCGGTCGGGCCGCTGCGCACTATCCAATCGGGCACATAAAAGAGCTTCACCGTGGCCCCCACCACCGGCTCTCCGCTGCTGGCATCGGTGATGATGCCGCTGGGGTCATGCAGGGTCAGGTAGCTGATGGTTTTATCACTTGGCTCGCTATTGCAGGTATAAGCGCTGGTAATTTCTGCACTCCCGGTAACATCAGCAGCCGGGATGACGCCTCGATATTCATCATTGCCCAGTGAACTCATGGGATAAGCCGTACCAGGAGGAGTAAGGATCAGGTTTACATCCACCGGAACAACGCTGCCGGTGCAAGTGATGGTCAGGGTGATTTGAACATCGGTGGCCTGCCCCCTGAACACGTTGGTATTGGCGCTGCCATCTGGGTTGTATGTAACGCTGCCCATCTTGGCCTCTACCAAGGCAACAGGTGGTTGCGGATTTACCAACGTGGCATTGATCCCTGCTCGGGTATTACCCAGCGTGGTGGTCACCGCGGCTGCCTGTGAGATGGCAGGCGTGTTGTCATAGTATTGAGGAGCATATTGCTGGGTTGGATCTACGAAATGCACGCCGTATTCAACCCCCTCTCCCAACTCATCGAACTGGTAGCTGCCGTCTGGATTGGTGAGAGTGTTTGCCAGAGGCAGCCATTCTTTATCCCAGGGGTGCCAGGGATTTCCTAAAAGCCGGTATAAGAACACCCGGATGCCGGGTGCTGGAGCCAGGTCAGGACGGCTGACCTGGCCGCTGATTTTACCCGTTTCCTGGGCACAGACCAGGCCGGTACCCTGGACATAAACCACGTTTTTATACCAGTCGGCCACCGAGCCAGCGCTTGGCACACACCATTGGGTTTTATAAAAGGTAAAAGTATCCAGCTTGGTTAAACCGGCGAGAAAGTTGGGCAGCGCGCCGCCCAAGGGGTTATTGTTCACGCGAAGCTCATATAGATTAGCCAGGCTGCTGATATCTGGCAGGTTGGCCAATTGATTGCGGGCCAGGTACAGGGTTTGCAGCCCGCTCAGCTTGTTAATATCCGGCGGCAGGCGGGTCAATTGGTTCCTGTTTAGACCCAATGATTGCAGGGCGTTCAGATTACCAATCTCCTGTGGCAGGTTGGACAACAAGTTATTGTCCAGGTTTAACCAGTAAAGATTGCTCAGCCCGCCAATTTCTGATGGAAGCGAAGCCAGTTGATTACCGTCTAGCCAAAGCACTCTTAAGGTCTGGAGGTTGCCAATTTGGGGCGGCAGGCTGGTCAACTTGTTACCGGAAAGATATAACTCCTGTAAAGCGCTCAAGCTGCCGATTTCTGAGGGGAGCCCGGCCAGTTGATTCGAGTACGAAAAGAGCGTTCTTAATGCCTGGAGACCACCGATTTGGGGTGGCAAGCTGGTCAACTTGTTATTATCGATGACGAGACTCTGTAAAGCACTCAGGCTGCCGATTTCTGGGGGAAGCACAGACAGTTGATTGCCAGATATGTCAAAGCTTTCTAAGGCAATGAGGTTACCAATCTGCGGCGGCAGGCTGGTCAACTTGTTTCGGCTGAGCCAACACTTCTTCAGGTTGCTCAACTGAGCTATTTCTGCTGGAACAGCACCAGTTAAATTGTTTGCATAGATTTCTAAACCTTCAACATGGCCCCCCGAGCACTGGACACCAAACCAGGTGCAAGGGGTGTTGGTGGTGAGCCAGTCAGTCTTTGAAGTCCACTGCTCGCCGCCAGTTGCATTGTACAAGGCTACCAGGGCTTCACATTCAGCCTGAGGAATTTCACTGACAGTGGCACAGTCATAGGCGGGCTGGGCCCGAACGATGAATGTTTGCTCTGCCTGCAGCAAAGCAATCACGAGAATGCTCGCCAGCAAGCCAGCGATCAGTAAGTCGGTAGAAAGAAGAGAGCGTTTGGATGTGATTTTCATAAAATATTTATACCATATTTCAAGAGAAGCCATGATCTGAATTTCTCCGTCTCGCCCTATGGGCTTCCCCCCCATTTTCACCGGTGAAAATGGGGGGACTGAGGGGGGCGTGTGGTTCGTGGTGACGGTTGATCCAGCCTCGAATCCCCCCTAGGTCAGGAGGGATTCTGTCCTGCCGTCATTCCAGCCCCAGGTTGCCGAAGCCCACCGACATATCGCTATCGACATCACCCCCATTCTTAGGCCACCAGCGGGTAGTCAGCTCGTCTTCCACCAGCTCGCGGAGCTCCTTCTCCATGCCCAGGTTGGCCCCGGCGATCATATTGAGCGCCTCGTGGGCATGGATGAAGCTGCCATACTCGGCGATGATCTCCTCGGCCAGGTAGATGGTCAGCACCAGCGGCTCCTCGTCCAGCACCATGGCCAGCAGAGAGAAGTACTTGATCCATTTTTCGATCACAGGTTCAGTCGTGGGGTTTTCTTTTTCGTTCATCTTCGGCTCCTTTTTCCGATCCAGGCAGCGTATGACCGGCGCACCACGGTGGGCGCCTTCTCAAAATAACGCGGCTGTCAACGGAAACGGGATTCCCCGGAGCCTGACATATCGTACGGGCGGGACTTGTACGGGCGGGTCTCGTACGGGCGGGTCTGAGACCCGCCCCCACCCCCAACGCCCCGATTATACCCCCCCATGGGCCGCATGGCAACCCGTCCCGTTGAGACGCAAAATGTTGCGTCTCTACAAATATCCCGTATAATAAACGAAACCTCACCCCCAGCGCAACCTAACCATGCCCTACTACGACCCCGAAAAACACCACCGTCGATCCATCCGTCTGAAAGGATATGATTACACCCAGGCCGGGGCCTATTTTGTGACCCTGGTAACCTGGCGGCGCGACGAGATTTTTGGCAGGGTGGCGGCGGGCAGCGTGCAATTATCCCCATTGGGACAGATTGTGCAAGATGAATGGCAGCGATCCATCGGCATCCGCAAAGAAATCATATTGCACCATGATGAATTCATCATCATGCCCAACCATATGCACGCCATCGTCCGGATCATACCCACGGTAGCGGGC
>CAZVRZ010000049.1:24761-34935 GCA_964629965.1 uncultured Anaerolineaceae bacterium
CCTGAAAATGGCGATGGCGTCGAAGAGGGCGCACGCCCTATCCAAGAAGAAGAGGGCGCACGCCGTGCGCCCCAACAGATCATACCCAAATCATTGGGCGCATTTATTGCCGGGTTCAAATCATCCGTCACGAGCCGCGCCCGGCGCGAATTGGATTTAACCGCCGTCTGGCAGCGCAATTATTATGACCATATTATTCGCAACGAGAATGAATTCCGGGCCATCTGGAATTATATCGACGCCAACCCCCGGAAATGGGAAGCAGACCAGTTCCATCCCGCTGCCCCGCCGAACCGTTTCAACCAGGAAAATTAAATGAGCAAACAACCTTATCACGATCCTATCTACCAATTGCTAACCATCGGGGAGCCAGAAGATCCCTGGCCGGATTACGTGGGGCAATACGGGCTGTCGCCGGCAGATATCCCCGAGCTGATCTGCCTGGTCAGCGATCGCGACCTGCGCTGGGAAGATGCTCCCGAAGAACTCGAGGCAGTAACCGAGTCAACGGTATATTACGCCCAAATCCATGCCTGGCGGGCGTTAGCCCAGCTCCAGGCCGTGGAGGCCATTCCAGCTTTGCTCGACCTGCTGGAACAGGTCGAAGTGATGGATGATGACTGGTTGGGCCAAGAGGCGCCCGATGTGTTCGCCACCCTCGGCCCGGCGGCGATTGAGCCGCTCAGCGCTTACCTGGCCGATCAGGGCCATTCGGTCTACGAGCGCATCACAGCCGGAGAAAGCCTGGAAATGATGGCAAAGCGCCGCCCCGAAACGCGCCAGGAATGCATCCAGGGGATCGCTGCCGCTTTGAAAGATTATCAGCAAAACGATGAGACCGTGAATGGGTTCATCATCGCCAACCTGGTGACGCTGGAAGCGGTTGAGCACATTGCCCTGATCGAGCAGGCATATGCAGCCGACCGGGTGGACGATACGATCATAGGCGATTATGAGGATGTCCAGGTGGCGATGGGCTTGCTGTCCGAACGCCAAACGCCCGCTCGCCGCCCCCCCTTCGAACCCTTGCTGTCACCGGTAAGTAGGGGAAGAGCACCTCAACCGGCGCCGAAACCTCGCCGCGCGGCAGAGAAGAAAGAAAAGACCCGGCGAAAACAGTCCAAGCAGTCGCGCAAGAAAAATCGAAAGAAGAAATAAAGGCTAACGCCAACCTGTTCGCCTTCTACCCTCCGATTTCTGCCAACAAATCCTTTACATCCCGCCTCATCCAGCCTTCAAGGCGCGGAACTCTCCACGATTCCGCCTGGCCGGCGCTCCAGATGAGCTGCTGCAGTTCATGTTCAATTTGATAGATGGTCAAGCGCCGGGCAAGAGCGGGAACCCGGGTGCATTGGGGCGCAGCCGCCCACAAAGCCCGCAGAATCGTTCTCAGATCCTGGCCGGGTTTGGGTGGATATAGGCACCAGTGGATGAAATGGCACAACTCGAAATCCGCTTCACCGTACTGCGAACATTCCCAATCGATCACCCCCGAAAATTTCCCCCGATCGAGCAGGATATTCCTGGGATGTAGATCGTTGTGCAAAAGTTTCGGCCCAGATTGAAAATCCAACGCCGCCCCGCAGGCCTGCAGGAACCGGAATGCCCGGTCGAAAACATGGCGGCTGCCCGGCTGCAGGGGCAATTTCTCGCAACCCTGCCGGAGCAGCTCCCAATATTCCTGATGGCCGGCGCGCCAGGTTCCGCAGAAGCCCGCAAGCGCCGGCACATATACGCCAATGGCATACTGCGTACCGCCCATACCCTGCAGGCGATCCAAAAACCCTGCCAGGTCCTCGCCAAGCTGCTTTTGCTGCGCCGGCGTGGTCTCTGGAAAGGCGCTTTCGAGATCGGCGCCCGGCAGCATCGTCAGGAGGGTATAGTAAAGGGGCCCGGCTGCGCGCTCGAGTGTGCCGGTGTGGACCATCTTCGGCACGTGATCGAGGCCGGCCACCCGTCTGAACTTCTCTTGTTCCAGCGCCATGGATCTTTTTGAGACGCGCAAGAGCAGTTCGTGGTTGATGAAAAATATCTTTTTACCAAAGCTGCCGGTGGTGGATCTTAAATCATTGATTACGATCTGGTGCCCGGCGCAAATTTGGTGGACTGCGAGGTGATCGATTTCCATACGCACGTTTACTGCCACGGATTGATCACCTGCACTCCACTGGGCAGAAAATCGGCAACGTTGCGGGTGGCCACGATCAAGTTGTTTTGCAGGGCACTGGCAGTGATGAGCGAATCCATAACCCTCATCGGCTGGCCGGCAGTTTCCAAACGTGCGGTCAGTGAACCCCACATAAACATAGTGGGGGCGTCAATGACGATCATGCGCGCTGCGAACCTTGGGAGAAACTCGTTATTCATCCAAACCAGCAGTTCAGTTTTACGATGAGAATCAGGCAGGCGCTCAATGCCGCGTTGAATTTCGCCCACCGATATCACGCTGATGAACAATTGTTCTTCATCAACCGCATCGATCCAATCAATCACGTTCTGATTTGGCTGGCGGCGGGTAAATTCTGAAAGAACGCATGTATCTAGCAGATAGTTCATGGTTCAATCTCGATGCTGCGCGGTTTGCTCTGGTCACGCTCAATGGCGAGACCGGATCCTGGCAGGGGAGATGCCAGTAGAAACTGCGCCAGGCTGCCGGTTTGCTTGGTTAAGCGTTGGTACTCGTCAAATGACACAATGACCACGGTATTTTTTCCGCGTCGTGTGACGATCTGAATGCCATTCGCCAGGGCCTGCTCAATCACTTCACTGAGCTTGCTTTTCGCCTCTTGAAGCTGCCAAACATTATTCATCTCGTACTCCTTTCGGACTAGTCTGACTAGACTAATAAAGTTATACAATCCAAGGAGTTAAAAGTCAAGTCTGCTCTTAAAATAATCTGCAGAGAAAAAGATCGATACCCGCCGGGTACTCATTTTCATCGCTTTCGCCTTTGGGATTGCCTGGCTGGCAAAGGGCGGGCGGCAACTCCACCCTGCTGTCCCGCCGAACCGATTCAACCGGGGATAAACCTCATGAAAACTGCTCGTCCGGCGCCAGGTGCTTCACGGGCAGCTCGTCAAGCCTGATCGGATCGTTCCTGGTGTTCATCGTCTTTTTCACCCGCCTGGCCTTCTGGTTTCTCTTGGGATTGCGCGGCTTCCTTCTGCTTCTGCTGCACCCACTCCCAGAGCAGTTTTTTGGCCTCTTCCTTGGTGATATCCTTCGGTAAGATCACTCGTTCAGGTTTTTTGTCTGGCATAAAACCTCCTTTATTCATCCATTTTGGAGTTGGTTTTCTCCTGGCGTTTTCTTTTCCGCTCACGGGCCCACTCCGATTCGCGGAACAGGCCGATATCGGCGTTGTCGCTTTCGAGCGCTTCGATACCCCAAAACGCCAGGTCGCTGGCCCCTTCGTACTCCGTCGAGCCGGATGGCACCAGCACGAGCGTGCCCAGCCGCCGGTTCTCTAATTCCGCAGCGGCCTCAGTGAGCGCCTGGAGCAGCCCGGCGTGCCCGGCCAACTTCTCGAGCAGCGCCTGCAGCGTGCGCTCCTGGCCGGCCTCAACCTGCAGCATGGCCGGGAGCAGCACCTTGTGGCGCTCCGCCAGCCTCTCGACGTTCGCTATCTGGTACTGCTGATAGGCCCGGGTGTTGACCAGCTTGGCGCAATATTGGCTCCATTCGCTTGCTTTCATATCCATCCTCCTCTCCGTTCAACTTGATAATACCATAGACGATGACCACCCGCGGGGGTAGTACAGTTCGGCCGCTCCCAGGAATTGCCTGAAAAATCAAAGGATCGTATAATCAGTACCAGCAGGATTGATTATGACCTCAAATCATTCAAACCAACTTCAAAAGATATTCGCAGTTCAAGAGATCATCCAAGATATCCATCCATTCTTGGAAAAACTGTTTCCAATTGCCATTGTCGAAAACGATCATTTTCTGATCTACGATACCGAACCGAATTGTCGAGAGTATACCTTTGTCAAAAAAGTGGCTACCCCCATGCCCATTCCCCGGGGCGTTCGAGCTGCCTTTCAATTGGAATGCTATCATAACCGTGCGGCTTGCGTGGTCACAGACGATGTATTCGCTGGGCTGGATGGCTATGTCACCATCTTTCATGAGTTCATTCACTGCCAACAGGCGGAAAGCTGTGAGCAGAAACTCAAGCAAAAACTGGGAGTTGCCCGCCAGGCGCAAGCCGACCATGATTACATGTGGGAACTGAATCACCCCTTTCCCTACGCAGCCTCTGACTTTGTGCAGCTTTACCAATCATTTCTGAGCAAACACGCCCTCCCAGAAATCGAAACCATCCGCCGGCAGGTCAGAAGTATTCTCAAAGAGCAAGATTATGAATACATGCTCTGGCAAGAATGGAAAGAAGGCTTTGCGCGTTTCATTGAAAACCGGATTAACCGCAGAATGGGTCTACCGGAAAATCATGACGGCAAGGAACAACCTTTCAATCGAGTGGTGTTTTATGCCGGTGGAGCACACTATATCGAGCAATTGAGTACGCAGGAAACACGCTTGACCGTTCAGATCGAGAAGTTGTTTGACCGCATGTTTGCTGGTCAGGCCGAAGAGCGCGCGAACCTGCTACCAGTATAGCACAGGTGAGACGTACGGACGGGACCGAGACCCGCCCCGACTCACGCGCGTAAGGGCAGGTCTGAGACCCGCCCCGACTCGCGAGCGTAAGGACGGATGGCGCCCGCCCAGAAATTGGCGCCCCCTCAACCCCCTACTCCCACTTGAAGGTCTTCACCGACACGATGATGCCCAAGGCCAGCAGCACCACCAGCACAACCACATCCAACAGGTGCTGCCCCCACGCCTCGCCGGTCCACATGCCGCGCAGCAGGTTCACCACGTAGGTCAGCGGCAGGAAGGCAGAGATCTTCTGCATGTTGGCGGGCATCAGCTCGCGCGGCCAGGCCGCCCCCGAAAGGATCAACATCGGGTAGAGCAGCACCATGGCCGCCACCTGCGCCGTGCGCGCCGTGGGCATGACGCCGCCCAAAATGAACCCGATCCCAAAGAAACCCAGGCTGCTCAGGGTGAACCCCGCCAGCCAATGCAGGACGTTGCCCTCAAAACGCACGTGATACAGCAGCATCCCCGCCGCAACCAGCAGCAGCATGCCCAGGGTGGTCATGGTGAACACCACCAACACCTGCGCCAGCATCACCACCAGCGAGCTGACCGGCGTGGTGCGCAGGCGGCGCAAAATCCCATTCTCCCGGTAGGTTGCCAGGGTGATGGTAATGGGCATCAGCCCGATCATGCCAATGGTCATGGCGGTAAAGGCCGGGATCAACATGCCGATCGCCGCCGCCCCCACCGGCTCCGGCGTTCCTCCGCTGGCGTAGATGCTGCCAAAAATCAACAGCATCATCAGCGGGAACACCAGGGTGAAAAAGGCGCTCACCGGCTCGCGCAGGAACAGCTTGGCTTCCATCCAGGTCATTTTCAACAAACAGCGCATCGTGTTACCGCTTCTCATCTCGCACCTCACTCCCTCATCTTACGGCCGGTCAGGCTCATGAATACATCTTCCATGTCAGGCTGCTCGGTATGCAGATCATGGTATCCCAATTTGCGATCAGCCAGCAGGTTGACCACCTCGCTCACCAGCGGCGCCTGGCGCGGGCCCTTTCCGTGAACGGTCACCCGCTCTCCATCCACTTCCACCCGCGCCTGGCCGGACAGGGCTTGCTCAAAGCCTGGCGGCAGGGCCCCGTCCAGGGTGAACACCACGCGCTCTTCGGCCCCCAGCCGCTGGATCAAGGCCGCCGGGGTATCCAGCGCCACGATCTGCCCGTGGTCCAGGATGGCCGTCCGGTCGCACAGGCGCTCGGCCTCCTCCATATAGTGCGTCGTCAGCAGCACCGACTTGCCCTTGGTGCGCAGATCGCGCACCAGGGCCCAGATGGCGCGCCGCGCCTGCGGGTCCAGGCCGGTGGTCAGCTCGTCCAAAAACACCAACTGCGGGTCTGGCAGCAGCGCCAGGGCGATGAACAGGCGCTGTTTCTGCCCGCCCGAAAGCTTGGAGAAGGCCGTGTTGCGCTTCTCCTCCAGCCCCAACTGCACCAGCAGCTCTTCCCAATCAACCGTCTGGGGGTAGAAGGTGCTGTACAGATCCAGCGCCTCCCACACGCACATGCGATCCGGCAGGTTCGACTGCTGAAGCTGCATCCCCGTGCGCTCGCGCAGGATATTCCCAGCGTGCTGCGGGTCCAGCCCCAGCACGCGGATCGTGCCGCCATCCGGTTTGCGCAGCCCTTCCAGGCATTCGATGGTGGTGGTCTTACCGGCGCCGTTGGGGCCGACCATGCCAAAGATCTCGCCGGCCTGCACCTCAAACGATATGCCGTCCACGGCCACGGTTTTCCCGTACACCTTGCGCAGCCCTTCCACTTGTACTACAGCGTTCATACCTGGCCTCACTTCTTGATCAAAATGGCTTCTAAAGCCGCCACATGCTCTTGGAACACCTGGCGCCCGGCCGAGGTGGCCGCCACAAAGGTGCGCGGCTTGCGTTCAACAAAGATCTTATTCACGGCGATATAACCGGCCTCTTCCAGCTTGCGCAGATGCGCCCCCAGGTTGCCATCCGTCGCCTGCAGCAGTTGGCGCAGGTAGCCAAAGTCCACTGCGGCCGCCGGTTCCAGGGCCACCAGCGCCGCCATGATCTGCAGCCGCACCGGTTGGTGGATCGTTTCGTTTAATGCAGCCATGGCTCACCACCTTGCCCGGATATACAGGCCGAGGACAATCATCCCGCCGCCGCCCAGGATGGCCACCCACAGGAAGAAGAGGCCGGGCAGCCAGAAGTAGCCGGCCAGCACCAGGGCGATGATGACCAGGCCGGGCCAGACGGGGGTAAACGAAAGCAGCAGGCCCATGGTGGTCCAACTGATCATGATAAACAGGAAGGTGAAAACGGTCAGTTGTTTTCCGTCCAACGGCCAGGCAACTGCGCCCGCGGCCAGGCCGAAAACGGCCAGCAGCAGCCAGACCAGGCCAATGCGCTTTGCCGTGGCGGCTGCCGATGGGTCGCGCACGCGCTTGCTCGTCAGCCAGCCCTGGATGACGGCCAGCAGGCTGCCCACAATGCTGATGGCGATCCAGATGACCGCCACGATTTCACCGGATAGGAACTGGGTGGCCATGAATCCGATCATCCAGATCACGCCGGTGACGATCAGGGAGATGGAGGCCCCGCTGCCGACGATCGATTGGCGCGTCTTGTGCGTCATCTTCTGGATGGCCTCCAGCGCCTGTTCCGCTTCGTTTGGGGAAATGTTCATGGGTCAACTCCTTTAGAGTACTCTGCATTATAGAGTATTCTATACCATTTCACCTACATTGTCAAGCGTTTCGGGCCGGGAGGGCGCCTGCCGTGCGCCCCAACAATCCGGATCACACCCACGGTAGAAAATGGCACCCTCGCAGCTTGACAGGAACGCCCGGCAGCGAGTAAACTGGAAGCAGGCAGTTGCCAGACCCCAAGAAGCCCCGAGGCAAAGATGCATAGAACCAAAGTGTTCACAATCACAAAAGCGCTGGCGTTGGCGGCCATCCTGGTGGGCCTGCTGTTCGCCTTCCAGTTCGCCAGGGCCAACTTCCAACCCTCCCACGCCAACCCAGGCCTATCCCCGCTGGAGGCGGCGCCGTCCAGCCCCACCCCGCCGGCGCTCGCAGATGGCTGGCTGATGTATGTCGATCCGGACAAGGAATTCTCTTTTGCCTATCCGCCCGAGGCACTCATCAACGCCGGTCAGAACCCGCTCGACCTGGCCAAGAATATCGATATCCAGTTCAAACTGCCCGACACATCTTACCAGGGGATGAGCATACGCCTGGAACGCAACCCGCAGCGCCTGCAGAACGCCGGCCTGGCGGTGCAGCTTTTCGAGGCCAGCTCGCAACAGCAAGCCTCGGCCGAATTTGTGGATTCGCTGCAGCCGGTTTCTATCGGGGGCAAGGCAGCCGTCAGGGCGGTCATCCCGGCGGCCAACACCGAGTTCACCCTCATCGCGGCTTACGACGAGCGCGTGCTGTACCTGGCCCCGGTGCACGCGTCGCCTGCAACCAGCGTGGAAAAAGAGAGCCTGGAACTCTTTTACCAGGTGCTGAACAGCTTTCGCTTCGCCGCTCCAGAATAGAACGGGGGCCCTGTGTCTGCAAAACCATCCCCGTTGGCTGCCTCCCTGATCCTGGTTGCGCTGCTGAACGCCATCGTGCTGCTCGGCAGCCATCCCAGAGAGACGCGCGCCCAGGCCCAGCCGGCGGCCATCGCCCGAGAATTCAGCCTGCCGCTGGGCTATCGTGACGGGGTCGCTTACGGCCCGCGTATCCGCTATGACAATGGCAGGCTGGTTGAAAACTCCGATTACGGCATTTTCAATCCCGATATGCAAGGCGCCACCTGCTTTGGACTCGATTGGGGATCGATCTACCATGCCGGGGTGGATTGGTATCGCCTGGACGGGCAATCCACCTGGCAGGCCGAGGTGACGGCCGTCGGCGATGGCCTGGTCAGGTACCTGAGCTACAATTTCCCCGGTGCGGTGATGCTCGTCGAGCACAGTTTGCCTCCCGACGGCCGCCAGAAAATCTACTCGCTGTACGGGCATCTCGACCCGAACAGCGTCCTGGTGAGCGTCAACCAGCAGGTTTCTCGCGGGCAAAAGCTCGGCGCCATCCTGCGGCAGTATTACGATGGTCGTTACACCGATTATCACGACGACTCTCATTTGCACTTCGAGATGCGCTCCTTCTACGACGCCAGCAGCATCTACCCCAACTATCCGAGCTGCAACGGTTACCTGCCCGGGCGCGGCTACACCCACCCGCAGCACCCGGATCTCTTTCCTTCTGCCCAGTCGGAGCATTACACCCACCCGATCGCCTATATACAAACCCGGACGGTGGCCTTCTTGCCGCTGATGATCAATCAAGACGCGGCCTGTATCGAGCAGCAGCAGTTGGTGGTGAATGGAGGCTTCGAAGGCGGCAGCCTGGGCTGGGTGGAAATTCAGCAGGGCTACCCAATCATCACCAACAGCCCGCCCACGCCGGCCTACAGCGGCAGTTGGGCCGCCTGGTTTGGCGGCAGAAATAGCGCTGCCGAGAGGATCTATCAAGGGTTCAGGGTCACGCCCGGCATGACGGGGGCTAATCTCTCGTATTACCTGTGGATGCGCACGGACGAGGCGAGCACCGGCGCCTACGACAAGTTGTATGTGCGCTTGAGAGATGGCGACGATGGCCTCATCCAGCAGCTCGATTACCTGGACAACCAGGCGAGCGAACACACCTGGCTGCATCGTTCCGCCGCCCTGCCCGATCTCTCTGCCCGGGTGGGGCAAACCCTGCGGCTGAGCTTCGAAGCCAGCACCGATGGTACCCTGGTGACCAGTTTTCTGCTCGACCAGGTCAGCCTGGGCACAGTCTGCGCCGGCGAGCAGCCCTAAGAAATCCCATCACATCCAGAAAGGCACCCTCACATGCGCTCATCTACACGAAATATCATCCTCATCCTCCTACTCACCACCGGGCTGGCACTGGGCTGCCTGGTGGGTATCATCGGCGGCTTCGAGCGGCCCTATCGCTCCACTGCCGACTGGCAGACCATGGTCGCGCCGCCCGGCGGGGCCGAGGTCATCCTGGCGGCGTACGCCAGCCAATACTCCGTTGGCAACTGGCAATTATATGTGCGCGCCGCAGATGAGCGCATATATTTGAACGACAGTGGAGCGGGCTGGCAAGAAGCCGCCGAGGTCGTCCCGCCCTCCGGCGCCGAGGATTGCGGCGCGACCATGTTCACCCCGCCCATCCTGCCCGACGTGGCGGTCGAGTCGCGCTACGTGAGCATCTGCCACGCCGAATTGATCGAGCAGTACGGCTTTGCGCGCCTCACGGACGGCTCGCTGTTGTTTTGGAAAGACTCCTACACGGGGTTGTACGGCTGGGGCGTGGCGCTCAAGCGCAGCCTAGGCAGCGGCGCCATCGGCTGCCTGTGCGGCGGGCTGCTGGCAGGTGTGCTGCTCGGCTTGCTGGCACTGCTCTCAAAACGCGCCACCAGGCGCGCCTCGGCGTAACATGACACCTCCCGAATTTAATGTTCGGGAGGTGTCATGTTTGGGGATAGAAA
>CAZVRZ010000050.1:0-34905 GCA_964629965.1 uncultured Anaerolineaceae bacterium
AACCTGCCCAAAGTGCTCGAGATCACCCTGCACAACGGCCTGGACCCGCGCACTGGCAAGCAAATCGGCCTGCCAACCGGCGACCCGCTCGCTTTCCAGACCTTTGACGAACTCTTTGCCGCTTTCCACAAGCAGCTCCACTATTTCATCGATATCAAAGTACGCGGCAACAACGTCATCGAGCGCCTGTACGCCGCCCATCTCCCCGCGCCCTTCCTCTCGCTGCTGATCGATGACTGCATCGCCGCTGGCAAGGATTATCACGATGGCGGGGCGCGCTACAACACCACGTACATCCAAGGCGTGGGCCTCGGCTCGATCACAGACGCACTTTCGGCCATCCAGCACCATGTGTACGCTGGCAAAACGTTCGGCCTCCAGGAGCTGCTCGCCGCGCTGCAGGCGGATTTCTCGGGGCATGAACGGCTGCATCTGCGTCTGCTGAATCACACGCCACGCTACGGCAACGACGACGAGCGCGCCGATCTGCTGATGGCCCAGGTCTTCGAAGCCTTTTACGAGGCGGTTCACGGGCGCAAGAACACCAAGGGCGGCGACTACCAGATCAACCTGCTGCCCACCACGGTGCATGTGTATTTCGGCTCGGTCACCGGCGCCACTGCCGACGGGCGCCAGGCCGGGGAGCCGCTTTCCGAAGGCATCTCGCCAGTGCAGGGGGCCGACCGCAGCGGCCCTACCGCCGTGCTGCGCTCGGCGGCGAAGATGGATCACGCTCGCACCGGAGGCACGCTGCTCAATCAAAAGTTCACTCCCCAACTGCTGGCCGGTGAAGATGGCCTAGATAAACTGGTGCAGTTGGTGCGCACCTATTTCAAACTGGATGGACATCATATCCAATTCAACGTAGTCGATGCAGAAACGCTGCGCCGCGCCCGGCAGCACCCAGAACAGTACCGCGACCTGATCGTGCGCGTGGCCGGCTACAGCGATTACTATTGCAACCTCAGCGAAGCTTTGCAGGAAGAGATCATCGCCCGCACCGAACATGCAGCATTCAACTAGGTTCGAAATCTAAGGAGACGTGCATATGTTACTGAAACGATCCATGCTCAATCCCATCCTATCACCCAACCCGCTGCAGGCCTGGGAAGCCTTGAACGTTTTCAACGCCGCAGCGATCTACCACAACGGTCTATTTCACCTGTTCTACCGAGCACAGGGCAGCGACTACATCTCCCGCATCGGTTACGCCGTCAGCCAGGATGGTTTTCATTGGTCGCGCCTGGATAAGCCCGTTTTCAGCCCGCAGACTGACTGGGAAGTGCGCGGCGTGGAAGATCCCCGCATCACGCTCCTCGAGGACAGGCTCTACATGACCTACACGGCCTGGTCGCCTTCCGGCATCCGCGCCGCCCTGGCCGTATCCGATAACCTGATCGCTTGGGAACGCCTCGGCATCCTGCTGCCCGATGAGGACAACAAAGATGTGGCCCTCTTCCCCGCCAGGTTTGCCGGGCGTTACTGCCTGGTGCACCGGCGCGAGCCAGATATCTGGTTGGCCTATTCCAGCGATCTCAAAAGCTGGCAGGATCACCAACAGATCATGCGCCCCATCCCCGGCGGGTGGGAGCACAAAAAGATCGGCCTGGCAGGCACGCCTACCCGTCTCGCTGAAGGCTGGTTGATGATCTACCATGCGGTGGATGCCAACAACATCTACCGCCTGGGAGCAGCCTTGCTCGATGGGCAGGATCCCGGCAAAGTCATCGCCCGCTGCCCGCAGCCCATCCTTGAGCCGGCCGAAATGTGGGAGATCAAGGGCGATGTGCCCAACGTGGTGTTTAGCTGCGGGCACATCATCAAGGACGAGAGGCTTTATGTTTACTACGGAGGCGCCGACCGCCTGATGGGCGTGGCCACCTGCACCATGGAGGCCATCCTGGCGGCATTGAGGTGAGAGCAGGCAGGACTTCAGATCGAAAAATCATCACCCCGCCAGGCGCCGTCTTCGGGCGTGTGAGGGTGAGGCGGCGAGTCTTCATGACAATTCAAGCGCGCTTCGATCGCTTCCATACGCTCCATCAGGCTAGCAACCGTTTGCCCGATCGCATCCGGCAGGGTGGTGTGGTTCAGATCGG
Organism: uncultured Anaerolineaceae bacterium; assembly: GCA_964629965.1. Taxonomy (GTDB): domain Bacteria; phylum Chloroflexota; class Anaerolineae; order Anaerolineales; family UBA4823; genus CAZVRZ01. The sequence goes on from CAZVRZ010000050.1 coordinate 2,100, forward strand.
GTGCGTCGCTTTTTTGATGCGGCCTACTGCGCACCACCACCTGTCCCGGAACCCCGACAACAACAGAATTGGGCGGCACTTCTTTGACTACCACCGCGTTGGCGCCGATGCGGCTGTCGTTGCCCACCAGGATCGCTCCTAACACCTTGGCGCCGGCGCCGATCACCACCCGGTCACCGATGGTGGGATGGCGTTTACCCTTGGCCAGGCTGGTGCCGCCCAGGGTCACCCCGTGGTACAGCGTCACCTCTTCCCCGATCTCAGCGGTCTCGCCAATCACCACCCCCATGCCGTGATCGATGAAAAAACCTGCGCCAATGGTCGCACCGGGATGGATCTCGATGCCAGTCAGGTTGCGGGTAACCTGCGAAATGCCGCGACCCAGCAGTTTGATGCCGCGCTGCCAGAACCAATGGGCAAGGCGGTATCCCCACAGGGCATGCAGCCCCGGGTACCATAAGATCACCTCCAGCGTGCTGCGCGCCGCCGGGTCGCGGTCGAAAACGGAATGAATGTCACGCTGCAGGACTCCCCACCAGGAGAGGCGAGGCTTGCGCGGTTCGCTCGATATCGATTGACTTAATTCTCGGTTCATAATGTCCCTTCCCACATAAAACGATTGATCAACTCAGTCGGCCAGGTTAGCATACAGCGCGGTAGAAAGATAGCGCTCACCGAACGAGGGAATGATGACCACCACCAGCTTGCCGGCGTTTTCCGGCCGCCGGGCGACCTGCAGCGCAGCCCAGGTGGCTGCTCCAGATGAAATGCCGACCAGCAGCCCTTCTTCGCGCGCCATGCGGCGGGCCGTATCGAAAGCCTCTTCACCCTTGACACGCACGATCTCATCGTAGACCTTGGTGTTCAACACCAGCGGCGTAAAACCGGCACCGATCCCCTGGATGGGATGGGCGCCTTTTTGCCCGCCGGACAACACCGGCGATGCATCTGGCTCAACGGCGATCACCTGCAGAGAAGGCTTGTGGCTTTTCAACACCTCGCCCGTGCCGGTAATCGTGCCGCCCGTCCCCACCCCGGCCACCAGGATATCAACCTGGCCGTCGGTATCGCGCCAGATCTCTTCAGCGGTGGTGCGGCGGTGGACCTCTGGATTGGCAGGGTTCTCGAACTGCTGCGGGATGAAGTAGCGCGCGTCGGCGGCAGCCATCTCTTCGGCCTTACGAATAGCGCCGGCCATGCCTTCGCTGCCCGGCGTCAGGATCAATTCTGCACCGTAGGCGCGCAGCAGGATGCGCCGTTCTTTGCTCATCGTGTCGGGCATGATCAAGGCGCACCGGTAGCCCCGCGCCGCACAGACCATTGCCAGGGCAATGCCGGTATTGCCGCTGGTCGGCTCCAAAATGATCGTGTCCGACCCGATCTTGCCGTCCTGCTCAGCCGCCTCGATCATTGCTGCGCCGATGCGATCCTTGACGCTGTGGGCCGGGTTAAAAAATTCCAGCTTGGCCGCCACCTGGGCCAGGCTGCCTTCCGTGATCCGATTCAGGCGCACCAGCGGGGTGTTGCCGATCAATTCAGTTACGTTCTGTGCTATTTTCATTTTATACTCCAAATTCTTTAATAATCTTAACGCACAACGACCAACCACCAGGCCATGTTCGCTTAAACAAAAAGCGACAAACAGGCTGCTTGCTTCCAGAGGAAGTGCGGGCTATCTGTCAGTCGCCGATTGGTAGTTGGTCGCTAGAAAACCAGGTGTGTCCGTCAACCAGGCAGGCTCACAGCGCCCGCCTCAGACACAAGCAAGTTCGCACTCGCATAACCCAGGTTTTCGAATGAATTTCCATGAGCCCTATTCTATAATTATCTACCAAAATTGTCAAGATTTATTGACCAGTCATTTTACCCGGTTCACCAACCACACCCCCGCCAGGATCAACCCGCCGCCGGCCAGGGAGACCACCAGCAGCGGCTCTGACAAGACCAGCGCCGCTACGATCACGGTGACGAAGGGCTCCATATATACGAACGCTCCAGCCTGGGCGACCGGCAGCGCTTGCAGCGCGTCATACCAAAAGACGTACGACAGGCCCGAACCAAAGACTCCCAGTACCAGAACGGCGATCCAGCCGGGCAAAGGCAGGCTGCCGATCTCTCTTACCCCGGCATTGGCCACAAACAGCACACTGGTAAACAGCCAGCCAAAGAGCATCACGTAAAACATCATCAGCGAAGAAGGAAAGCGCTTTAAGCCGCTGCGAGAAAGGATCGAAAAGACAGCCCAATTGGGTGCACTAATCAAGATCAGGATGTCGCCCACCGAACCAAAACGGCCGCTCGACAACGCCCGCAGGTCGCCTTTGCTGACCACCAGCAGCACGCCCAGGGCAGCCAAAACGACTCCCGCCATCTGCCAACGGTCAAGTTTCTCCTTGAGGAACAGCCAGCCGAACAAAGCCATGAAGATCGGCGTAGTTGCCACGATCCAGGAAGTAGTGGTGGCCTGCGAAGTGAGCAGGCCGGTCGATTGCAGCCATTGGTGAAAGGTGATACCGATAAATCCCACCAGGGCAAAGTAACCGGCATCTTTCCAGGTCGGCAGGCGAAATTGTTTCCTGGCCAGCGTCGCCCCGCCCAAGATCGCCACGCCCATGGCAAAACGCAGCCATACCACCGTGTTGGGAGATACATAGCTGATCGCTACCTTGGTAGCCACGAACGTTGCACCCCAGATGACGACCGCGCAGATTGCCTCGATGATTGCAATGATCCGCTGTCGGTTCATCCTCGCTCATTCCAATCCATCGACCCAGCGCAAGCGCGGAAAACCAGGGTGATATTGTGGCCGCCAAAACCGAACGAGTTGGATAAGGCTACCGCCGGTGCGATGACCGGCAGCACACGCGCCGTCTTGGGAATGTAATCCAGGTCGCAGGCCGGATCGGGCTCATCCAGGTTGATCGTGGGCGGGATCATGCCCCTGCGCAGCGCCTGGATGCAAATCACCGCTTCCAATGCGCCCGCTCCGCCTAATAAATGCCCGGTCATGGATTTGGTCGAACTGATCTGAACCTGCCCGGCATACGCACCCAGGGCCTGCCGCAGGGCGCGCGTCTCGGCTGGGTCGCCCGAGGGAGTGGCAGTTCCATGGGCATTGATGTATGAGACATCTTGCGGCTGCAGATGGGCGCGCTCCAGCGCCAGCGATATACAATGCCCAGCGCCCACACCTTCAGCATCGGGGGAGGTCATGTGCACGGCGTCTGAAGTGGCAGCGTAAGATACCAGCTCGGCCAACGGTTCTGCGCCGCGCCGCAAGGCAAAACCCAATTCTTCCAGCACCAGCACTGCCCCGCCTTCGGCCATCACAAACCCGTCGCGCTGGCGGTCGAAAGGCCGCGAAGCCGCGGCCGGGTCTGCGTTACGGTGAGAGAGCGCCCGCATGCGGTCAAATGCGGCGATGCCGATGGGGGTAATGGAGGCTTCTACCCCGCCGGCAAACATAGCCGCAGCCTGCCCACTGCAGATGGTATCGTAGGCCCGCCCAATGGCATCGGCGCCGGTCGCACAGGCAGAAGCCACTCCCAGGTTCGGGCCGCGGGCGCCGGTACGCAAGGCAACCTGCACTGCCGGCACATCCACCGTAATCGAAGGAATCAAAAAGGGACTCACCCGGCGCGGGCCCTTCTCGCGCAGCACATCCAGCTCGGTTGTGTAGGTTTGGATGCCGCCCACCCCCGAGCCGAGGATGGCGCCGATCGCATAAGGATCATGCGCTTGGACAACCAGCCTGGATTGGACCAGGGCCTGCTCGAGGGCGGCCAGGGCGAACTGGGTAAAGCGGTCGGCGCGGCGGGCTTCCTTAGCAGGCAGATAGTCGAGCGGGTCAAAGCCGTGCGCTTCCCCTGCGATCTGCACATCAAAGTCGCGGCTGTCGAACAACGTAATCGGGTGAATACCAGGCTTGCCTTCCACCAGATTATTCCACATGGTGGGTATATCCAACCCCACCGGAGAGATCACACCCATCCCGGTGATCACTACTCTTCTACCATGTATCAATTGGAGTTCCTCACTCTCTACGGGCGCCGTAATCAAACTTCGCCCGCACAATGCCGCCAATTATACTGCCAAAGAGAAATTCGAATCGAGTAAAATAGAACCCATGCCTTCTCTTTCTGAACGCTTGAAATCAATGGGCATCCACGTGGGCGCCAAGAATATGGCTCCCCCTTTCAACAGGGGAGATCAAGGGGAGATGCATCCCGCCTCCACAAGCGGAGATCGAGCAGGGATTGAATCGGTTGTCCCCGGGCGCCTGGTGGATACCGCCAGCGGTGCCGCCTACCTGGTTGAGACATTTTATCCGGCCGATTACCACCACGGCGCTCAGGAGCTGTCGCTGACGGCTTCACGGCAGGTGCTGTCTCGCTGGGCCGGAGAAGCCGGGGTGCGAGACTGCCTGCCGGATGGACTGGTTTTCTTGGATACCGAAACGACTGGCCTGGCAGGTGGCGCGGGTACATACGCCTTCCTGGTCGGCGCCGGGCGCTTTGATGCCAATGGTTTCACCCTGGCGCAGTTCTTCATGCGCGATCCCACAGAAGAGCCAGCCCTGCTGCAGGCGCTAGAATCCTTCCTGGCATCCTGCCAGGCCTTGGTCACCTTCAATGGGAAATCCTTCGATGTGCCGCTGCTGAACACGCGCTACACGCTGCAGGGCTGGCCCTCCCCGCTCAAGAACGTAGCGCAAGTAGACTTGCTGCACCTGGCCCGTCGCCTGTGGCGCGACAGGCTGCCCAGCCGCACGCTCGGCAGCCTGGAAGCGCAGATCTTGGGCTTGCACCGCTCCGGCGAGGATACGCCCGGCTGGATGATCCCCCAGATGTATTTTGACTACCTGCGCAGCGGCGACGCCGGCCCAATGAAGAATGTTATTTATCACAACGCCATGGATGTGCTCTCGCTGGCCTCGCTGCTCAACCATACCACCCAAATGCTGGAAAACCCAACAGAAGTGAACAACGCCCTGGAATTGGCGGCGCTGGCGCGCCTGTTCGAAGACCTGGATGACGAAGACCGGGCAATCCAGCTCTACCAACAGAGCCTGGCAGGCAACCAGCCAGAAGCGAACTACTGGGATACGCTCGAACGCCTGTCATTTTTACACAAGCGCCGGGGAGAGATCGAGCAAGCCAGCCGGCTGTGGCATCAAGCCGCCCGACAGGAACTTATCTATGCGCACGTCGAGCTGGCTAAAGGTTACGAGCATATCCTGCAGGACGATGCCCTGGCGCTGCAGTGGACCAACGCCGCCCTGGAAATCGTGCGGCGCCCGTCCTACCCCGTCTACGAGCGCGCCCAATGGCTGCCCGAACTTGAACACCGCCAGCAACGCTTGCTCAGAAGGCTGGCGCCTTACGATGATCCGCCCAGTAGAAATTGATCGCCGAATTGCTCAAAAATAGATTATCATTAACCAAGGTTATTGGAGCTAAGCTCAGGAGTTATCCATGCCCAGCCAGGCGATCGTGTTTAAAGGGATCATCCTTCTCATTTCAACTTTAACGATACTGTTCGGCGCGGCTGCTGTCCTCCCTCTTCACATTGCGCTGTATCCGGCGCAAGATCAATTGGATGCAATAAAATACCAGGTGCGAGCGCAAGCCACGGCCGATCCCCAAGATAGTTCTGACCAGGTTGTGCTCTCTGCCACTGCCGGCTTCGAGGGCTTCAGCAAAGCCAACCGCTGGATTCCCATTCGCGTGCGCCTGGAAAACAACGGTCCCGATCAGAACGGCAGGATCGAGATCAAATTTAGCGAGTTCGATGCGGATAAAACGGTTTATTCTTACCCCCTGGAACTGCCTGCGGCGGCGCGCAAAGAAGTGACCCTATATATCTATCTGCATGCTTATACTTCTCTGCTGCATGTTAATTATGTTACCGGTCCCGATAAATCGCTGGCCAAGATCGACTTGCCGCTCAGCCTGGCAGGTGACGCCGATCTTCTCATCGGTGTGCTCACCGAGACCCCCTCGGCTTTCAACCTGCTTTCGCAGGTGCGCCCCGCCAGCGGCATCACCCGCTTGGCGTTCTTGAAATTGGAGGATATTCCCAGTTACGCCCACGCCCTGGCCTCCCTGGATATTTTATTCATTGCAAATATCGACACCGGCCCGCTGAGCAGCGCCCAGCGCCAGGCTCTGTCCGGCTGGGTCGCATCTGGAGGGCGCCTGGTGTTGACCGGAGGCGTCGATGCCCAGAAGACTGCATCCGCTTTCCTGGCTGGCTCCGAGGAAGGCGCACCGGCAGCCCAATCGCCGCATGAGCTGCTGCCCTTTATTCCCAACCCGGCAGCCCAATCGCTGCAGGTCACCGGCCTGCAGGATGCCGCTGCCGTTTCGTGTCTGGAAGCTTTGCAGGCCTTTGCCGGCAGCACGATCGCCATCGATAATTCCCAAGGAGGGCTGGTCATCGCGGTCGGCCAGCCGGTCGAGAACGCCCACATCGTTCTGAGCGCAGATTTCGCTCCTGGCACAGACCTCGCTCCTGGGGCAGATGTCGATCCAAGTACGGATGTCGCCTCGCAAAACCTTACCTCTCCTGTCGCCCTCGCCATCCGCAAAGAAGCAGGCTTTGGCGAAGTGATCTACCTGGCATTCGACCCGGCTGCCGCCTCCCTCAGCCAGTGGCGAGATATGCCTGCCTTTTATTACGCCCTGTTGGGATACGGGCTGCCACGCGCTTCCTGGGCGGACGGAGTAAGAGAAACATCGTCCGCTACCGATGCAGCCCAAAGCTTATCCGATCTGAGACTACCATCCATTTTTCTGATCGGTTGTTTCCTGGGTATATACGTACTGGCCCTTGGGCCGTTGAATTACCTTCTCTTGCGCCTGCTAAAGCGGCGTGAATTGGGCTGGCTGAGCATCCCGGCCATGGTGATCTTCTTCACCGTGTTGATCTTTATCTTCGGCAGCTTTTCGCGCGGATCTCAACCTACTTTAAATGAGTTTACCCTGGTGCAGGCTTTTCCAGGGGTCTCTGAAGCGCGCCTGGATGGGGTTATCGGGCTCTACTCTCCCAACCGGTCTACCTACAAAGTAAAGATCAACAATCCTTTCCTGATGCACTATCCCATTCAGAATAGTCGAGAGGCTTCTGTGCAGCAAGATGGAACCAGCGTCAGCCTGCCGGATATCCGCATCGATGTCAGCGGAGTAGAAACCGTATCTTTTGAGGGCAGCATCCCTGCCCCGCAGTTCTCGTCAACCCTGAAAGTTTCCACCAGCACCAGCACATCCCTGAAAGGCTCCATCTCCAACACCAGCAGCCTGGCCTTGCACGACACCGTGCTGCTTTATCCGGGGGGAGCACTGCGTATGAACGATTTTCTCCCAGGCGAAACCCGTAATATCGATGTGAACATCCAAAGTGGCCAGGCCAACAATGATGGCAATGCCCGCCCTTATCCCTACAATGGAATTGGCAGCATTAATCCCACCAATTCATCTTCGTATTACGGTTATGATACCACCTCCGAGGATATCCTGGGCACAGCCTCTTTCTATGATGATCGAGAAATTTACCGCCGCTACCAGTGGATTTCGGCCATCTCGCAGTTATATGCAACTGGCGGCGATCGCCAATCCAGCTATTACCTGGTTGGCTGGAGCGATCAGAGTCTTTCAAACATACAGCTATATCGAGGATTGACCCCGGGTACGGGGTCGCCGGGTACGGGGTCGCCGGGTACGGGGTCAATCCCCATTCCCTATAAAAGCGAAAGTACCGCCATGGTTGTCTTCCAGCTTGAAGAACCGCAATTTGAGCTGGTTGGCAACCGCCTGCGTATCATACCGATCATGTTCCAATGGAAGCCAATGGCCACCAGCAGCGATACGGCCGGCCCATACAATACCTATTTATACACGGATGTCGATTTTGCGATCGAGTTCACTCCCACCTTCCCGGTCGAGTTTTCCTCGGTGCACTCCCTCACCCTGCATATGGACAGCTACGGAAATACCGGCCTGATCACTGCCGCAGAGGTCTACCTGTGGAATTTTGAAGAAGGAGCCTGGGATAAACAAACGGTCTATTGGGGCGACAATACCATCAAAAACGCGGCTCAACTTGTAGACACCAACGGCGCGATCCGCATTCGGATCGTCAGCACCCAAAGTTATCTGCAACTTGAGCGAGCAGATTTCACCTTATGGGTCAATCGCTGATCGTTCTATTATGAAAGGCATGGTGAACTACGGCAGCGATCATTGAGATCAAAGATCTGAGCAAGCAATACTGGGGACGCAGCACTGTCAAAGCTGTGGATGGGTTGAACCTGGCCGTCGAGGAAGGCGATATCTTTGGCTTCGTAGGGCCGAACGGCGCCGGCAAAACCAGCACCATCCGCATCATGGCGACGCTGCTCCAGGCTACCCGGGGCGATATCCTGGTGGCCGGTCATTCGGTGCGCCGCCAATCTCGGGAAGTTCGCCGGGTGATCGGTTACATGCCAGATTTCTTCGGCGTTTATGGCGACATGCTGGTGTGGGAATACCTGGACTTCTTCGGCGCCTGTTACGACCTGGACCCGGCAAAACGCTCTACCCTGATCAACGATCTGCTGGAGCTGGTTGACCTGAGCCACCGGCGCAACGATCCGGTCGAAGGATTGTCGCGCGGCATGAAGCAGCGTTTGAGCCTGGCACGCACCCTGATCCACGATCCCCAGGTGCTCATCCTGGATGAGCCGGCTTCCGGGTTGGATCCACGCGCCAGGGTCGAGATTCGCGAATTGCTGGTTGAACTGGCCCACATGGGTAAGACGATCTTCTTCTCCACCCATATCCTGGCAGATGTGGCCGAAATTTGCACGCACGTGGGCATCATCGAAGCCGGAAAGCTGGTGGCATCGGGGAGCCTGGAAGAACTGCAGATGCTCGTCATGCCACATCGAGTCGTTCAAATCACGTTGGTCGATCCCCAAACCACCATTGACCTGGAGGACATTTCGAGATCACTGAGCGTCAGCCCAGGCGTTCTCAATGTGCGGATCAGCGCTCAACACACGGCGCCGTACTCGGCCCCGCCGTACCCGGCGGAAGCCCCATCGCCGAGCGTAGAGACGCATGAGCTGGATACAGCTCCTCTTGCGTCTCCGGCAGCCACAGACCTGGAAACCGCGCAAATCAGTGATTTGAACCACCCTTCGCCCCATCAGGTGCTCCGCCATCGCCTGGAAATCGACTTCCAGGGGGATGACCAGGCCTTGTCTGGCCTGCTCGCTCACCTGTTGGCGCAAGGCATTCCAGTGCTGCATTTCAGCGAAGACAGCCGAGATCTGGAAAGTGTTTTCATGCGCGCTACCAAAGGAATGGTCACATGAAGCTGGCCCAATTATTTCGCAAGCCGGTGCGGATCAACCCGGTTGTATTGAAAGAGATGCGCGCGCGCATGCGCGGAGGTCGCACTCATATCATAATTACCATCTACCTGCTCTTCCTGGCAGGCCTCATCGGGATCGTATACCTGGCTTATTCGACCAATGAGAACGCCTCTGTGACAGCCAGCGATATCCAGATCTTAGGCAAGAGCATATTCGGTTCTGTCGTTGCCTTAGAAATGGTAATGGTGGCGTTTTTGTCGCCGGCTCTGACCGCAGGCGCCATTTCTGCCGAGCGAGAGCGCCAAACTTACGACTTGCTGCGCACTACGTTGCTGCCGGCGAGATCGCTGGTGAACGGCAAGCTATTCTCCGCCATGTCCTTTATCATCATCCTGCTATTCGTGGGCTTTCCGCTGCAAAGCCTGGCTTTATGGTTGGGAGGCGTTTCGGTCGCAGAGGTGCTCATCTCTTTCTTGCTGCTGGTGATCACCGCCTTGACCTTCAGCGTGCTGGGTTTATTTGTTTCCAGCTTCATGAAAAATACCCTGGCCTCCACCGTGATCAGCTACATCTTGTCGATCCTATCGATATTCGGCCTCCCCTTTCTCTTCATCATCACATTGATCTTCATCGGGATCGTCTCTTCCTCGAATGTCTATGGCTTAAGCCAGTTCCAGCAGAACGTACTTGAACTCGTCCTTTATATTGTTGGATATATCCTGGTCTGCCTCAACCCGCTTGCAGCCGCCATTGCCAGCGAAGTCATGTTGGTCAGCGAGCAAAGCGTTTGGTTCGCCACAATACCACTCTCGAACGGCTGGAAGTTCCCCGTGATTGGGCCATGGATCATCTTTACCGTCGCATTTCTGCTGATCAACCTGGTCTTCATCATGTTAAGCATTCGCTTCGTCCGTCGGGTAGAACGATAGAGAGCCGCCTGAACTGAAAAGAATTATGAACACCGAGCTTGAAACCATCCTGACCCAATGGAACATCTGGTACCGGCTGCGGCGGGCCATTGACTGGGGTATGCGTGGCCTGCTGTTTGGCCTGACAATGGCACTCGGCCTGGCAGCGGCTTCCACCCTGCGTGGTTTGCTGGTGAGAGCAGAATTTACGATCCTGGTCGCGGCTCTTGCCCTGGGCAGCCTGTCGGCAGCGATTGTGGCCGGCCTATTGTGGCGCGTCGACCGCCAACGACTAGCTCGTTTCTTTGACCTGCACTTCCACTTGAAAGAGCGCATCTCCACCGCGTTGGAGCTAAGTGTAGAACCGCATCCCGCGCCGTACTCGGCCGCGCCGTACTCGGCGCAAGCGCCCAGTCCAGCGGCCGGCATCATCCAGGCACAACACCTCGATGCCGTTGCCGCCGCTCGCCAGGTCAATCCTGGATGGCGCTTTTTCTGGCAGATCACGCGCCCTCAGGTGCTGTTGGCAGCTATATTGATCGCAGCGACCGCTGTCGTTTCGATCTTCGGCGGGCCGCTTTTCGAACGCGCCACCCAGCGGCGTGTAGTGCAGCAAGCCGTGCAAGCCGAGATCGAAGCGCTTGAAGTGCTGCTGGGCGAGATCGAAGCCAATCCCTATCTAACCGAAGACCAAAAAGAAGTTTTGAACGAGGAGCTTGAGAAAACGATCCAGCAATTGCAAGGAGCAGAGACCACCGAACAGGCCGTGGCGGCCCTCACTTCTGCAGAGAATGAGCTGGAGCAGATAGCACAGCAAAACCCCTTCGATCCAGCGGCTCAACAGCAAGCCCAGGCATTGCAAGAGGCCGGAAACTCGCTGCTACAAGGAGAAGAGGGCGGGCCGCTCGAATCTTTTGCTCAAAACCTGGCCGAGGGAGATATCCTAGGCGCGGCCCAAGACCTGCAAAACCTGGACCTGGAAAACATGAGCACCGAGGAACTGGCTGCCCTGGCAGAACAATTGGAGGCTCTGGCCGATTCGCTGGTCAACACCAATCCAGAGCTGGCACAGTCGCTGCAGCAGGCGGCAGAAGCGCTGCGCAGCGGCGATACCCAGGCCGCCCAGCAGGCCCTGGGACAGGCATCGCAATCCCTCTCCGCTGCTGCCCAGAGCATCCAGCAGGCCGGTGCCGTCCAGCAAGCGCAGGTCGGAGCAGCTTCCGGGCAAGAACGCATCATCCAGGCCGGGCAAAACGCTCAAAACCTGGAGCAAGGCCAGCCAGGTGCGGGTCAAGGACAGGGTGCGGGACAGTCGCCAGGGCAAGGACAATCTGGCGGTTCGGGTGCGGGCAGTGGTCAAAGCAGCGGCAGTGAAGGCCAGGGACCAGAAGCGGGTAATGATCCCATCTCGCAGAACAATAAACCCGGCGACGGCGGCCTGAGCCAATACGAGCCAGTCTATGCCCCTACCCATCTTGGCGGCAGCGGCGGCGAAGAAGTGATCTTGCCGGGCAGCGATCAGCCGGGCGGGGATGTGACCGGACTGAGCAACACCAGCCCCGGCGATGAAAACCCCAGTACCGTTCCCTACGTGGATGTCTTCCCTTCCTATGTCGAGGCCTATCGCCAGGCGATCGAGAACGGGCAGGTTCCACCTGCCTTGCGCTCGTTAGTAAAAAAATATTTCAGTTCCCTTGAACCTTGATTTAAATCCGCAGTTCATTACCGTCCGTGAGGAGTGTGCCATGACATCAACAGAGCAATCAACCAGCCAGTTCCGAGAAATGGCTGCCGCCATCGAAACACAGGTTGGTGCGGTGATCGTTGGACAGCATGAGGTGGTCAGGTATGTGCTGGTCAGCATCCTGGCGGGCGGGCACGTGTTATTGGAAGGCGTGCCCGGGCTAGGAAAGACCATGTTGATCCGCACATTGGGACAGGTGCTGGATCTCAAATTCTCTCGCATTCAATTCACCCCCGACCTGATGCCTGCCGATATCACCGGCACCGAGATCCTGGTCGATCAGGATGGGCGGCGTGAGTTTCGCTTCCAGCCGGGGCCGATCTTCGCCAACCTGGTGCTGGCGGACGAGATCAACCGCGCCACCCCCAAGACACAATCAGCCCTGCTTGAAGCCATGCAGGAACAGACCGTCACTGTTGCCGATAACACCTACCAGCTCGAGCAGCCTTTCTTCGTACTGGCTACGCAGAATCCACTGGAAATGGAAGGCACTTATCCCCTGCCAGAAGCGCAGCTCGATCGCTTCTTTTTCAAGGTCAACGTTCCCTATCCTTCCACTGAAGACCTGGTGCAGATCCTGGCCCGCACCACCGGTGAGCAATCTGCCCAGGCCAGGCATGCTGCCAGCGGCGCCAATATCCTGACGATGCGCTCTTTAGTCCGCCAGACGCCCATCGCCTCGCATGTGAACGAATACGCCGCTCGCCTGGTTGTAGCCACCCACCCCGACCATCCCAGCGCTCCCCCGCTGGTCAAGAAGTTCGTGCGCTATGGCTCTTCGCCACGCGGCGCCCAGGCTTTGATCCTGGGCGCCAAGGTGACCGCCCTGCTCGCCGGGCGGTTTAACGTGGCTTATGATGATATCAAAGCCATCGCATCGGCTGCCTTGCGCCATCGCCTGCTGCTAAATTTTGAAGGCCTGGCAGAAGGCATTCGCACCGACCAGATCATCCAGGAATTGGTAGCCCAGGTTCCTCTGGGGGCTACCCTGGGGTAAACCCTTGATCGATTGCTTGCATGTTATTTGACGAATCTACTCTACGCAAGTTGAACCAGATAACCCTGGTCGCAGCGCGTGTGCGTGCCGGGGTTATGAAGGGCGAACGCCGCTCAACGCGCCGCGGCACGAGCATCGAATTCGCCGATTATCGCGACTACGTTCCAGGCGACGATCTACGCCGCCTGGATTGGAACATCTACGCCCGGCTAGACCGTCCCTTCATCAAGCTGCTTGAAGAGGAGGAAGACCTGAGCGTGCATATCTTGCTGGACGCATCTCGCTCCATGGATTGGGGCCTATCCCAAGATCCGCATGGTGGCGACCAACACAAGTTTCGCTATGCACAACGCCTGGCTGGTGCCCTGGGCGCCATCGCCCTAGGCGCCGGTGACCGGCTGGCGATCTCGGCCTTGCATTCGCCGACGGCCCCGAGCACCATGATCGATCAGTCAAAACGCCTGCAGCCGACGGCCCCTGCATCTATATCCAAACTTTCTTTGCGCGGCTCGCACAACCTGTTTCGCCTTTTATCCTACCTGGAAACGCTCCAGCCAACCGGGCAGGTCGATTTGCCGCGCGCCCTTCGTGATTATTCGCTAGCCGCCATGCGGCCGGGATTGGCTTTCTTGATCTCCGACCTCTTCACCACGGATGATTACTTCGGCGGCTTGAACCAGCTTGTTGGGCGGGGATACGAGGTCACTGTGCTGCACGTGCTTTGCCCGGAGGAGCTCGATCCGCCGCTGTCCGGCGATCTGCGCCTGGTCGATATCGAAAGCGGGAGCGTCCAGGAAGTTTCCCTGGATGCCGACCTGCGCGACCTCTATCGCAACCGGCTGCATTCCTGGCAAAACGATATTCGTCAAGAATGCCAGCGCCGGGGTATCCGCTATATTCCAGTGAGCACCGCCCTGCCTTGGGATCAGTTCGTGCTCTTCGAGATGCGCAAAGCAGGAGTGGTGAAATAATGCGCTTGCTCAATCCTGCCTGGCTGCTGCTCAGCTTACTGGCTCTGCCAATCTTGTTAATGTATATGCTCAAGCTGCGCCGCAAAGAAGTTGAGGTTTCATCGACCATGTTGTGGCAGGCGCTGCTGCGCGACCGCCAGGCAAATACTCCCTGGCAGCGCTTGAAACGCAACCTACTGCTCCTCTTGCAACTGCTGATCCTGGCAGGATTGGTGTTCTCGCTGGCGCGCCCAGCGATCAACGTTCCCAGCCTGGCATCGGGCTCGGTGATCGTGCTGCTCGACGCCTCTGCATCCATGTCAGCTACCGATGTCTTGCCCTCTCGCTTCGAAGCAGCCCGCGGCAAGGTGCGCACCCTGATCCAGGAAATGACCGGCGATGCCGCCATGACTCTCATCCAGGTCGGCGACCAACCGGTAGTGCTGGCAACACAACAGCGCGACCAGCAAACCCTTCTCCAGGCGCTGCAAGCTGCGCAGCCCTCCCAGGGAACCGCAGACTGGAAAACCGCCTTCGCCCTGGCGGTCGGCGCAGCAAAAGCAAATGCAGCCGGAAGCACCGCCAGCATCTTGATCGTCTCCGATGGAGGCCTGCCCAAGCCCGAGCCCGGCGGGCCGTCTTCCGGCGGGTTGCCTGCCCTGCCCGGCCAGGTGCGCTACGTGCCGGTTGGAACAAGCGATGATAACCTGGCAATATCTGCCCTGGCGCTGCGCCAGGCAGACAATCAAGCTGAGCTGTTCGCCAGCGTCGCCAACTACAGCCGGGAGGATCGCCAGGTGGTGTTTTCGCTGTATGCAAACAATAACCTGATCCACTCGGAAGCCCTCCTGGTGCCAAAGATCGGCCAGGTCTCACTGACCATCTCCGACCTGCCCGCGGCCGGCGCTCTGTATGCCGCCCGGTTATCCTCCCCCAGCAGCGACCAACCCCTGGACGCGCTGGCACTCGACAACGTGGCCTTCGCCGTGCAGCGCCCATCCGTTGCTGGGCGCGCCCTCCTGATCTCCGCCGGCGTGACCACGCCTGCAGCTCCTGCAACCTCCATCGGCCGCAATTTCTTCCTCGAGCAAGTCCTGGCAGCCATGCCGGGCATCTCCACTTTCCGCGCCCTACCATCCGCTGTTACGGGCATCATCCAGATACCAGAGGATCCGTTCGACCTTTATATCCTAGATGGTGTCTTGCCCGGCAGCAGCGAACTCGGGGCGCCTGTTCTCCCAGATGGAAACCTTTTGATCGTAAACCCACCCGTTAACAGCCTCTTCACCGTCAGCGGCGTTTTCACGCCCACACAGCAAGTGCGCGTGGCAGAACACGCGCTGACCCAATTCGTGGATTGGAGCAGCGTGCACGTTGCCCGCGCCCGGTACGTTGACCCACCGCCCTGGGCCGAGATCCTGGTGCGCACGGAAGAAGGGCCGCTGGTATTCGCCGGGCAGAGCGGCGGGCGGCGGGTGGCCGTGCTAACCTTCGATCTGCATGATTCCGACCTGCCGCTGCAGATCACTTTCCCTATTCTTTTCTCCAACCTGATCAATTACCTGGTTCCCGCCCAGGCATTTGACGCCGGCCAGGGCAGCACAGGATATCGCCTTCAGCCGGGAGACGATCTGGCGATCCGTATCCCGCCCTACGCCCGGCAGGTGGTTATTGCCGCTCCAAACGACCAGGCCTTCATCTACCAACCTACCGGCAGCGACCTGATCTTTTCCGAGACAAGCCAATTGGGACTGTACGCGGTCAATTTCCTGGCAGAAGTTGAAGGAGACAACCGGGATACTGCCCAATACTTCGCTGTCAACCTGTTCGATGCAAGGGAATCGAATATTCGCCCGGCCGAGAGCCTCGCCGTGGGCCAGGGCAACACGCCCGCCTCGCTAGACGGCGCTATGGGCCAACGCGATATCTGGCGCTGGCCTACCGCGCTGGCACTTGCCATCCTGATTCTGGAATGGATGCTCTATCATCGCCGCTTATCGTCTTCCCCACTTCTTCCCCCTGCGCTGCCCCCAGCGCTTTCCTGGTTACGCCATGTACACATACGAAATACAAAACCTCGTTAAGATATATCCCGGCCAATCCCAACCGGCCAACGATGGCATCAGCCTGCAAATCCAGCCGGGTGAGATCTTTGGTTTGCTAGGCGACAATGGCGCCGGTAAAAGCACCCTGGTGCGCCAGATGGCTAACCTGGTGCGGAGCACCTCCGGCAAGATCACTCTTTTCGGCCGGCCGGTCGATCACGATCCGCTGTATGTACCGCGCCACGTCGGGTATATGCCGCAAGATGCTATGGCGCTCAACAACCTGACCGTCAGCGAAGCCATCTATTTCACCGCCCACCTGCGCGGGCTCGATGGTCACGCAGCCCGCCTCGAGCGCGACCGCTTGCTGGAAGAATGGCAGTTGAGCGGGTTGCGCTCACAGCCCAGCACCCGTCTCTCGGGCGGGCAAAAAAGACTGCTGCAGTTGGCCGTGGCCCTGGCAGGCAAGCCGCCGGTGCTCATTCTGGACGAGCCCACCAACGATCTCGATCCACAGCGCCGCAACCAGGTCTGGCATGCGCTGCGGCAGATCAACCAGGCGCAGGGTGTGACCATCATCTTCATCACCCACGATGCCATCGAAGCCGAAAAGATCATCCAGCGCGTGGGCATTATGCACCTCGGAAAATTGGTGGCCACCGGCAAGCCAGGCGAATTGAAAAGCCTGGTCGATCAGAAACTACGCCTGGAGCTGTTCTTTTCACCTGACCTGCCGCCGCGCCTGCCGGCAGGCGCCCAACCGATTCCCCTGGATGTTGGACGCTGGCTGGTCTACATCCAGCGACACCAGGCCGCAAGCCTGCTGAATGAACTGGAATTGGACAAGATTGACGATTTTCGCCTGTATTCCGCCACCCTGGAGGATTTGTATTTGCACTATGCCGAAAACAGTTGAACCATGTAGAGCCGCAACTTCTAACGACTCTTGCTCAGAGTTTGCCCCGATGAACGAAGAATGCAACAACGGGAACGGCGCGCCGCGTTCGATCAGCGGCAGCACCGGCTTCACGCCGCAGCCTCTTCTGGTGCAGCTCTATGACCTGACTCTCATCCAGCTCTCCAACTGGCGCTGGTCCTGGCGCAGCATGCTGATTATGGGGATGGTGTTCCCCCTGGCAAGCATGATCGCCTTCGGCGTATTTGCCCGCGACTCGGGAACGCAGGCCCTGACGTATGTATTCATTGGCAACATCGTGATGTCCCTGATGTTCGAAAATGTCAATAAAGTGGGCAGCAATTTCTCTTTTATGAAGCGCGTCGGCTCATTGACCTATTTTGCCTCCCTGCCCATCCAGCCCGTCTGTCTGGTATTGGCAACGGTGCTCTCGTTTTTCCTTTTATCGCTTCCTTCGTTGGCAGCCACCATCACCGGCGGGGCCTTGATCTTCAAGCTGTCCCTATCTGTCCATCCCTTGTTGGTGTTGGCGCTGCCGTTCGTGTGCGCCCCCCTGGCAGGCATCGGCGCGCTGATTGGCGTGATGATGCGCACGCCCGAAGAAGCCGGCAATCTGACATTGATATTCATCATGGCCATGCTTGGCCTGGGACCGATCATGATCCCGCCAGAGCGCCTGCCGGCAGTGATATTAAACCTGAGCTGGCTCAGCCCGGCTACCTACGCCGCCTCGGCGCTGCGCCAGGTGCTACTGGGCCCGGTGACGATGCGCATTGCTCTGGATTTTTCCGTGTTGTTTTTTCTGGCGGTGATCGTTCTTTGGATCGTGAGCCGTAAGATGGATTGGCGCATGCAAGCTTAACAAGGAGTTGCTTATGAAAGTATTTATCACCGGAGGCACCGGTTTTATCGGCAATCAAGTTGTACGCATGCTGCTCGAACGCGGCGATGAGGTACGCGCCTTGGTCCGCTCGCAAGAGGCGGCCGAAAAACTGCGTTCACAGGGAGCCATTCCTTTCCTGGGCGATATCACCCAGCGTGAAACGATGCTGCCCGGCATGCAGGGATGCGAACTGGTTTTCCACATCGCCGCCTGGTATAAATTGGGCGCCCGCGATCAATCCTTAGCAGAGACAATCAACGTAGAAGGCACGCGTAATGTAATCGAGCTGGCCTGGCAGCTAGGCGTGCCGCGCATCGTCTATACCAGCACCGTGGCGGTGTTTGGAGACACACGCGGCGTGGTTGCCGATGAAACCTACTGCATGCCCGAAGAACTGCTCCGGCAAGGCTTTCTGACCGAATACGACCGCACCAAATGGCTGGCGCATTACCAGGTGGTGCTGCCGCTGATCGAACGCGGCGCGCCGGTGATCATTCTGATGCCCGGTGCAGTCTATGGCCCAGGCGATCGCAGCCTGGTGGGGCAGATGATGACAGCCTTTTACCGCGGCCTGTTCGTGGCCTTCCCCGGCCCCGAGCACCATGCTCGATCAGCCAAAACGCCTGCAGCCGACGGCCCCGAAACCGTGCTATCGTTCTCGCACGTGGAAGATATCGCCCGTGCCCACCTGGCAGCCGCCGAGCGCGGCCGCCCGGGCGAAAGTTACATCATCACCGGTCCTTATCTTCCGATGGGCCAGATGGTGCGCCTGTGGGCGCACCTGACGGGTAAACCGGCCCCGCTTTTCTATATCCCCGCCAATTGGCTCAAACCGCTGCTCCCCCTGGCCAAACTGTTGGGGACTTACCTGGATATGCCCGAGATGGTGAGCGCCGATGGCATCAACATATTAGGCGCAACCTACATGGCCCAGGCCGGCAAAGCTGCCTCCGAATGGGGTTGGAATGCTCGTCCCCTGGAGGACGGCATGCAAGACGCCTTCAACTATATTGCTCAGAACCAGCGCCCCTGGTTGAGCGCTGCGCAAAAACGCGTCCTGGCAGCAGCCGCCCTGGGCGCCGGAGCGGGGATGCTCTTCGCCTGGCTGCTGCGCCATAAGGGGAAACGCTCGTAAGGAGATCGTGATGCATTTCACCCACCCGCTGGCGCTGCTTTTATTACTGCTCATCCCACTGATCGTTGCACTGGGATGGCCTTCTCGCGGCTACGGCAGGCAGCGTGAAATGCTTTCTCTGGCCCTGCGCATCATCATCGTCCTCAGCCTGGTGCTGGCCCTGGCCGGGCTCGAATTCCGGCGCGGCAGCAGCCGCAACCTGGCAGTCGTTTTCCTGATTGACGTGTCCGACTCCATGCCCGCCAACGCCCGCCAACTGGCCTTTGACTATGTCTCGCAGTCGTTGCAAGGCATGCCGCCCGATGACCAGGCCGCCGTGATCGTCTTCGGCGGTGAAGCACTGGTGGAACGCCCGATGTCTTCCAGCCACGAACTGGGAACGCTGGCCTCCATCCCTGCTCACAACCAGACCGATATCGCCGAAGCCATCCAGCTTGCCCTGGCGCTCTATCCACCCGATACAGCCCGGCGTATGGTGATCATCTCCGATGGTGCCGCCACAACCGGCGACGCTGCCGCAGCCGCTCGCCTGGCAGCCGCATCGGGTGTCGATGTGCGTGTGCTGCCATTGATCTACCAACCCGGCACTGAAGCCCTGGTTTCATCCGTGGATGTGCCCACGCAGTTGCGCCAGGGAGATCGTTTTGACCTGCAGTTGACCATCGAATCGTCTCAATCCACCCAGGCCGCTGTGCGGGTCTTTTCGGCCGGGCAGTTGCTGCACGAAAGCAATTACGAATTGGAACAAGGTTCGCAAACCTTCAGCCTGCCGCTCACCGCCGGCCAGCCGGGCTTTTCCAACTACCAGGTACAAATTTCACCCGCCTCCGATACCTTCTACCAGAACAACACCCTGGCCGCTTACTCCTTCGTTTCGGGCCCGCCGCGCCTGCTGCTGGTCGCACCCCCGGCAGGTGAAACCCTGGGATATAGCAAGCAGATCCGTCCGGATGAATTCTCGGCGCTGCAAAACGTCCTAGCGCAAGCCGGCTTTATCATTGACCTGCTTACGCCCGCTGCCTTGCCCTCCGAACTTCCCCTGCTGGCCCAATACGCCTCGATCGTATTAGTGGATGTACCCGCCCGCCAGTTGAACAATCACCAGATGGAAGCTATCGAACGATACGTGCGCGACCTGGGCGGTGGCTTGGTCGTGGTGGGCGGCCCCACCAGCTACGGCGTTGGCGGCTATTTCCGCACCCCGCTGGAACGTGTACTGCCGGTCGAGATGCAGATCAAAGATGAGAAACGCCGTCCCTCGCTGGCTATGGTTTTCATTATCGACCACTCCGGCAGCATGGCTGAAACTAGCGGCGGTGTGACCAAGTTGGAACTGGCCAAGGAAGCCGCCATCCGTTCGGTGGAATTACTGTCGCCCGATGACCGGGTGGGAGTGATCGCTTTCGATGACAGCGCCAGTTGGGTCGCCCCAATGACGGACCTGAGCGACCTGCATGCGGTGCAGTCTGCCATCGCCACGCTGCGCCCGGGAGGTGGCACAGATATTTTAGCCGGCCTGCAGGCTATGGCCGAGGCGCTGCCTGGCGACCCGGCCGCCAGCAAACATGTCATCCTGCTGACCGATGGCGGAGCCAGCACCACTGGCATTTTTGAGCTGGTTGAGCGCCTGTACACCGAAAACAACATCACCCTGACTACGGTGGGCGTAGGACGGGATGCTGCCAACTTCCTGCCAGACCTGGCTGAGGCCGGCGGCGGGCGTTATCATTTTGCCGCCAACCCCGGTTCCATTCCCAGCATTTTTACCGAAGAGACCACCCTGGCCACCCGTTCGTATATCATCGAAGAGCCCTTTGCGCCTTTGCTGGCCAACACCTCTCCCATCCTGGCGGGCATCACAGAACTACCTAACCTGTACGGGTACGTTGGCACCAGCCCCAAGTCGGCAGCTCAGGCGATCCTAGTTTCACCGAAGAACGATCCCATCCTGGCGGCCTGGAATTACGGTCTCGGCAAGGCAGTTGCTTTCACCTCCGACGCCAGCGGCCGCTGGGCCAAGGATTGGATTGCCTGGCAGGGATTTCCTCTCTTTTGGGCCAACGCCGTCCGGTACACCGTAGGCGAACAGGTTTTTTCGGCGTTGGACGTGCAGGTGACGTTGCAAGGAGAGAATGCGCATCTGGTGGTAGATACGGCCTCCAACCTGCCGACAGAAACCGGTGGGCCAGCGCCTGGTCCGGCCTCCGGCGAAAGCGCTTTTCTGAACGGATACGACTTGCAAGCAAACGTTATCTCGCCGTCCGGCGAGACGACTGTGAAATTGGAGCAGTTTGCGCCCGGGCTGTACCAGGCCGATTTTCAGCCAACGGAAGAAAGTGTTTACCTGATCCATGTGTCGGGCCAGCCAGGACAGGGTGAAACCGGCATCCAGGCAACTGCCGGCTGGGTTCTATCCTATTCGCCGGAGTATCGCTCTCTGGAATCCGACCCCGATGCGCTGCTACGCATTGCTGTCCAGGCCCATCCAGTGAGCGCTGTGGGCGCCGTACTCAGCCCCGCTGTACCCAGCGGCAGTACCGACGACGTTGCGGCTCTACTGGCGCCCACCAATCCCGTTGATGTTTTCCGCCATGATCTAACCGCTCCAGCAGCTCCCCTTGCTTGCCGGCCCTGGCTGCTGGCACTGGCGGCCCTGCTCCTGCCGCTCGATATCGCCGTCCGCCGGCTGATCATCTCGCCAGCCGAGATTCGCCGCGCCCTGCGGAAAATCTGGGTAGAGATGCCTGCGCCGAGTACGGCGCGTGCGTCTACCGCCCGCTCCGAGCGCATGTCCGGCCTGCTGCATGCCAAAGAACGCGCCGCCGCCCCCAAGGCCCCCGCGCCCCCCGTACAACCGCCTCCGGTGAGCACTGTACCCAGCCCAGTAGAGACGCCTGCGCCGAGTACGGCGCCTGCGCCGAGTACAGCGCGTGCATCTCCTTCGGCTCCCATCTCCCCCTCTCCACAGGATACGGTCGGCTCACTCTTGAAAAAGAAGCGCTCTAAAAAAGATCCCGGTGATTGACCAATTTTCCGCATCCATTTAAGATAACGACTTTCAGCCAATCACATCGAGATGTACTCAACTCAAACGATAATCATAGTACAATAAATCATGCCCGAGAAAACCGCTCGAGTTGAACTCAATTCAGATATTGCTAACCACCGTTTCCCGAAAAAACTCATAATTCGGCTGGTCTCAAGCTTTCGGCGTTTCCTGACATATCCCACTTACCCGGATGCCGATCGAACACAATCAGCCTGGTTAGCTTATTCGATTGCGTATACCGGGATTGGCATGAGTCTCTTTGCCTTGATCCCGGCCCTGGCTGCCTCCGGCCAGGCACGCCTCCCCGCCCTGGTCACCGTTATCTCGATCGGCGTCATTCATGCTGCATACCTGGCTGCGGTCAGAAGCAACAGGATGCGCACTGCCAACTACTTCTTGCCCGCCGTGCTTTTCTCCGTCTTCACCATCATCAGCTTTTTAGCCGGCGCGGCGCACGGTATCACCCTCAGTAGCTACATCATCATCACCCTGATCGCTAGCCTGCTAGGCGGGCTGCGCAGCGGTATGCGTTTCTTTACCGTCTCGCTGGTCGCCAGCATGTTCATATACCTTCTCAACATCAGTGGAATTTTACCTGTGCCGGTCTCCCTCGCCCCCCGGACATCTACCTGGCTGGTAGAAGTGGCCGTTTTCCTGTGGATCGGCGTCTTAATGCTGGTCACCGAGCGCCATCTATCGCGCTCAGCGAACCGGGCGCGCCAGAATGAGGCCGCCCTGGCGCTCATCAACGAACAGCAGCAAGAAACCCAGGTCTCATTGGAAAACCATGCCCGTGATCTCGAACGCCGCATCACGCAGCTGCAAGTGGCCGCCGAAGTGGCCCGCGAATCGGCCGCCCTGCACGAAGTGGATTTGTTGCTAAACCAGGTTGTCGAGCTAATCAAAGAGCGTTTTGGTTTTTACCATGCAGGAATCTTCTTATTGGATGGACGCGGCGAATATGCTATCCTCAGCGCCGCCACCGGCCAGGCCGGACAGCAAATGCTGGCGAATGCCCATCGCCTGAGGATTGGAGAAGTGGGCATAGTAGGCTTTGTCACCGCCACCGGGCATCACCGGGTAACAAACGATGTTCTCCAAGACGAAGTGCATTATAAAAATCCGCTCCTGCCCGACACTCGGGCGGAATTAACCCTGCCGCTCAAAAGCGGGCAAAAGATCATCGGCGCGCTGGACGTGCAAAGCACCCAGCCCATGGCTTTCGATGAACAAGATATCTCCATCTTGCAGTTGATCGCCGACCAGATCGCAGTGGCGATTGAAAATGCACACTTGTTCGAATCAGCCAGCCGGCAGCTCGATGAGCTGATCGCCCTGCATACCATAGCTCAGGCCGGGGCCGAGGCGCGCAGCGAAGACTCATTAATCGAACGCGTCACCCAGTTGATCGCAGACGCGCTGTATCCCGATAACTTCGGCGTGCTCCTGGTCGAAGAACGCACCAGCACACTAGTCTACCATCCCTCCTACGTAGAAAGTCAACCGGTTGATCACCAGCCGGTTCCGCTTGGCGAGACGCCTGGCGCAAACATCGTGGGATTGGTGGCGCAGGATGGGCAGCCCCGGCGAATCGCTGACCTATCCGCGTTGTTCGGTGGCGCCGAAAACGCCGGCCCGCACCGTACTCGGCGCCTTGTACCCAGCGCACTCAGCCCAGACCCGTTGATGCGCTCAGAACTGTGCGTGCCCATCAAGATCGGTGATAAAGTGATCGGCGTGATCAATGCCGAAAGCGCCAAGATTGATGATTTCAACGAAGACGATGAACGCCTGCTATCCACCTTTGCCGGGCAGTTGGCCACTGCCATCGAAAAGATCCGCCTGCTCAATCGCGAGATACGGCGCGCCAGCGAACTGGAAGCCCTGCGCCAGGCCAGCCTGCAATTGACATCCACGCTCGATCTATCCATCGTTCTGCAAGCCATCCTTGAAAATGCCATCCGCATGGCCAGCGCCCAGATCACCCACATTTTCCTATACGATGGAGAGAAGCTGACCTTTGGCACCGCCTTGTGGGCCGAGGGGCAGGAACACGAGCTTTACGAAACCCCCCACCCATCCGGAGTAAGCTATACCGTTGCACGCACAGGCAAAGCCATGGCCATACCCGATGTGCGCCTGGATCCCCTCTTCACCGGACGAGACTGGGATGGCGCAGTAGTCAGCCTGCCCTTGCTGCACAGCGGCCAAGTGATCGGGGTGATGAACCTGTCTTACGTGGGCGGGCCGCATTACTTCGACGAAAGCGAGCTGCGCGTGTTGGAATTGCTGGCCGATCAAGCCTCCATCGCCATCGTAAACGCCCGCCTGTACAGCCAGATCCAAGAGCGCGCCCAGGCTTTGGCAGCCAACCTGGCTCAACAAGATGAACTGGTGCGTCTGCAAAACGAATTCATTCAGAACGTGTCGCACGAACTGCGCACTCCCCTAGCAATCGCCCGCGGCTATATCGACCTGATCAAACGCGGCGATTTTGGAGATTACTCCGAGCTGTGCGGCGAGATGCAGGATGCCATTGAGATCGTCAGCAGGCGGGTCAGTCTGCTCATCAAGCTGGTAGACGACCTGGTAACCATCCTGGAATCCGAGGCGTTGGATGTGCGCCATGATGAGATCAACCTGGTCGAACTGGTCAACCGGGTAGTGCAAGATTTCCAGCCCTCCGCCCAGCAGGCGCAGCTGCGCTTGTCCGCAGAAGTGGATTCGGACCAGGCGATGGTACTCGGTACGCTGTCGCACCTGAACCGCCTGCTCGATAACCTGGTGGGCAATGCCATCAAATTCACCCCGCCCGATGGAGATATCATCGTCCGCTTGCAGGTTGAGAACGATTGGGCAGTCTTGCAGGTGGTTGATAACGGCATCGGCATACCGCCCGATAAATACGAGCACATCTTCGAGCGTTTCTTCCAGGTAGATGGCAGCACCAAGCGCCGCTTTGGCGGCACCGGGCTTGGCCTGGCACTGGCTAAAGAGATCGCTGAGGCGCACGGGGGTAAAATATCCGTCGAGAGTGAATTGGGCAGGGGCAGCGTTTTCACGGTGCTTTTGCCCCTCGTTCATCGGGGCAAGCCTCTCGTGACGAAGGACCTGAGCTAAGCCCCCACAATTCCTTCGCCGAGGCAACCATCGCCTGCCAGGCGCTGCTTTCAACATAAGGCGAAACATCGTTAAGCTGTAGAGCCGCAAAAGGAGCTGTACCCAGCTCATGCGGCTCCGCAATACCTTGCGGTGCGCTGTACCCAGCCAGAGCCGTACTCGGCCGCGCCGTACTCGGCGCCGGCGTCTCTACCTCAACCAAAGCAGCCGTAACTGCCTGGGTGCACAACCGGCCGGCCTCCAGGTTGTACCCCCCTTCTAAGACCAGGGCAATCCGCCCTCGGCAGTGTTCGTCGGCAAAACGAGCCAGCCTGGAGATCAGCGCGCCATAGACCGGGGCAGAGAGCAGCAGACTCCCCAAGGGATTGCTCCAATGCGCGTCGAATCCATAACTGATTAACAGCATCTCGGGCTGGTAACGCTCGAGCAGCGGCAGGATGCAGCTGTCCATCACGGCCAGGAAGGCCTGGTCACCGGAGAAAGGCGGTACAGGGAAATTGGCGGTAAATCCCGTGCCCGGACCATCACCGACCTCCGCCAGCCCCCCGCTGCCCGGGAAAAGCGGCGACTGGTGCACGGACAGATAAAGAACATCCTGCCGCCGCCAAAATATATCCTGCGTGCCATTGCCGTGGTGTAGGTCGAGATCCACAATTGCCAGTCGCTGCGCTCCCTCATTCTGCAGCAGGTATTCGGCTGCCAGGGCAATATTGTTCAACAAGCAGAAGCCCATGCCCTGGCCGCGAGTGGCATGATGCCCTGGTGGACGGGAAAGCGAAAAACCGCGCAATGCTCGCCCTGAGAGAGTTTGCCCGCGCCACACAGCCTGGGCCACCGCCATGGCGCCCCCGGCAGCCTGGAGGGCCAACTGCCAGGACTGCGCGCAGCAGTACGTATCGGCGTCCAATCGACCGCCCCCTCTGCGGCAGGTCATTTCTAGCAGGTTCAGATAAGCAGGGGTATGCACGCTTTGCAGTAACTTCTCCGGCAGCTCCAACGCAGGAACCAGGCGCTCTGGCAGCCACCAGCCCCCCTCTTCCAACGCCTGACGCAGCGCTTCTACCCGTTCCGGGCGCTCCGGGTGGCCTCGCTCGGCATGCGCCTGATGACCTTTTGGATAGAAGAAGACGATATCGTGCATTAATGCTTTTTTATCTGCTGAGAAAGGCGCCATTCCTGGAAAGCCTGCCGGATCTGCTGCCACCAGCGGCGCATCCAACCAGCCTGCTCGGGGGTGATCTCGTGCTGCGTATAACGCGCTTCCACAAAAGCCTCAGTCATACCTGCCAAAGTGTCCGAAGCCTCGGGCAGTTCATCCTCCAGCTTATGAACATACTCGTAAGGCGTTTGGGTTGGCTTGCGTTCCAAGCCACTTTCACTGCCTCGCCGCACCATGGCCAGGTAAAAGAAACGCACCCGCTCGCGCGGCGAAAGGCGACGCGGGTTAATGAAGCGCAGCGCCTCCAACGGCGTGCGTCGCCCGATGGCGCGCACGCGCTCGATGCCAGCGCCAACCATGGCTGCCACGGCCTGGTTGAAGCCTTTCACACGGCCACGCAGCCAGTGCAGCGCATCTGCCAACAAGCGAAAGCCTCTTACCTTGCGCAGCCGCTCGATCAACTGAGCTGGGTACAGCTCGCGGTTCTGCTTCAAGTACAGGTAGAAAGCATAAACGATCACCCCCACAAAAACCGTCCAAAACAAGATCGATTGCAGCAGCATCCAAAACGGATCCGGGCCGGTCATCAAGCTCTCTGGTATTTCGGGCAGCTTGGGCTGCTCCGGCTGTAGTTCGGTGATCTCCTCACTCCGCAAAATACGCAGCAGCCAGCCTAACAGCCAAAAAACTGGCGTCAGGATCAACAGGAACAGGCCGTAAATGAAAGAGAAGATCACCGAAAGCACATAACCGACCGTTTCTAGCAATCCCAGCGAGTAATCGGTTGGCAGGAAGAAGGAGATCAAGACCACTCCCAACAAAGTGACCAGGCTGTATGCGATCCAGCGTTTGCCCATCTGAGGGTCGATCGGAATGCGTTCCCAGGCCCAACCGGCCCGTAAAATGGCGAAATGGGTCAGGCTCAGCAGCAGCAGACCGAACATAAAATAGAGCAAGATATTGAAAGCGCTCGAGCGGTGCATGCTAACCTTGCCCACGATCAGGGCAGTCAGATCAATGTTCATCACCCCAACCATCAACACCATGATGAAGCCCACCGTCAAGAAACGTCCCACCATCCCTTCCCGGACGCCGCCGCGATTGCTGGAATACCCGCCCAGGTCGGCCACTTTCAGCAGCGCCTCATCACCTTCCATCTCGTCCAGGTCCATGGAATACCACACGCTCAAGCCCCATACCGCGATGGCGGTAAAAATCCCAATGATATATTCGGCGTTGAAAAAACTTTCCGAAAAATTCTCGGCCCAGGCCGGCACATCCTGGAGGAATCGTTCCACTCCCAGCCAGCCATAGCTGAGCACCTTGATTACCACCAAGATCACCACACATTCCACCACCCGATAGCTGACCACCGGCACTTCCATGGTCGCCAGGCGACGCCAGGTACGCTGGGTATACATGCCCTCCAATGCCACCAGGAACCCGATCCAGGGCAAAAAGCCCAGGCGTAGATCAGGTGCGAAACGCTGTAAAACCTGCGTCACCGAGATCGACAGGCACACCATCATACCGATCACCAGGGCATAACTGATGAAAAGCCCCAAGCGCTCGTTCAGGCGAAAGCTGCGCCCAAGTTCAGACATCGGCTACTTTCTCCACATATCCATATCCAACTCGTTGCGGATATGGAAGAAAGGAATATTGAACAACTCAGCCCTCTCCTTTGCCTGCTGCACGTTCGCCACCCGTCCCGCCAGGATCAAAACCACGTCCAGCCCTCTGCGCCGCAGGCGGAAAATCTCATCGAACAAATCATCTTCCGCCTTCCCGGTGATCAACACCACCGTCACACCCCACGAAAGGTAAACCGCTTCGCGCTGTAAAAGTTCGGTAAAAGAGATCGTGGGAGTCGACTCAACCCGCGCCAGCACATCCAACACGCGCATCAAGTGGCCCTGGCCTTTGCGCAGCGGCACGGGTTGAAACCGCTCCCGCTGCGCTGCCCCCGGCCGCGCTGTACCCTGCGCAGTGGTCGCTTTTTCTTCCTCAGGGGATGGGGAGGTTTGGGGATGAATCGAGGCAAGACGGTTGGGCGCTGCCGAGGGGGGATGCGGATCCAGGCCGTTGGTGTGCAGACCGATCGACTGCTTATTGGATGCCACCCAGTTGGCCAACGAGGCAGCGATCACAATCGCCAACTCGGTGGAGTCAAAACGCACCCGCACATCGTATTCATCCGCGTTCAGGTTCAAAAAGATAGCCGTCTCCAGGGCAATCGATGGCTCGAACTGCTTCACCTGCAAGCGTCCTATGGCGGCAGTCGCCTTCCAGTCAACCCGCCGCAGCGAGTCGCCGCTCTGGTAATCGCGTTTGCTCAGCACCCGGGTGGGATCCTCAAACATGGGTTGGTTGTGGCGCAGTGTACCCATCGGCGAACGCGAGGGCAGCCTGAAATTCGAGAGGATATACGTGCGCGGGTAAACCGTCAAGAAATTGGAGGGGCCTTGCATGTGGTTCTCTCGCCCCATGCCGAAAACATCCCCCGAGGCGGCTGCCAGCGGACCGATCTGGTAATAGCCACGCTTGCGCGCCTTGACCGTATACTCAAAAGCCACGCTGGAACGCGGACCCAGGCTGATCACCCGTTTGAACGAGCCTGTCCCAAGAAGTGCAGGACCCGTCAGCGCCAGCTCTGCCGGCAAGCTGTCTTGCACCCGCAGCCAAATCACCGGCAGAAGACCGCCATTGCTGATTTCGAGTTTCACCGGCACATCCTCGCCATGGAAAGCGCGCTCTACGAATTGGCGATGGAAGTGCAGCGACTTCAGACTGCGCCCACTCCACCAGCGGCCGACAATGTAAGCGCCGGCGAAAAGATAGAGAACGGTGAAGACAAATTGATCCCGCAGCAGCGCCGCCGCCAGGAAAAGAATGAACAAGAAGGGCAGGATATCTCCCATGGTCAACAGGATGGGATCATTGCGCAGGTTGTTAACTTAATGAGCCAATATCCAAGGGCGTGCTGCGCAAGATATCGTCCAGCACCATCCTGGCAGTGCGCCCGCGCAGTTCCGACTCTGGACGCACCATCAAGCGATGCGCCAGCGTGAAAGGGATCAGGTACTTGATATCATCTGGGATCACATGATCACGGCCGCGTAAGGCCGCCAGGCCCTGGGCGGCCTTGAACAGCGCCAGGCTGGCACGCGGACTGCCTCCCAGCGTCAGATCGGGATGGCGGCGGGTGGCATCCACCAGGCGCACAATATAATCTCGCAGCGTCTCGTCCACGTGGATCTCCCACACCAGCTTGGAGAATTCCAACAACTGCGCGCCGTTCACCACTTGCCCGATCGAATTAATGGGGTGCTCGCGCTGCAAATTGGTTAAGATGATCTTCTCATCATCGTTGGAGGGATAACCGACCGCCAGGCGCATGAAGAAACGGTCAAGCTGGGCTTCCGGCAGCACGAACGTGCCCTCGTATTCCACCGGATTCTGGGTGGCAATCACCAAGAAGGGGCGCGGCAGGTTATGGGTCACACCGTCCACCGTCACCTGCTGCTCTTGCATGGCCTCCAACAGCGCCGACTGGGTGCGCGGCGTGGCCCGGTTGATCTCGTCCGACAGCAGGATGTTGACGAACACCGGCCCCGGGCGAAACTCGAATTCTCCGGAGCGTTGGTTGAACACCGAAACGCCGGTCACATCATTGGGCAGTAGATCGGGCGTACACTGCAAGCGCTTGAAAGAACCGCCCAGGCTGACGGCGATCGAACGCGCCAGCATAGTCTTACCCAGCCCCGGCACGTCTTCGATCAGCACGTGGCCTTCGCACAACAGTGCCACCATGAACAACTCGATCACCTCGCGCTTGCCCACGATCACGCGCTCCACGTTCTCCGTCACTTGCGCTGCAAATTCCTGGATAGAATTCATACGCTCAGCCTCTTGTCACAACGATATGCGAAATAATACCACCGGCTCGCCCCCGGCGAAGGTCAGCCTCTTGCCACAACGATATGCAAAATAATACCACCGGCTCGCCCCCGGCGAAGGTCAGCCTCTTGCCACAACGATACGCGAAATAATACCACCGGCTCGCCCCCGGCGGGCAAACTGCGCTAACTTTTGTTAACTCTACTTGAATTCAACCGAAAACGCAATATGGTGAATCTTGTCATGGCATTCCGAACGATGTTTTGAAAAATGTAATCACCCGCTGTGGATATTCTAGCGGCTGGGTGGATAGGCCGCTGCAATGATCTGTGTCCGGGATAATCCACTGCTCGGCATGCCGACCAGCGCGGGCCAAAAAGTGCGCTGACTGGCGGGTTTCAAAACCGCCTTCGCTGCGCTCACCGGCAATCAGCAGCAGCGGGCGCGGCTCTATCATGCTGACGGCGTCCACCAGGGCCATGGGGGGGTGCGCTCCCGAAAAGAGCTTCAGCCCCAACAGAAAAGCAGGGTAAATCTGCAGGGAGAGCCAATCGTGTAAACTGACCGGTGGGGAAATGTCTCGCAAGGTAGCATAAAAAGGGGCGTCGGCGACTACCGCACGGATACGCGGCTCGAGCGCGGCAGCCCCCACAGCAATTTCTGCACCGGTAGAACAGCCAAAGGTTCCCAGTCTGCCAGGGTCCACCGCCGGGTCTTGCAGCAGCCTTTCGACCAAAGCTTTTCCATCGCCCCAATCTGTCCAACCGTAAGCGCGCACCTGGCCGCCGCTCTCACCGACAGAGCGGGGGTCCATCATCAAGACGCCAAAACCGGCCTCAGCCAGGAACTGCGCGTAAGGCATGACGCTGCGGCGGTCTCCGCCATAACCGGGGAATAGCAGGATTACCGCCCCGTTCTGGGGAGGAATGTACCAGCCCCGCAAGGCCAGGCCATCATCCGTCTGGACCGTGATGTCTTCGATGCGCAGATTTTCTTTAAGCTGGGCGTCAATCTCCACTGTACTCGGCAGCGGACGGGTTTGCACCCAGGCCATGGCCACAGGCAGCACAAGATAATAAACCACCAGCGCGGTCAGCAGAAAAAAGCGCAGCAGGTTGAACCAATAGCGCCGGCGTGAGGTTCTTTGATTAGGATTGGGGGTGGGTTTCATTGCGCGCCTTTCGATGATAATTTTACATCAAGTAGGGGCGAAGCAGGCGTCAGATATAATAAGCTCACGCTGGTCGAGCCCGAATCTTGTGCAGCAAGATCGTGATCTCCAAGCAAGAAGGTCAATCCAACTGTTCGCTGTGCATCTCCCGCTGTGCATGGCGATGCGCAGCAAAGCTGTAACCGTATCCATCCGAGTGGCGCTCCCGGTGATCGGGATTAGGTGACCGCCTTCGCCCAGATTACGCACAACATCAAAAAAATTCATGGTATCCAATACCGCAAGGGAGTACTCAGGCAGTTTTGAGTGTCAGGTTGAAGATAGATACTATAAAAATCATCGATATCCAATGTCGTCACCTGATCCAATTCTTTGTATAGGTTCACATATTCTGCCGGTATGAATAGATTACTCTTGCTTTGAAACAGAACGTTGGGATTGGATTTTTCCGGATCCCAGAGAAAGGAATCGAAAGATGTATCTTGAGGGCAAAGTAGCAGATTGTCACCTTGAACAGATGCAATACCTGTATACAGGATTGATATACCAGATAAGCGATAATCCAACACCACACCATAATAGATTTGGCCACTTTCGTTTCCTATGCCCGAGGTAAATATTTGGACCGCGTCTGGCTTTCCATAATCATTTAAAATCGCATTAAGCCGAAACTGTGGGAAAAGCTCATAAATTTCACGACTGTAAATCACGGATATTTCATTACTCATTTGCGCGCCAACACGAATTGCATCAACGACAGGATTAGACGTTGATCTCAGGACATAAGTTATACCAAATGAGATTCGCCTATCCTGGAGAGGAATTCTCCAATGCAATTCATGTATATTTTTATATTCTTTCGGCAATATTCCATTGTCGAGATAATTCCCCTCCACAGTGCTCCAATTCGTATGACCCGGCTGAGCTCCCCACCAGCATGGCAGTTGGCACTCATCGCCTTTCTCCAGACGGGTAAGTACAAACTTCCGCTGTTCTTCTGCTGATCGTGTTGGAATAAAAGTAGGTGATAGCGTTGTTGTCGCAGTACTGGTTGGCCTCAGTGAGTTTGTACTAGAAGGTGTCGAGGATAACCGCACTATCTGCGGGGCAATAGTAATGGTGTTAGGCATCATCGTTGGCTTTTGAGATAATTGAGATGTTGCTGTATCGGTTATGATTGGCAACGGTAATATAGAGACTATTGGTTTTCTCGAAGAACATCCTGATAGTGTACTCATTAGTAAGATCCCCCCACATATTATCGTAAGCAAATGTGCCTTTTTCATGTGGATGTCCCAGTCATCTTTACCTTGTGCCCCCCGCTCCGCTGGCGGCATCCTGGTAGCTAAGGGCGGCATTATTGCTGTCGTAGTAATAGGCGCGCACGATCCAGCTCCCGGCGCTGTCGTCCGCGTCCAACTCGCCGCGCACCCAGGCATACAGATCGTATTGCGCGCCGGCAGTGACGGCGATA
>CAZVRZ010000051.1:0-9608 GCA_964629965.1 uncultured Anaerolineaceae bacterium
TTTTTGATGTTTTTCAGCCGGTTGGCTCTACCCTTTGCCTTTTTTCAACACCCTCGGCGTTTATTTCACTCATTTTCACTTTCACCCAAGCGCATACGCACATAGGCCTGGTAACGCTGCGGGTGCACCTGCCCAGAAGAAACGGCCTGGCGGACCGCACAGCCCGGCTCGTGCATATGCGTGCAATTACTGAATTGGCACCTGGCGACCAGGTCGCGCAGCTCCGGGAAATATCCGTCCAACTCTTCGGGTTCAATATCCCATAAAGCCAGCGCTTTCAGGCCAGGGGTGTCGGCCACATACCCACCGCCGGCAAGCGGAAACAACTGGCGCACCACCGTAGTATGCCGGCCCTTGCCAGTTGACTGGCTGATCCGGCGCACAGACAACCCCAGGCCAGGTTGAACAGCATTCAGCAAGCTGGATTTACCCACACCAGATGGCCCAGCCAGAACGGATAGTTTGCCCGCCAGGCATTCTTTTAACTCGCAGATGCCTTCTTGCTGGTGCACGGATGTATAGATGACCGGGTAGCCAAGGGGAACATACCTTTCAAATATATTGTGCGCATCTTCCAGTGAAACCAAATCGATCTTATTAGCTACAATCACGGCTGGGATACCCTGTTTTTCGGCAATCACCAGGAAACGGTCCAACATACCCAGACGCGGCTCGGGCTGAGCACAGGCAAAGGTGAAGATAGCCTGGTCGGGATTAGCCACGATAATCTGTTGATATTCTCCCCGAGGTGTTGGCGCCAGGCGGGACAGCATGCGCTGGCGCGGCTCCAGCGCCTCGATCATACCTCTTCCCGTGGCAAGCGGAGAAACCCACACTCGATCTCCCACTGCCAGAAGATCGCCCAGGTGCGGGCCGCGCTTCAGACGGCCGCGCAGATGGCACACCAGCAAGCCGGCAGGAGTTTCTACCGTATAGAAACCAGATTGGGAACAAACGATCAGGCCGTATAAACGATCCACCGACATATCTTCTGATTGCTGGAGCATCATCATGGAGCAGGCGTCTGCTCGGTTTCTTGCCTGGGTGTTGGGCTAACATCTGAAGTGGGCGTGGCCACCACGCCAATTTGCGCTTCCCACGGATAACGGGTCTGCGGCCGGCCCAGGAAATATATTTCCAGCACACGCTTAAAGATAGGCGCCGCCATTTCGGAACCTTCGCCAGCCATCTCTAAAACAACAGCCACAGCGATATCCGGCTTGTTTTCTCGACCGGAGAAAGTATAACCAGCAAACCAGGCATGCGGTTCGCCGACACCCGACTCAGCGGTACCAGTTTTACCAGCCACTGAGATCCCATTACTGTTCGAAAAAGAGTTCAACACAAAATATGCCGTGCCGCGCGGGTTGGATACTACATTGACCATGGCACTCTGGATAACAGCCAGGTCGGCGCCCGTTATGGGCAGCGTGGCCCGCACGGTGGATGTAAACACGTAGGTTGGGTTTCCGTCCAGGGTGGATATTTTCTCGATCACCTTGGGTTCATACAGCACGCCGCCATTCCCCACGGCGGCCACAAAAGCGGCCACTTGCAGTGGGGTGACCAATGTACCACCCTGGCCAATGGCCAGGTTGGTGGCATCCAATTGGCTGCCCGGATCGGGTATTGAGCCGGGGTTTTCGGGAATTTCGATCCCCGTTTTGCTACCCAGGCCGAAGGCACGCGCCATATCTGATATCGCGGTAGTCTGCCCGTCAACAAACAGGGACAGGCCAATATGCCAGAACCAGGGATTGCAGGAGCGCATCAAGCCTTGCGGCAGCGTTAGGAGACCGCTGGCCTGTGTTTTTCCATCTTCCAGGTAATGATCATAGGTCCAGTCGTGCAAAGTCACACCGGACAAGTCGTTGAAAAAGTACTCGCAGTTATACTGCGACTCAGGCGTGAACATACCGGTTTCCAATCCGGCGGCCATAGTGATGATCTTAAAAACAGAGCCCAGGGGATATTGACCCTGAGTGGCGCGGTTCATGAGCGGCAAGCGCTCCTGATCAAATAGATCATTGATCAGGAAGCTGTA
This sequence comes from uncultured Anaerolineaceae bacterium, assembly GCA_964629965.1. Classification (GTDB taxonomy): domain Bacteria; phylum Chloroflexota; class Anaerolineae; order Anaerolineales; family UBA4823; genus CAZVRZ01. The sequence continues at coordinate 2,045 of CAZVRZ010000051.1, forward strand.
GTTATAATTTTGCGGTTCGAACAGGTTGGGATTAAACCCAGGCGAAGAGGCCAATGCCAGCACTCGCCCGGTGTCACGCTCCAAAACCACAACTGCGCCGCGGAAATCGCCCAAGGCGGCCTGCGCACCCGACTGCAGAGTGCGATCCAGGGTGGTATAGATCGACTGCGGCGGCTCCGGATTGCTTTCCGCCAGGCGGGTGATAATGCCCCCATCTGGACCTACCAGGTACAGCACACCACCACGCTTACCAGCCAGGTACTGCTCGCCCCAGGCCTCCACTCCCATCTGACCAACCCGATCGCTCCAAACATTGTAACCCAGGCGCTTGTAGTATTCGATCTCCTCCTGTTGGATGGCACTGACATAGCCAACCACATGTGGAGCAACGCCCTCATCAAAATAATACCGCCCCCGGAAAGGCTGCAAGATCACTCCAGCATAATTGCCCAATGAACCCGAGAAGGAGGCCATGTCTTCGGCAGAAACATCTGCGACGGGCAAATACCAACCATATTGGCGGTAATTCTCCAATTGAGGACGCAAGTTAGCCGGGTGGATGCCCGTCAAGCGGTAGATATCGGATAATAAAGCATTATCATAAGCCGGATCCACCGCGCTGGTGTTCAGGCCAATGGCAACGGCATCGGTTTGTGCGACCAGGGCACGCCCTGCACGGTCATAGATATTGGCTCGCGCCGGGACGCGGTATTCCATCTTTAGATAATTTCCACCACGCAACTCTGGCAAGATCAGAGCCTCATCCCACTGCACCTTCCATTCCGCCTGTTCCAGCGAGAGATTCATTGTTGTTTCACGCTCGATATCCCCAACCAGCGCGCTATGCAGGGTGACACGGTAGGCCACCTGAGCGCTGCGCGGATTCGTCAGGGCAGAAAGAATCTCGTATTCCCAGCCACTTAACGCAGCTTCCGCTGCCACACTGCGGTAGACTGTTTCGAACTCTTCCGCGGTAAGGGCATCGTGACTGATCGCGGTGAGCATGGCATACATTGCAGGATAATCTTCGCGGATCCAGGTATCCAGGTAGTTGCGCGCAACATACTTTACATCCGGAACACTGGTCACATCCATTTGAGGCTGGGCCAAGGTGGGAGTAGGCGCCTGGGTGGGCGTGGGGGTGGAGGTAGAGATGGACTCGGTTTCGCGCGTGCAGCCCACCAAAACCACGATCATCAACACAATGAAGAGGATTTTTGCTTTCATATAATTCTGCAATCAGTCACTTTCATCTAGCTTGCCAGGATATCTTCATACACCGGGCAATGGTAACCCAAAAGACGCTGGCAATCCTGCGGCACGGTTGTGTTGGGGAAAAGCCCGGCGCGGCGCAAGGAACGCATGAGGTGACACAAAGGCAAGCCGACGACATTGGCATAACATCCTCGGATTTCTAACACCGGATGAAAACCGCTGTGTTGGATAGCATAGGCACCGGCCTTGTCAAGTGGATCACCGCTGGCAATGTAAGCTTCCATTTCAGTCTCACTGTAAAGGCGCATAGGAACGTTCGTCTCGCATAGATCCACCAGGGATAGTGCGCCAGCCTGTTGGGTAACCGCCAGGGAAGTCAAAACCTGGTGGGAACGCCCGCGTAACTGTAGCAGCATGGACCGCGCCTGGCGGTCATCTTCCGGCTTGCCCAGTATCTCGCCGCGATCTACCACAGTGGTATCCGCAGCTACCACAAAAGCCTGGCGATCGCTGCGACAAACTACACTTTGCGCCTTTTCCTGCGCCAAACGCCGCACATAATCCTGGGGTTGTTCACCCGGCAAGACGGTTTCATCCACGTTAGCTGGCAAAACCTGAAACTCCCAACCAAGAAGCGCCAGCAACTGCCTGCGCCGGGGGGAACTCGAGGCCAGCACCAGAACCGGCTTCAATACTGTTTCTCCTTACTCAACATAACTATTCGATTCTAACACACCTTCCCAGAGGAAATGACTATTCGCTTTTCCGCGATTCTGTTATCCATATTCTCAAAATATCAGTATAATGCAAAAGGTATCCTCTCAATAATCCGGGGGGAAGTGGGGTGTTTTGAGCATGCTGCGCACGCTCAAAACACCCCACGCCCCTCTTTGTTGAGAGGATACTGCAAAAGATGTTTTCAGTAGCCAGCTTTGATTGAACACTACTTGGAGGAATAATGAAAGAACTGATCGACCGCATTTTGCGCGATGGAAAGAACCTGGGAAATGGCATCTTGAAAGTCGATGGGTTTGTGAACCATCAGGTGGACCCCAGGCTGATGGACGCCTGCGGGAAGGAGTTCGCCCGGCGATTCAAAGATATCAACGCAACCAAGATCCTGACGGCTGAAATCTCAGGAATTGCCCCCGCCGTTGCCACTGGTATACACCTGAACCTTCCGGTGGTGTATGCTCGCAAGCAGAAACCTATCACTATGCCCGATCAGGTGTTTTTAACCCTCAGCCCATCGCATACAAAGGGGCGCATGGTAGAGTTGATCGTGTCGCCCGAATACCTGGTCGGAGGAGAACGCATCTTGATCATCGATGACTTTCTCGCGACCGGAGCAACCATTCTCGGCCTGGCACGCCTGGCACAAACCGCCGGGGCCCAGATGGTGGGCATCGGCGCGTTGATCGAGAAATCATTCGAGGGTGGACGGCAGCTGCTGGAACACCTAGCGGTGCCGATCGAAACGCTGGCATGCATCAAGTCGATGGACAATAACCAGATCATTTTTGAAGAGCAGGCTGCATGAACGGCTCAATCGCTGTGCTAGATTTTGGCTCACAATATGCACAGTTGATCGGCAGGCGAGTGCGCGATTCTCAGGTTTATTGCGAGCTTTTCCCCTGGAATGCTCCAGAAGAACAGGTAATGGCTATCCAGCCCAAGGGCTTTATCCTCTCGGGAAGTCATTTATCATCTTATGAACTCAACGCGCCTCGGGTTCCAGATTACGTACTGAGTAGCGGCCTTCCCATCCTGGGAATATGCTACGGAATGCAGGCATTAACGTTGGCGTTAGGCGGAAAAGTGGCTGCTTCGCAAAAACGCGAATATGGCCCGGCTCAATTGGAGACCATCCGAGAAAACCCGCTCCTGCCTGTGGGTACACAGCGGGTATGGATGTCGCATGGCGACCGGATCGAGGCGCCCCCTGCCGGGTTCGAGGTGCTGGCGCGCAGCGATCACTCGCCCATCGCAGCTATGGGAAACACACAGCAACAGTACTTCGGAGTGCAGTTTCACCCAGAAGTACACCACACCCCTAACGGCAAAGAAATCCTGCGGCGCTTTGTTTTAGAGATATGCCAGTTGGAACCTAACTGGAATCCTGCCACGATCATCGCCTCGACGGTCGAGCGCATCCGCAAACAGGTAGGCAACGAACGCGTCCTGGCAGCAGTCAGCGGCGGCGTCGATTCCAGCGTAGCGGCGGCGCTGGTTCACCGCGCGATCGGCGATCAATTATCGGCGATCTTTGTCGATCATGGCTTACTGCGCCAGGGAGAAGCCGGGCAGGTGGTGAATGTTTTTCAACGCACTTTGGGGGTGGAACTGGCAGCGGTAGATGCTGTTAGTGATTTCATGGAAGCCTTGCACGGGGTTACCGATCCGGAACAAAAAAGAAAAATCATCGGCGAGCGCTTCATCCGAACTTTCGAAAACCAGGCGCGCCAGTTGGGCACCCCACGCTTCCTGGTCCAGGGTACCATCTATCCGGATGTGGTTGAGTCTAGCGCGCCAGATCGCGCCCAGGCTGCGCGCATCAAAACCCATCACAACGTCGGTGGATTGCCAAAGGATATGCAATTTGAACTAGTCGAGCCGCTGCGCTATCTCTTTAAGGATGAGGTGCGCGCAGTGGGCGAGGCATTAGGCCTGCCATCAGATATGGTCTGGAGACAGCCATTTCCGGGACCAGGGCTGGCAGTGCGCTGCCTGGGCGAAGTCACCCTGGAGCGCCTGGAACGCCTGCGCCAGGCCGATGCCATCTTAACCACTGAACTGGCGCAGGCAGGCTTGCTGCGCGTGCGCCATGACCAGGAAGAAATCTATGGCACATCCCAGGCATTTGCCGTGCTGCTGCCCGTCAAGTCGGTCGGCGTGATGGGAGATGGGCGCACTTACCAGGAAACTATAGCCCTGCGCGCGGTAACAACGGAGGATTTCATGACTGCCGATTGGGCGCGCCTGCCATATGATCTATTGGGTCGCATCGCGAATCGGATTGTTAATGAAGTGAACGGCGTCAACCGTGTGGTCTACGATATCACCAGTAAACCACCGGCGACAATCGAGTGGGAATAACTAAGTTGTGCTAAAATTCTAATATGCTCTCTGCCGCCTTGCGCAGAACGATTGCGCTTGCTTTCTGCCTGGCAGCCATGCTGTTCTATCATGGCTTTTTAACAGGCCGCGCTCAGAATGGTGCGACGGCCGAGCTGAAATCTTTGCAAACCGACCAATTCCCCGGCATCAATACCCTTTTTGAGGTGTATGATGCTGCCGGGAATTTTGTTCATAAACTGCGCCCGGACCAGATCACGATATGGGAAAATGGGCAAGCACTGCCTGTTGATCAGCTTGAAGAAATTCAGCCAGGCATCCAATTTGTCCTGGCAATCACCTATGGATACGAGATGGGCATCCGAGACGGATTGGGGATGTCTCGGTATGATTACCTTTTATCAGGGTTGAGTCAAATGGGGTGGGAGACAATCGCCCAGTCTAACGATTTGAGTATTTTGCTAGATCAAGGGCCGGCAGTTCTGCACACCACAGAACCCCAAATGCTATTAGATGCGCTGCAAACTTACCAGGTCAATCCCCGTACCGCCCAGCCTAACCTGAACATCCTGGACCAGGCTGTCCAAATTGCCCTGGACAATAATACCGAGACCGGCATGGAACCAGCCGTTCTATTCATCTCACCTCCCCTGGAAAAAGATATGCTGATAGGCTTGCAAAGCCTGATGCAGCGCGCTCAACAGCGCGGGGTGAGGGTTTCCATTTGGCTGATCTCATCCACCGACCTGCTAGACTCATCGCAGGCGCGGCAAATGAAAACCCTGGCAGAAGATACCGGAGGACAATTCTTTCACTATACCGGTAGTGAGACTTTTCCCAGGCTAGAGCAGCACCTCCAGGAGCTTCAATACACCTACAGTCTTACCTATACATCAGAAATAATCGCTACGGGAACCTATACCGTGGCGGTTCAAATCCAGACGCCTGATTTCGATATCACCACAGCAGGGAAAGCTTTATCGCTCGAAATCCAGTCTCCCAATCCCATGTTTGTCGGGCTGGCTGCATCCATAGAGCGCAGCTTACCAAGCGACAGCGCCGAAGTTGAGAAAACTGTTTTTTTTGACTCGCTTACACCCCAAAAAGTGGAAATACGAGTATTGGTTGAGTTCCCCGATCGACTTTCTAGAGAGATTGTGCGTTCGGCATTATATGTTGATGAGCAAGCTGTCGAGAAGAGATTGGAGGCGCCCTTCGACCAATTCACCTGGGATCTAACCCCCTACACTCAAACCGGCATTCACCAGGTGCGGGTGGAAGTGATGGACGAGTTAGGCCTGCTAGGCAGCAGCCAACAAGTTCCGGTGGAAGTTATAGTCGAACAACCGCGCAGCCTGCTTCCCGACTACTTCCAGTCGCACAACATCCTGATCGTGGTAGGAACAGCATTGGCTGCAATCTTGATCATGGCGCTGATCCTGGTGCTCGGCGGTAGGATCAAGCCGACCATTCCTGGTAGGGGCGCAACAAGCCAGCAAAAACGTACGTTTCGGGTTGTTAAGCCTGGGAAAACCAGGAGCGCCGACACCCGCCCGGCACAAACGGTCAGCCAGGGGCAGATCTCACAACCCCGGATGGAGCGCCATCATTGGCTGCGAAGACAGCCCGCGGCGAAAGCCATGGCTTACCTGATCCCGCTCGTAGAACCTGAAGACAATTCCGCGAATTCCCCCATTCCGATCATTGCCGATGAGGTATCTTTTGGCGCAGATCCTGCTCGAGCCACGTGGGCACTACGCCACCCGGCATTAGAGCCCGTTCACACGCGCATGCGCCGCGAGGGAAATACCTTCCGTTTACTAGACGAGGGGACGATCGCGGGTACATATATCAACTATTCGCCGGTCACTCCCGAAGGAAACCTGCTGGAGCATGGCGATCTCATCCACATCGGCCCGCTGGGGTTCCGTTTAACCCTGCTTGGAGCTGCTGCTCGTAAGCCGGTGATCATACCCCTGGAGACTCATCATGATCCCCTCTGAGCATACCCATCTCCCGGTTGCCTCTGGCACGCACCCGGGCATGAAAGGAAAGAATAATGAAGATCTGCATGGGGTTTTTGCATATCGTCTCAAAACAAAGGACAATGCATCAGCGGTGTTGGCAATTGTATCGGACGGCATTGGCGGTCACCGCGCCGGCGAGGTGGCATCTAAAATCGCAGTAGATACGATTCGCGATACCGTCGGCAGCAGCGATGGAGCGAATCCCCTGGTGACTTTATCGAAAGCAGTAGCCGATGCCAGCGCAGCCATCTTCCAACAAGCCCAACAGAATCCCGATCAAAAAGGTATGGGCGCCACTTGTGTTTGCGCCTGGGTTATTGGAAACCGCCTGTATACAGTATCGATAGGTGATTCACGCCTATATTTGAGCCGCGATGGGCAGATACGGCGGTTGACAACAGATCACACCTGGGTGCAAGAGGCAGTCGAATATGGTGCGCTGACGCCTGAACAAGCCCGGGTGCATCCCAATCAACATGTGATCCGACGCTACCTGGGTGCGCCGAATCCTCCCGAGCCTGACTTCCGGCTGCGTTTGGACCCTCGGGAAAATAATGAGCAAGCCCTGCTAAACCAGGGAACTCTTTTACAGGCAGGAGATATATTGCTGCTGTGTAGTGACGGGCTGACCGACCTGGTCAAAGACGAGGAAATCCAAAACATCTTGGGCTCCGTACCCAAAGAGGAAGCCGTAAAAAAGCTGATCAACCTGGCTAATGAGCGCGGCGGGCACGATAATATCACGGTGGTGATCCTGGAGACCCCCAGCCATCAACCGCCAAAAACAAAATCTCGTTCTGGATTAGCCCTGTTTGGGGCAACTTGCCTGGTCATGGTAGCGACGGCAATCATCTTGAGCCTGATAGCGGCTGGCGCCTACTTTGTGTATCCGCGCCTGGTGCATAAAAATACCCCGACGCAAACGTCAGCCATTCCTGTCGCTACCGCCACATTTTCAATTCAATTTCCGCAAGCCACCGCCACCCCGCAGCCAGCCACGGCGACTTCAGAATCCATTCCCGATATAAAGCCTGATCCCACCCAGGCGCTCGATACGCTCACCCCCTGGCCGACAAATCCTCCAGAGACACCCATACAAGGCCGCCGCCAGGGCAGCCGCAATGCATCAAAATACGATTAGCGATTTGCTTAGGGCAGCATGGCAAAATAAACTTCGTTTCCAAACGCCAGAAACACAGTGCGGTTGGGGGCAAGGGCGAACGCCGTAGCAGCCCCTGTAGAAAGTG
>CAZVRZ010000051.1:9618-34795 GCA_964629965.1 uncultured Anaerolineaceae bacterium
GGCCTTGCAATGTCAGGCGCAGGCTAAAATGAAAAATCGCCTGGTTCTTGGGATCCAACAGATAGAGCGAAGGATCCGGCGGAGGCAAATAAACCACCTGATTAAACACTGATTCTGTAATTACCGACCCGCTTGTTCTCCCGGGGCGCGTATCGGTATAAGAGGAAGGATCATCGCAGCGCGTGATGCCATCCTCCATACCGCTGAACACACATACACTCTGCCTGCCATCCGAGTGCAGCAGGTACAAATCATTGTTATTCAGTGTCAAGTCGATCACATCTTGCATGAAGGGGATATCTTCATCAAAAAACATATTGGGTGGCTGCGAGGTGTTCATGTTGCGGTAAATCCAAACAGCCTTTGCAAGCGTGTCCAGTATATACAAATCTCCTTCGTTCACGTCCAATGCCTTGGGCGTGCCAAAGTTGATCAATGGCGGGGCAGGTGGAACGCTCAGCGGTTTATCACCAGGAATGCAATAGATCAACATGCCATTGGCGTCCATTCCCAGCAAGGTTGCTCCTTGGGAATTTCCGCTCGGCAAGGCAACGATATCGATCAACGGACCGACAATGTTTGGCCCCCGCAGTGGGCCGCAGGTAAACTGAGTATCCACTTCGTAACCACGCCCGGTCAAAATAGCTCGGGTAACTTCGCCACGCACACCATCCAGCAAGTACAAATCTCCTCCAGAAATCGCCATGCGGATCACATTGATGTCTTCATCCAGCCCGCCAATGATGGCTGAGGTAAAATTCACACGTTCCACGCTGTCCAGGCGATCAAGCACCTGCACGGCCTGGATACGCAGCGCCTGCGATTCTGGAGTCACCCGATACGCTTCAGCCTGATCCAGATATTGCAAGACCTGGCTCCAGGCCGTGCGCATCTTGCCGGCATCGTTTTCAGAAACGGCCTGCAAGGCGGCGTTGTACGCCTGTTGGTACAAATCATTATGCCGGGTAGCCTGGCCACGCTCGACATACACAATCCCGCCGATAATGCTGATCACCAAAGGCACGGTCAGGGCAATAAATACCCACATTGCAGGTGGAATATGCAATACATTTTCATCCGGCAAAATGCGCCGCAGTACAGAAGCCACGGCAGCTACCAATTGCTGCAAGGCAGTTTTGAACGCTCGTCCGATGGTGCCCAGGGCAGCCGCCAGACCGCCAATGACTCGCTTGATTCCGGCGCCCCCCGAAAAGGTCTTGGGGGGAGAGATTTTTTGTATCTTGGGATTCGTCTGCTTGGGAGAGGCCGGCGCCGGTTTCGACTGCTGGGGGGCGCCTGCCCGAGGCGACACTGCCGGCGGCGGTACTTCTGGAGCAGCAGGAATTTGCCGGGCATCCGGCGCTTCTAAAACCTGCTCTACCGGCTGAGGTTCTACCTGACGGAGAGCATCGGCTAGCAGAACGTCGGTTGCCACTCCAGGGGGCATCTCTAGCGGCGCTAAGACTGGTACCTCTGGCTCGGCAGAGGTTTGTGGCAGGAGAACTTCTTGGGCAGGTGCAGGCGTTTCTTCCTGCATCACAATGGAAGGCTGGTCCTGCAAAGCGCTTGGGCGCGCCATATCCCGAAAAGCCGCCTTGAGACGCAGCAAACGCAGCTTCCCTGTTCCCGCTTGAGTCTGGACAAGGACAGCGCTTAGATCAGCAGCGGGAGTACCCAGCAACCGGCGGCGCAGGTTTTCCATACCCTGGTAGGGAGGGCGCAGAGAAGCCTCATCCCAACCATCGGCCGGTTGATGCGAAAGCAGCATGTATTCATTGGGCTGCAATGCAACCTGGAAATAGCGCAGCCCCGTCATCTGGCTCACTCCCAGGCCGCGCCCCGAACCCTGTGGGTCAAACATATGCTGGGAGGCCTGCGCCCCCAAAATAAATGTGTGCGCCAGTCCACTGTGGGCCAGGTACAAGGTTTCTCGCCGCATCACCACCTGGGTGAGTGTGCCTATGGCCTGGCGGCCCGTATTTGAGCTGTTTAGATTGCGTTCTCGCAAGTACTTGTTTAGCGATTCTGCCAGGACGCGCATCGCGGCCGTGACGGAACCGTTTGTTTTGTAATAGGTTTGCGCCAGGCGAGCTAACAATTGATTGTACTGTTCTGGAATCAGGGGCGCGGTGCCTGTGATGGTCAAATATAAGATCAGGTAGTCGGAATTCCGACTGTGAACCGCCCTGTGCGGTGGGGTAACGGCATACAAACCGGGCATCTCAGAACGCTCTTGCCCACTTTCTCGCAAGAGCGGCAGCAAATTCAAGTCAAGTGGTACGCTCATAGTATCGATTATACTGGTAAAATCCTGGTTGTGGTTAACTGCTCACCAAATCAACCCTTACTGGAGAATTTATGCAGATCAATATCGTCCGTACTTTGTCCGAGTGGGATTCTTTTTCCAAAGAATGGAACTCGCTTGTAGAAAACAGTGCAAGTGACGTGCCATTTTTACGCCACGAATATTTAAGCACCTGGTGGCAGACTTCGGGCGGCGGCGAATGGGCGCAGGGCGATCTATATATTGCAACTGCCTGCCAGCCTGATGGGAGCCTAGTGGGGGCTGCGCCTTTATTCTTCACTCAAAACAGGGACGGAGAAGCAGCCATGATGCTGCTCGGGAGCATCGAAATATCGGACTACCTGGATGTCATTGCACATCAAGAACACCTGGAAGACTTTGTCAATGCGCTGCTAGATCACCTGGCAGGCCCGCAGGCGCCCGATTGGGCGCTCCTGGATTGGTACAATCTGGTGGATAGTTCACCAACCTTGCCGGTGATCCAGGCGGCTGCCCAGGCGCGTGGCTGGACATGCACAATCGAGCCGCTCGAGCACTGTCCCTACATTCCCCTGCCCGGCGATTGGGAAAAATACCTGGGAGAGCAGGTGGATAAAAAGCAGCGTCACGAAATCCGCCGGAAAATTCGCCGCGCCGAAAGTAACCCTGAAGCAGTACGTTGGTATATTGTAGATCAAGAAACCGAAATAGATAGCGCCATCGAGGCCTTCTTGCAACTGATGGCCCACGATCCGGCTAAAGAGCGCTTCCTGACCGATGCAATGCGTGCTCAAATGCGCCTGTCGTTGAGGGCGGCCTTCCAGGCCGGCTGGCTGCAGTTATGTTTCCTGGAGATCGGCTCCGTCAAAGCAGCCGCATATCTCAACTTTGATTACAATAATCGCCTGTGGATCTATAACTCGGGCCTGAATTTCAATCACCGCGAGCTGTCGCCAGGTTGGGTTCTGCTTGGATATTTACTTCAATGGGCCAACGAAAATGGGCGCGAGTCTTTCGATTTTATGCGAGGCGACGAAGAGTATAAATATCGCTTTGGCGCAGTGGACCGGCGCGTGATGCGCGTGCGCGTGCGCCGCAGCTAAGAGAATTCAGAAGCGTACCCACCGCGGCAGCCCCCAACCACCGACATGGACACTGTCAGGGTGATCAGTCCAAACGCCGGCGATTTTCGCACCGCACTGAGGGCAAGCACCCTGCGCCGTCAGGCGATAGGACTGGATCATATACCCATAGCGTTCGATCAGAACCGTGCGGCACTGCGGGCAAGTGGTGTGCTCGTACTCTTTCGTCCGCCCGGGAATGTTGCCGGCGTAGACATAATTCAACCCGGCCTCCTGGCCAATCTCCGCCGCCCGGATCAAGGTTGGCACCGAAGTCTGCGGTGGAGATTCCATCTTGTAATCTGGGTGAAAAGCCGTTACATGCCAGGGAATATCTGGCGACACCGAGCGGATGAAACGCGCTGCATCCATTAATTCCTCGTTCGAATCATTGAACCCCGGCACAACCAGGGTCACCACTTCGACCCACAAACCCAGTTCATGCGCCAGGCAAATCGTTTCCAGCACGTTTGCCAGCACGCCACCAAACTGGCGATACTGCTTATCCTGCATGGTTTTGAGATCAATCTTGTAGCCTGTTAGATAAGGTTGCAGGTAACGCAGCACTTCGGGCGTGGCATTACCATTCGATATATATACACACTTCAATCCAGCAGGCTGCGCCAGGCGAAAAATACTTACTGCCCACTCGGAGGTGATCAGCGGCTCGTTATAAGAAGAGGCAATGATCTTCACCCCAGCGCGCAGTGCGGTTTGCACTACCTGTTCCGGCGATACCCGGTACACATAATCAAGGGAAGCATCTGCTGCAGGATCGCGCATGGCCTGTGAAGTCAGCCAATTCTGGCAGTAATCGCAGTGAAAATCACATCCCAACATGCCAAAAGTGAGCGCTTCGCTGCCGGTGAGCAGGTGATAAAAAGGCTTCTTTTCGATCGGATCTGCCTGCAAAGCTGCCACATACCCCCATGGAACGCGCAAAACGCCGGCGTCGTTATAACGCACCTGGCAGACACCGCGCCGCCCCGGCCGGACAAGGCAGCGATGAGCACAGGCGAAACAACGCACTTCATCGCCTGGCAGCTTTTCGAATAATTCGCCTGCTGTTGTCATTTGATCGAGCACGCCAGCCAGTTTACTCATTGTAAATAAATTATACCGATAAAGCCTACCTTTGACACACACAATCTTGCAGAGCAATTGTAGGGTTTTTTCGCGTATAATGAGCATAGGTGTATGACTAAAAAAAAGTGTCTTGTTCAAATTATGATTGGCCGAAAGTTCTTTAGCGAAATGGATACGTAAACACGTTTTCCAAGTAAGGAAATTCCTTATGAGCGACTCACAACCCTCCAATCCCGCGAAAAGCCCCGAGGCTGCCCTGGAGCGGCTGCGAAGCCATCTGACGGCGGCATTGTCCCGCGAGCTGGACACACGCACGCCATCACCCGAACAATATCGCCCGGTGGCTACCCAGCTTCTTCAGAAGATCTATGCCAATTCAAACATTAGCCTCCCCGCGGCAGTACAGGAAACGGTTATGAAGCAGGTATTGGATGATGTGGTGGGTTTTGGACCGATCCAACCCTTCCTGGAAGACCCCGAGGTCAACGAGATCATGGTCAATGGCGCAAAGATCATTTTCATTGAGAAACACGGCGAATTGATCGAAACCGGCGCCACTTTTCAAAGCGATGAACACGTTCTGCGCGTGATCAACCGGATGATTGCTCCGCTTGGTAAACGGATTGCCCAAGACACTCCCACCGTTGACGCTCACCTGCCCGGTGGATCACGCTTGAATGCAGTGATCCCCCCAGTGGCGTTGAATGGGCCATGCATTACGATTCGTAAATTCTTACCTAACCAAATGAAAATGGACGATCTCATCGGCCTGGGGTCGATTACACCGCATATGGCCGAATTCCTGGAAGCCTGCGTAGCGGCTCGCCTGAACATCCTGGTTACAGGCCCCACCAGTTCTGGTAAAACCACCTTCTTGAATGTGCTTTCTAATTTCATCCCTGAACACGAGCGGATCATCACTATAGAAGACGCAGTTGAGCTCAAGCTGCGCCAAAAGCACGTGATCAGCCTGGAAACCCGCCCGCCTGATGTGGATGGCAGCGGCGCAGTGACCACGCGCGACCTGGTGTGCAACGTGCTGCGTATGCGCCCCGACCGGATCATTATCGGCGAGGTACGTTCATCCGAGGCATTGGATATGTTGCAAGCAATGAACACGGGACATCACGGCTCAATGACTACGCTGCATGCCAATTCGCCACGCGATGCCACCTCTCGCCTGGAAACCATGGTAATGATGGCAGGTCTGGAGCTACCGCTGCTCGCTATCCGCCGACAGATTGCCGCGGCGATCAACCTGGTGGTACACCAATCGCGTTTGACAGACGGCACGCGTAAAACCACGCAAATAACCGAAATATCTGGCATGGAAGGCGATGTGATCACCATGACAGATATCTTCAAATTCCAGCAGACAGGGATTGACAAAAATGGCAAGATCATGGGCGACTTACAACCCACCGGTATCCGCCCACTGTTCGGCCCCAGGTTGGAAGTGGTAGGTTTTAAACTCAAAGCCGATATCTTTGGCGCCGGCACGCTGCGGTTTGGACAGTGAAGATGCTTAAATTGACAATCGTGATTCAAGCCGGGGGAACCTCGCAGCGCATGGGTTATGAGAAGGGTTTGGCTTCCTTTTTAGGAGCTCCGTTGATCACCCGGGTTGTGCAGCGCGTCCAACCGATTGCCGATGAATTGTTGATCACGACCAACCGGCCCAACCATTATGGCTTTCTAGATTTACCATTGATTCCCGATCTCATACCTGGAAAGGGAGCGTTGGGAGGACTGTACACTGCGCTCTCGGCGGCCGCACATCCTTTGGTCGCGATCGTAGCTTGCGACATGCCTTTTATCAGCGCCGCACTCATCTCAGCCGAGCGTGCCTGGCTGGAACAGGCCCCATTCGACGTGGCCATTCCGCGCACGCCAGCAGGCAATGAGCCTTTTCACGCGGTTTATCGCCGGGAAACCTGTTTGCCTCTGATCCGGGCTGCCCTCGAACAGGAGGCCCAGCGGGTAGACGCCTGGTTTCGCCAGGCCCGGCTGCGTTTCATCGAGCCGTCCGAAACCAGGCGCTTTGACCCGAAAGGCCTGGCTTTCACCAATATCAATACACCCGAAGAGCTAAGCCAGGTGGAGGCGCTTGCCAAAGCCCTGGAAACGCTGCCGCACACCGCAGGGAAATAACCTTCTATTTATCTCCTGCCTGGCGCACCGAGCCTGCGCCGGAAATGCTCTGGTCCACCTGAGGCTGCCCATAATATTCTACTGACCCTGCGCCAGAGATGTGCACGCTCAGGCGGGAAAGCGCCCAAACCGTTGCACTGCCCGCGCCGCTGATATTTACCTGGGCGCTTTGGCTTTCCAGGTCGCGGCCCTTAAAACTACCAAAGCCATCGATAAAAATTTCTTGGGAGTCGGCCTTGCCGTTGGCATCCAGGCTGCCCGCCCCATCGATCTGGCAGCGCAGTTTCTCTACATCGATGCCAGCCAGTTTCACTTCGCCGGCGCCATTCAAATGAAGATCGAATTCGGCCACATTCAACTCTTCCACTCGCAGGCTGCCCGCGCTGGAAAGCTTGACCGCTTTCAGTTCGCTCACCGTGATATCAATATGCACCGGGCTCGAAGGAGCCAGGTTGATCGAGATACCTGGGCCTTCCTTGCCGATATACAGCACACCGCTGCGCACCTCAGATTCGATCTCTGCTAAAACATTTTCAGCCGCTTCAATTGTCAAAGATTCTGCCTCGCCCTGACGAATAACCACCTCTGCCGGAAAGGCAAGGACGATCTGATCAAAGGCGCTGACGGCACGCTCCTCAACCACCAGCGGCCCACGATTCACCAGAAATGTCCCGTAATACCCAGAGCGCGTCAATCCAAGCTGTGGCGCAAAAACAATGGCGACAAACAGCAATGCCACGGTTAGCAAAACTACGATATGACCCACGGCCTGCCAGCGCGTCCCTAAGATCACCGCCAATCCCAAGCCGATCAAAGCCACCGGCCAGATTTGCGCCAAAACGGCGAAATTTGAACTGTCGATCCTTCCCAAGTTATAAAGCAGTAGTAATGTTCCGGCAGCTATCACAACCAGCGGCCAAAAAATCGATCGGTGTTGTTTCATCTCATTCTCTCCTCAGAATTTGCTATTAAGTAATACGAAAAAAATTCGGGAAAGTTGCTCTTTAAAGGAATTATAATTGGGTTGTGTCCACTGTACTCAGCGACAGCATATCTTTACCGAACACGTTTACCCCTGGAGAAACCTATGCCCCTCGATTTGACCACCATTCGCAGCCAATTCCCCAGCCTGCAACAGCAGGCGCGCCAGCCAGAACAGGCGGGCGTGATCTTTTTCGATAACCCCGGCGGCACCCAAATTTCTCAGCAATCGCTCGACCGCGTGACTGCCTACTTAACCCAGCACAACGCCAACCATGGCGGCGCGTTCGCCACCAGTCAAGAATCCGATGCTGTGTTGGAAGAAGCACACGCGGCGATGGCTGATTTTTATAACGCCGCGCACCCCGAAGAGATCATCTTTGGTAACAACATGACCACGCTCACCTTACACATCAGCCGCTCGCTCTCGCGCAGTTGGAATCCCGGCGATACGATCGTGGTCACCCGCCTAGACCACGATGCTAACGTGACTCCCTGGGTGCTGGCGGCACAGGATCGCGGCGTCAACGTGCGCTGGGTGGATTTCGATATCGAAGATGGCACATTGAAGCTGGATGATTTTGCCGCCGCCCTGGAAACGCACCCGCGCCTGGCAGCGGTGGGTTATGCCTCCAACGCATTGGGAACGATCAACCCGGTGAAGAAGCTGGTGCAGATGGCCCATGCAGCGGGTACGCAGGTTTATATCGACGCGGTGCAGTACGCTGCACATGGGCTGATCGATGTGCAAGATTTGGGCTGCGACTTTCTGATTTCATCCGCTTACAAATTTTTTGGAACTCATGCGGGCATCTTGTACGGGCGCTACGATCTCCTGGATGAGCTGTTTGCCTACAAAGTCCGCCCAGCCACCAATGACCTGCCCGGCCGCTTTGAAACGGGCACGCAGAACCATGAAGGCATTGCCGGGGTTTTGGGCGCAATCGAATACCTGCAATGGGTGGGACAGACCTTTGGACAAGATTACCTCGAAAAGTACGGGCACCATTTCAGCGGCCGCAGGCTGCATCTCAAGCAGGCCATGTCGGCTATCCGCACTTACGAATTCGAGATCAGCCGCGCCGTTTTGGGCGCTCTGGCAGAAATCCCCGGCGTGCACCTCTACGGCCTGGATGACGTGCGCCGGCTAGAAGAGCGCGTGCCCACCTTTGCCTTTACGCTCCAGGGCCGGCACCCCCGCCAGGTAGCAGAGGAATTGGCCCGGCAAAACATTTACGTGTGGGACGGTAATTATTATGCCATCAACGTGACCGAACGGCTGGGCCTGGAAGAATCCGGCGGCATGGTGCGGGTTGGGCCAGTGCATTACAACACGCTGGAGGAGGTCAGTCTGCTGCAAGAGGCGCTTTTGAGACTGGTGGAAGCAGGAGGTGTACCTTGATGGACATTCCCACCTGGATCGGATCGGACGCATTGGCGCACATTAGCGAGTTCTTGCCTGCCGGCGCCCCGAAATCAGTTCACCTTGTGGCTGACGAGAATACCTACCAGGCCTGCGGCTGGCTG
This sequence comes from uncultured Anaerolineaceae bacterium, assembly GCA_964629965.1. GTDB lineage: Bacteria > Chloroflexota > Anaerolineae > Anaerolineales > UBA4823 > CAZVRZ01. Next base: position 18,769 of record CAZVRZ010000051.1, read on the forward strand.
GTGGAAGAACAACTGAGACAAAGCGGGTTTACGCCTACTCGCTTTATCTTCAGTAAAAATCAAAAAATATCGGCTGACGAACGCGCCCTGGTACAGGTATTTGTATCGCTGAAAGGCGATGAGCGCTTGTTCCTGGCGGTTGGCTCCGGCACGATCACAGATATCACCCGTTTTGTCAGCAGCCGGGCGCGCCAGCCATTTTTATCGATCCCGACAGCGGCTTCGGTGGATGCTTATACTGCTTACACCAGTGCGCTGTTGTTGGGCGGGCTCAAACGCTCGGTCGCCGGGCAGACCGCCCAGGCCATTTGTGCCCATCTGCCCACGCTGTGCGCCGCGCCGCGCCAGATGACCGGCTCGGGTTTTGGCGATATGCTCGCCAAGTTCACAGCGCTGGCAGATTGGCAGATGGCTCACCTGCTTACCGGGGAATATTACGATGCCAATGTTGCCAGCCGCGCCTGGCAGGCATTACACTCTTGCGCAGAACATGCCGATCAAATTGGGCTGGCCCAAGAAGATGGTATCCGGGCGCTGATAGAAGGGCTGATGATTTCGGGCGCGTGCATGACGGCGATGAAAAGCTCGCGCCCGGCGGCTGGGGCCGAGCACGTGCTGGCTCACTTCTGGGAATCGATGCATCATTTGAAAGGCTTACCCGAATCGTTCCACGGGGCCAAGACGGGCGTGGCAGCCGCGATCATCGCCGGGCTTTACCAACGGCTGCGCCAACTCTCGCGCCAGGAGGCTGCCGAGCGATTGCAACAAGCCAGGTTGCCTGACATGGACACCGAGAGCAAGCAGGTGCAAGAGGTCTTTGGGCCTCTGGCGCCAGCCATCTTATCCAGCCGGCCTTCTTTCTTAGGGATGACACAAGAAGCCTTTGACCAACTCAAAGCAAAACTTCTGGAACAATGGGATGCCATTCAAACCATCGCAGCTTCTGTTCCAACCAAAGAAAGTTTGCGCTCCCTGTTGAAAAGAGGCGGCGCGGCTTGTTCGCCGGCCGAAGTCAGCGTGCGGCCAGAGGAAATAGACCAGGCCATTCGATACGGCCCCTACTTCCGTGAACGCCTGACCATTCTGGAATTGAACCGGCTGTTGAGCCTGGAAAACGCCTGATCTTGTCTAATCCACAATCGGTTCGCCAGGGATCAAGGCTTCATAATCGCTGAGGACGCCGCCATCCAGGCAGCACTGAATGATATGCCGCCCCAAGGGGTCTAATTCTGGCGTGTTGAAATCTTCCAGGCAGGTTCGGAAAAATGTATAGAGAACAGCAGCTCCGGCTGCATAGGCTTCTTCGCCTACTTCGGGCTGCGTATCTACCTGCAGAAACCAGCGCGTCACCAATTGTCCTTCCACTAATAGTTGGTGCATCGCATAGCCCAACAACGGCGAGCGCGCCGGCTTGATCATTTCTCGCCGGAAAGGAGCATTGCTGCGCCGCGCCAGGTATTCGCGGGCGATCCATTGGGGCATAAAACCCACTTTCCAGGCGCCAATATACTGGCTGGGAGTCAGGACATAACGCATGCTGTGGTAGGTAGTGAACTGTTCTAGTATCAGGTTGGCATGACGCACGCGGTGACCGCTAAGGAATGGCCAATAGGAACCCACGCCTTCACTACGCATGGTGTCATCATCTAGAACGCTCGGGTTATCGTACCCGCGCGGCGCCACCAACCGCCACAACCAGGCCAAAGCCGGCGGCAACAGGTGGAACAGGCCGATGATGCCGTAAGTTGGTTTGAAGCGAGTGCAGGGAGGCGTGCGCACGCCAAAACTACGAATATCGATCGCTACAGGCTCATCAATCACGTTCGGAACGATCTGGCGCGGAATGACCACCCGCGGATTGGGGCATGGCTTTCCGGGGGCATCCATGATATGCTCCCAAATCATGGCGCGGCTGCGCGGTTCGGCATCGATATTTAAGAATAACAAAGGCGAAGCAGGCTGAGCGGTTAACTGCTCCAGGTTTAGATCGGTGCCATAGCGAGTAATGTGGTTGACACGCACAAACCAGGCCCTTTCGGCATCCATTAAGCGCAAATGACCATCTTTGGCCTGGATGGCAGGATGGCACAGAGCCATATCGTCTGTGACCGGGTTCAAATCGCAGTTACGCGGGATTTGTAAGTAACGCCGTTCGCCAGTTAGAATATTCTCACCCAACAGTAATCGACCATCCGATGTGCGGTGAGGCTGTTCTAGCATTTCGCTTTTGCCGCCGCCGCTGGCACCTTCATGCATGAAGGTAACTACGTTATCGTAGGGCGTAACTACCCGCACGGTGGAACAATGCGTGGTGACCCAACCTTCACGTTCTCCCAAATCCAGCAGCATGCCGTAGACACCCTTTTTGGCGCTCGGGCCAGGATACAGGTTGTACGAAAACATCTCGTACAAATCAATATCCGGACGGCGGTTATGAACCACTACCTGCTTACCATTGAAATGGGTATAGCGAAAAATAGGCGCCGTATAGATCACACCTTTGGGCTTAAAGGTAGATGGGAGGTCGTTCACAGGCGTAATGCCCTGCAGCATCGCTAATCCCAGCGCAAAGAAAGCGGCATTCAAGGGTGTAATTGCAGCAGCATCAATGCTGTCGCGCCCGGCCGTAAAGAAAAAGAGGACCAGGTCCTGGTCTGCCAGCCAATCAAAAGTCTCCTGGCGCACAGAAGCAAAATCCTGGCCAAAACGCTGCTGAAAAGTGGGCTTATCGGTTGGCAGAGCATCACCTACAACCAGGCTATCGGGATCACGCCTGCGCATATATGACTCGGTATAATTCACCGAGATACCGTTGCGTACCCGGCAGACCCGGGCCTCCACCACCCTGCCCCGGTGAGGAACTTCGTAGGCCACTTCATATTCATCGCTTTGAGAGCCGTTACAGGCCAGGTTGACCAGCTCGGAAATGCTGCCCGCCGTCACCACACTGCGGGCATGCGATACTACTTCTATCGCTTCTACGGGTAAGAAGACATCTCGCCAGTCCATTGTAAACTCCATATTCCAGCGCTAACCAGGATTCATAGATCATACCATATTATCCTGTAGAACCCTGCCTGCATTATCTGGTTACTCAAGCTTTTCTTAAAGTCGGGGTTTGGGGTATTGTAGGGTGGTTTCGCCACCCTACAATACCCCAAAATCGCCTTTCTCCTCCGCCCGCTGGGCGGAGGCCGGAGGGGCAGTATTTGTCCATGATAGATGAGAAACTTACCCGGCAGTTTGGCGCGCCAATGCCAGGATCTTTGCATGCACCTGTTCAGATGCTTTGCCCACCATGGGGCTGCCATGCGAGAAGCAGAGCACATCAAAATCCAACTCTGCCAGGCGCAGTAAGTTCGCCTGGGCCAGGGAGAAATCTTCATAGATCGGAGCGCCTCCCAGGCGCACAAAACGCGTCAGCGCATCGCCGACAAACAGCACGCCGCCCTGCTGTGGCCATAAATAGACAGTGTGCCCGGCCGTATGCCCCGCAATAGGGATGGCTCGCATACCGCCAGCGACGGGCAGGGTTTCATCTCTAGAAAACTCATGGGCGACTTCGACCGCTTGCACTTGAGCAGAAGCGATATCCCGCAGCATGGTTTTCTTTAGCAATCCCTTTAAAACTCCCCCGCGCGGCTCAATGGCACGCCCGGCAATGCCCTGCCGGATCATTGCAGCATCGGCCGCATGCATCCATACCTCTGCGCCAGTTGCTTCGCGGATTGCGGCCAGGCTGCCGGTGTGATCGGTATGCAAGTGAGTGACCAAAATGTGACGCAAATCCTCCGGCTGCCGGCCCAATTCTCGCACTGCAGCCAAGATTTGATCGCAATTGCCAGCCATGCCAGAATCGATCAAGGTTAAAATGCTACCTGCATCATCGTTTTGTTCTATCAGAAAAGCATTGACAAAGCCCAACGGAATAGCAAACACGCCCGCTGTGATTCTTTTGATCATCTTCGCCTCTTCAAGCCGTTGTCAAATTATGGATCCACTTGCGCGATAGATAACGGAACAGACCCAGGATAAATTTGGTGATCTCATCGCCCATCACCAGCAAATACACCCAATAGACTGGCAGATGCAGCCAAAAAGCTCCGGCTGCGGCCAATGTTACCCCAATCAGCCAAATGCTGCCCGCATCCAGGAAAAAGGCAAAGCGCGTATCGCCGCCTGCTCGGAAGATGCCCACAAACAGCACCATATTGGCCGAGCGCAGCCATAGAACCGCAGAAAGGATGTGTAGAACGCGCTGGGCATACAACGCAGCCTGTGGTGAAACTTTGTAAAGAGAAACCAACGGCCCGGAAAACGCCCAAACCAGGGCTCCCACCAATAATGAGCCCAGTATTGCCAATGCCATCGATCTCCCGGCGTAAAGGTGGGCCTTTTTCTCATCGCCCGCGCCAATGACATTGCCTACCAGGATCGCACAAGCATTCCCAATGCCAATGAACAACACAATCGCCAAACCATCCACCGCAGAGACAATATTCATCGCTGCAATCGCATCCGTGCCAATGCGAGCGTAAATCACGCTGTACGTGGTGATCCCTAAAGACCAAAATACCTCATTTAGGGTCACGGGCAGCACCCGGCGCATTATTCCGCCGACGAACTTCAGGTCTAGAGTGAACATGTCCCGCAGCCGGGCCGCGGCAGGCATTTTTAAGCGATAGGTAAGCCACAACAATGCCACACATTCCAACAGCCGAGCGAGACCGATCGATATGGCGGCGCCATTAATTCCCAGGGCAGGCAATCCAAGTTTTCCAAAGATGAGGCAGTAACCGAGGGTGGTATTCAAGGTCAGCGCCGCCATACTAACCATCATCGGCAGGCGCACGTTCCCCGTGCTTCGCAGCACAAATGAATAACAGAACGTAACTGCCGTGAAGATAAAGCTCAAGGCGAAAATACGCAAATAACCACTACCCAATGCAATCACTGCCGCGTCTTCAGAATAAATGCCCAGGGCAACATGAGGAAAGAAAAATGAGATAGCGGTAAACAGTGCCCCACTCGCCAGGCCAATCGTCAATGCCAGGCCCATCACCTTATGAATGCTATGCACATCCTGCTTGCCCCAGTACTGAGCATTGAAAATAGCCGAGCCACTATTCACGCCAAAAAGCAGCAGGTTGAGCAAAAAATACAGCTGGTTTGACAACCCAACCGCCGCCACGGCCGTATCGCCAAGCTGACCGACCATCATACCGTTCACCAGGTTGAGCGACGACATAATGAACTGCTGCGCCACAATGGGCAGCGCCAGCTTGAACAATCTTTCGAAGAATTCGCGGTCACGAGCCAAAGCGCCGAACCAGTTTAGTGAATTTGTGATGAGCATAGGAGCGAATTATACCAAGAACGTCACATCGCCAAACATATTCGAAGATGCGATATCAGGAAATCGCCTTTGGAGCGCTTCCTAACATTCGAGGGAGAAGTGGATTAACGTTGTATAATCATTTTGTCGTTATCAGCTATGCAATAAGGATCTACATGGAGTTTGCTATGAGAACAGCTCAAATCTTGCAGCCCAACCATTTACATTACCCCGACTTTGCTATACCCGAACCGCTCGGCAGCGAAATTCTGATCCAGGTAATGGCTTCGGGAATCTGCGGTACGGATATTCACATCTTTCGAGGTGAATACCTGGGAGGGTATCCGGTTATTCCAGGGCATGAATTTGCCGGTGTGGTCAGTGCGGTTGGGCCACAGGTTACGCGCTTCAAATGCGGCGATCGCGTTGCCGTTGAACCAAACATCCCTTGCGACAACTGCTATAACTGCCTGAACAACCGGCAGAATTTCTGCCTGAACTGGCAAGCGGTTGGCGTTACCAGGCCCGGCGGCATGGCCCAGTATGTACTGGCGCCTGAGAAGGCAGTTTTCGATATCGGGCAACTGTCTTTCGAAGCCGGCGCATTCATGGAGCCGCTTTCCTGTGTGCTGCATGGTATCGAACGCACCAGCATCAAGCTGGCTGACAAAGTGGCCTTGCTCGGTGCAGGGCCCATCGGATGCCTGCTCATGCAGGTGATCCAGAGCCAAGGAGCATCTCAGATAACCGTTGCAGAAAAGAATCCCAGCCGGCTGGCTTTCGCCGCAGAACTAGGCGCAACCCGCTGCCTGTCTGACCTGGACATGTTAGAAACCGACAGCTATGATGTGGTAATCGATGCAACCGGCGCCTTGCCTGTTATGCGCCGCAGCCTGGATTTTGCCCGTCGCGGCGGCAAAGTGTTGTGGTTTGGTGTGCCGCCTGCAGATAAAGAAATCAGCCTGGAACCCTTCAAGGTTTTTCAAAAAGGCTTAACCATACTTTCATCCTTCACTTCCGTGCGCAACTCGTACCAGGCGCTGGAATTACTTCAATCCGGACAGGTGGATGTATCGAAAATTGTCTCTCACCGGCTGCCTTTGGAAGAATTGCAGAAAGGGATCGAAATGATTGAGGCAGGCCATGAAAATGTGCGTAAAGTATTGATCTGCCCAAATGCCTGACCGCTATCCGGTGAATTATTTCGGAGTATAATCCGGGCGCCGATATTCGTGGGCGCCTTCGTCACCAGGATGATATGATGCTCGATCTCAAACAACCCGAAATACAATTCGCCCTGCACGCTGTGCAGCAAGCCGCCATATTGGCGCGCCTGGTACAGGCGGAAATGATCCAGGCTGGAAACCACACTGCATCCCTTACTAAGGAAGATCGATCACCGGTCACGGTTGCCGATTTTGCCATTCAGGCTTTCACGGCCTCGCTGCTTGCTGAAGCCTTTCCATCTGATCTACTGATTGGAGAAGAAAGCTCAGGAGCATTACACTCCGAACCAGAGACCCTGGAGCGCGTCGCCGGTTTTGTGCAGCGATTCAAGGACCGGGCCACCCCAGAGGATATCTGCGCCTGGATAGATCGAGGTGCGAAGGATTTGGATGGAACGATACACCCGCGACGTTTTTGGACGCTCGATCCCATCGATGGCACCAAAGGGTTTTTGCGCGGCGACCAATACGTGGTGGCCCTGGCATTGGTCATAGACGGACAGGTGGAAATGGGTGTGCTCGGCTGTCCCAATTTACGCGATGGCAGTATGCTCGATGTGGGAGGGCCAGGGTCCATCCTGGCTGCCCGGCGCGGCCTAGGAGCCTGGAGCACGACATTGCAGCCCGAACAAGATAGCTTTACTACAAACATGTTTCAACGCCTGGTCGTGTCCACCCGTTCGAATCCTTCCCAGGCGCGGTTGCTGCGCTCCTTCGAAGCCAGCCATACGAATGTTGAGAAAATTGATGAACTGGCAGGCTTGTTGAATATAGAAGCAGAAGCAGTGCGCATGGACAGCCAGGCCAAGTTTGCTATTTTGGCGGCAGGCGCAGGCGAGGTGATCATCCGCCTGCTCCCGCCCAAGCAGCCAGAGTACCGAGAGAAGATTTGGGATATGGCTGCCGGTTCAATCATTCTGGAAGAGGCAGGGGGACGGATTAGCGACCTGGATGGGAAAGCATTCGATTTCACAACCGGGCGCATCCTGACAAACAACCGCGGTGTGTTGGCTACCAACGGGCTCCTGCACCCCGTTCTGTTGGATGCTTTGGCGCAAATCAAAGCCTGATGGTGAAATCAAAAAATCTTTTTCGCCCTGTATGGAAAAGCTGCCTTGGGCAGCTAACGGCATGGTTCCGCCATAACAGCCATGCGGACTATTTGGCTTTGCTTTTCAGCCTGGCAGGCATATTGATCGCATACGGTGTAGCCACCAATATCTTCGAGCAGATGCCACATATCGAGGATGAGGTTGCCTATGTTTGGCAAGCAAATGTAGTTGCCAGTGGCCGCCTGACAATTCCCAGCCCCGCCTACGAGAAAAGCTTCCTGGCGCCATTTGTAGTAGACTACCAGGGATCACGCTTTGGCAAATATCCCATCGGTTGGCCGGCTTTGCTTGGGCTGGCTGTTCGCTTGAACATGCGCGCCTGGATCAATCCATTGCTGGCCGGGTTGGCAGTTTGGCTGACATACTGCCTGGGCAAGCGCATTTTCAATGAAAAAGCGGGCTTGCTGGCAGCAGGATTAACCTTGTCATCGCCTTTTTTTATGATGAATTCCGGCAATCTGCTGTCACATCCATTAAGCCTGGTTCTTAGCGCCGCTTTTGTGCTGGCATGGCTGGATGCCTTCGCCGGAAATCCACCCCAACACCCGCGGTTGTCGATCCTGGTAGCTGCCTTGAGCCTGGGTTTACTTGCCATTACCCGCCCTTTTACCGCGGTGGCCATCAGCGTTCCATTTGCAATCCATGGCATATACTTATTGTGGCACGGTAACCGGCAGATACGCCTGAGCCTGTTCGCTTTTGGAATATTGGCCTTACTGGTCAGCTCTGTCCACCTGCTCTGGCAATACGCTGCTACGGGAGATCCTTTGCTCAATACTTACACGCTGTGGTGGCCTTATGACAAAGTCGGTTTTGGGCCAGGGCATGGACATACGCAAGATGGGCATTCTTTCCATTACGCCTACATCAACACCCGGCACAGCTTGCGAGTGGGGACGTCCGATCTGTTCGGTTGGCCAGGCTACTCGTGGATCTTTTTGCCATTCGGCCTGTGGGCTGCGCGCCACAATAAGCGCGCCTTGTTGATCGCCAGCGTCTTTCCGTGCTGCGTGATCGTTTACCTGGCTTACTGGACACAGCCCTACCTGTTTGGGCCGCGTTATTTCTACGAAAGCCTGTACAGCCTGACGATCATCAGTGCAGCCGGAATCCTCTGGCTAGGCGGTTGGCTGGGCCAGGCGGCTGGACTGCCCCGCACAGAACTGCAAAACGTGCGTTCCCTGGTTACTGTGGGCCTCTTAACCGGGCTGATCGGGCTCAACTTGCTCGTTTATGCGCCTATGCGCCTGGGGGGATTGGTTAACCTGTTTGGCATCGGCAGAGAAAACCTGCTGCCGTTTCAAAGTGCGGCTGCCCAAGAATTGACACCAGCCCTGGTCTTTGTACACACACCTCATTGGCAGAAATACAGCAGCACCTTTGAATTGGAAGATCCAGATCTGACCACGCCGTTCATTTTTGCCTGGAGTAGAGGCCCTCAGACAGATACGGCTGTAGCCGCGCTCTATCCAGAGCGCTCGATCTTTCATTACTACCCTGAAGAGCCCTACCGGCTCTACACGGCACCTCTAGCGAATAAAGAATAAAAGTATCTTCTCAAAAAAAGGGGGGGGCACTTTCCCCCGGATTATTGAGAGGATACGAATAAAAATATCCTAGGCATATGCCTAGGGATATGCCGTCGGATCTACCGTTGGCGGTGGTTCAAAGGTTGCCACAGGCACTTCAAAAGTGGGCGTAGCCTCGCCGCCGGGAATTGTTCCTTCGGATGGTTGAGAGCTTCCACTGCACTCTTGGGCAGAATACTCAGCCGTAGGTTGCACAGATGGGTTAGCGCCGACATTGATGGCAGCCTGATATTGTTCCTGAGCTTCACACCACCGTGCCTGGCGAGCCAGCCAATCTCCATAACCAACCAATGCGCGGCGATACCGTTCCATCGCCGTGACTTGCGAGGCATCCATCAAATTAGGCGCGATCTGCACCAATTGGCTAAAATGATATACCGCCTGCTCCCAATCGACATCCCAAAAGCTTGCGCCGCGGGTGTACAACTCGGCCCAATCTTTCCAATTTTTCGCTTCCACATCCAGCGGGCCAAAACGCTCGGCCAATGCCAGGTTATAAGTGCCCCCTTCCAGATCAGCCTGGCGGGATATTTTATCCACACCCTGGTTACGCAAGGCCATATAAAGCATGCCGTCCACTTCAACAACGCGGTACTCGGGATCGCGCTTGCGCAGCAGCAGTAATGTGTCGATCACATTGCCCCATTCCTGGGTTAGCATATACGATTGCGCCTGGATAAAGAGATCATCCTGGCCGCGCAAATCGGGCGTTGGCGTTACGGTGGGCGTAGGAGCAGGTGTAACGGTCGCCGTGCTAATCGAACGCAGCAAAGCCTCGGCAAGCATATCCGCTGCGGATGGATAACCGGGATTGAGGCGGATCACATATTCGAAACGCTGGCGCGCCAGATCATAACGGCCGGCTGCCAGATCTTCCATGCCCATCTCATATTGCACCTGAGCCTCTCCTGCAATCTGAGTGGCCTCTTTGCTGATACGCTGGTCAATAGCAGACAGGTAACCACTGTAAGCGCTCGAGGCCGCTATCAAGGCCAACACGAGAATGCTTAGGAAAGCCCACAACAGCCAGGTCAGGCGTCGCTTTGGGCGCGGCGGCCGCTGCGCTTCAATATCTATATCTATATCTTCTTCAACAGGCATTTGGGATTGAATAGCTTCTTGCGGCTGTTGTTCTGCCCGAGGCGGTCGTACGACCTCAGGCAATCTCTCTGCTTCAGGCAATCTTTCGACCTGCCTGGTCTCCATCTCGGCAGGCGCTGCGCCAAGAACTTCCTTTGGGGCCGGGGAAGATATTTGCGTGATTTCCAGCGATGCAGGGTCAATACTTGAGTCTGCTTCGCTGACCGGCCGAGAAACAATCGTCTTTTCTGTCTGGGAATCAAAAACATGCAGCCGAGTTTCTTCAACAGGAGCCTGGTTATCGCCAGGCTGGGTAGAATTTTGATCCCGCCTTGGCGAAGCGGGAATTGTATCATCCGTCATATTTGGTTCCATGCGCACATTATACCTTATCCTTTTGCATCATGTCCCCAGTTTCTCAAGGCGGGTGAGACATATTTCCTTGCGGCTGCCGGCACGCTTTGGCATAATGAAAGCAGAAAACGAAAAAAACGCCTGAAAGTTCAAACCGGCAGATATATTTGCCAGGCAGATCAAAGTGAAAGAGCATCGCAGGAAAGGAGAGAAGCAAATGAACGAGACCTTGATCGTCAAATTCTGGGGAGTGCGCGGCAGCCACGCTGTTCCTGGAGCCCAAACGGTTTTCTACGGCGGCAATACATCCTGCATTGAAGTACAAGCCGGGCATTGGACAATGATCCTGGATGCTGGAACCGGCATCATCCAATTGGGAAAAGACCTGCTGCAGCGCAGCCGGTCAGCCGAGTCCCCAGCGAACCTGGCCATATTCTTCAGCCATCTGCACCACGATCACACCCAAGGGTTTCCCTTTTTCGCCCCGGCTTACCAACCCTCCTGGCGCCTGCACTTGTTCGGGCCGGGAACCTTCGAGCAGACATTGGAGGATACCCTGAAAAATACCATGTCTCCACCGGCCTTTCCGGTCAAGCTGCACGAGCTGAGCGCACAAAAATCATTCTACGGCCTATCCGATGGCAGCCAGGTTTGCCTGGGAGCATCCAAAGATGAGGTACTTGTTGGAGCTAGCTCACACGTCAACGATCCAGATGATCCCAGCAAACAGGTGCGGGTACACGTCCTGCGCTCCCATGCCCACCCTGGCGGCGTGCTCATCTACCGCATCGAATGGGGTGGACGCGCAGTGGTCTACGCCACCGATACCGAGGGATACGTAGGAAATGATCGGCGCCTGGCAGACTTTAGCCAGGGTGCAGATCTGCTGATCCACGATGCACAATACGCCGAAGCCCATTACCAGGGCCAGGCTCCCGGTTTGCCTGCCACGCAAGGTTTTGGACACTCAACTGCCCGGATGGCCTGCGATATGGCCCAGGCTGCCGGTGTGAAGCGGCTGATGCTCTTCCATCACGATCCCAATTATAACGATGAGGATATCAGCAACATCGAAGCACACGCCCAGGTCTTGTTTCCCCGGGTACAAGCTGCTTATGAAGGCCTGGAATTAGAAATCGGGCAGGGCGACAACGAAGCTCACGCCCAGACCTTGAAGCTCACGCCCAGTCCTTATATCACAAGATATCGATGAAAAGCTTGCCTTGGATAAGGGTCAAGCAGTACAATTCATATCAGTCGGGAGGTAACCCATGCTAAAAAAGACAACGCCTGAAAACCTAGTGCAACTAGCGCTGTTCGCCAACCTGGACGAAAAACAACTGGAATGGATGACGGAACGTTTGCACTGCAAGGCATTTCCTGCCGACACCAACATTATCACAATTGAACAACCCGGCGAAGTGGTTTTCTTTATACTCAGCGGTACCGTTAAAGTACATATCGAACAGGCAGAGGGCACCGATGTGGTACTGGCAATCTTGGGACCAGGAGACACGGTGGGCGAGATGAGCCTGCTCGACTCGGCCGGGCGTTCTGCCAGCGCCATCACGTTGGAAGAAACAACCTTGCTTTGGATGGGCCGCCAGGGTTTCCAGGATGCATTGCAGCACATCCCCGCACTGGCTTTCAACCTGGTACGCATCCTATCGGGTCGCGTGCGCCTGGCAAACGAACAGATCCAGACCCTGGCAACGCTCAACGTTTATGGACGCGTCGCCCGGCAACTGCTCGCCTTTGCCGAAAAGTATGGTGAAGAAGCTGACAACGGATATGTTTTGATCCCCATCCGCCTGACGCAGGGTGATATTGCCGACCTGGTCGGAGCATCACGCAAACGCGTCAACCAGGTGATGGTAGCCTTCAAGACTTCGGGATATATCTCCGTGGATCCAGGCGGGCGTATCCAGGTACAAAACAGGCACGCCCTGGCCAAATACTGCTGATACAGGCTGGTTACCACAAGCCATGGTGAGGCCTGCTCCCTTGCCCAGGTACAAGCCTCCTGCGGCAGCCAGGCGCCAGATCGTCCGGCATATCATGGATGGAAAAAAAACGAACCTCAGCGATCTCCCAATCGGATTTACCAGTACAGGAAAGAATCTCAGCCTGGAAGAGAACAATATGATCGCTCTTTCCTTCGACAAAATTCGAATAAATACCCACCAAGGATAGTTCACCCAGTTCTGCGCCGGCTTCTTCAAAAGCTTCGCGCCGCGCAGCCTGCTCCAGGGTCTCTTGGCGATGCAGCCCGCCGCCTGGGAACAACCAGGTGTCTTGATAGCGATGCTTTACTAACAACAACTCATCACCACGCTGCGCCATCACGCGTACACCGGTCGTGATAGGCCGGGTAATAGACCATGTCAACTTTAATATACGGTAAGCGATGTGGAAAATCATGGCTCCTATTATAGAGGTATAATCGCATTACACAAGGCCAAGCTAACAAATCAGATAAGCCTTACGAGGTAACCATGAGCCTGCCCGAGATCAACTCGATCTACCTGTTGGAATTCCTGACTGGCTTGTTAAACACATCCAGCCCGACCGGCTATGCTGAACAAGCTATCTCTTACATCGAAAAGGCGTTGGCGCAGTATCCGGATTTGCGCATGCGCCGCACCCGCAAGGGGGCGCTGGCAGTGAATTGGGATGGATTAATGCACAATGCGCCCCGCGCTCTGACTGCTCATGCCGATACCCTGGGCGCCATGGTCAAAGAAATTAAAAGCAATGGCCGGTTAAAGCTGTCACGCATCGGCGGTTATGCCTGGAACACCGTTGAAGGAGAGGGCTGCACCATCTTTGCCAGCCATGGCCCAGCCATACGCGGTTCCATTTTATTGACCAAGGCCTCCGGGCACGTGCACAGCAGCCAGGTAAATGAACTCAAGCGCGAAGACGAAACGATGGAAGTACGCCTGGACGCCCGCACATCATCCGTCGAGGAAAGCCAGGCGCTCGGCATCCAGGTTGGTGATTTTGTGGCCTTTGACCCGCGGGTGGAAGTGGTCAACAATTTCGTGCGTTCGCGTCACCTGGACGACAAGGCCTGTGTGGCTTGCCTGGTAGCGGCCATCCAGGCGATTCACGCTGCCGGCTTGCAGCCAGCCCAGAACACCTGTTTCTTTTTCAGCAATTACGAGGAGGTTGGACATGGTGCAGCAGCCGGCATCCCGCCGGAAACGACTGAATTGGTAACAGTCGATATGGCCGCGGTAGGTGATGGTCAGACCTCCGACGAATTTCACCCGACGTTGTGCGTTAAAGATTCTGGCGGCCCTTATCATCATGGGCTTAGCCAGAAACTGCGCCTCATCGCCGAAGAGCATGACATCGCTTACAAGGTGGACATCTACCCCTACTATGGTTCAGATGGCGAAGCTTACTGGCGCTCCGGCGGAGATGTTGCCGTAGCGCTGATCGGTCCAGGTGTGGATGCGTCGCACAACTACGAGCGTACCCACCTGGATGCCTTGCAGGGCACCACGCGCTGGGTCATGGCATACCTACTGAGCTCAACATGATGCTCACATGGCTGCGCCTGCGCCTTACGCTCCATACTTGGGAAGATCGGCCATGACTCCGGAAGATTTTTATACTACTCTGCGCCATAACATGGTTCGCGACCAGATCTCCTGGCGCGGGATCCAGACCGAGCGGGTGCTGGAAGCGCTGCGCCGCATACCACGCCATCTCTTTATACCTGAAGGCCACCGTTCTCAGGCATATGACGACTGCCCGCTGCCCATCGGCGCCGGTCAAACAATATCCCAACCTTACATCGTAGCGCTGATGAGCGATTTGCTCGAACTGCGAGGCTCCGAAAAGGTGCTCGAGGTGGGCACAGGTTCCGGCTACCAGGCAGCCGTCCTGGCATGCCTGGCGCGAGAAGTACACACCATCGAACGGCATGCCTCGCTGGCAGAGAATGCCCGGCGCACCCTGGAAACGCTCGAACTGAAGAATGTGAGCATACACCTGGGGGATGGCTCGCTGGGCTTGCCTGAACAGGCGCCCTTTGACGCCATGCTGGTCACGGCGGCGGCACCAAGCGTACCCCAACCGCTGCTTAATCAACTGGCCGAGGGCGCCCGCCTGGTGATCCCGGTGGGCAGCAGCGGCGGGCAAGTACTACAACTGTGGCAGCGCCAGGGTGCGGAATTTAAACACTCCCGCATCATTTCGGTGGCATTTGTCCCCCTGCGTGGGCAGTGGGGATGGGATAACGAATCGAATAGTACGTAGATAGATCAGATTGGAGTCATATGCTAAAAAGATTGCGCGATCCGTTCAGCGGTTTAAGCCACCTGGGTGCGGCGCTGCTCGCCTTACCAGGGCTGGGCCTGCTGCTCTACCTGGGACATGATAATCCGGCGAAGATGATCACACTACTGATGTACGGTCTGGGCCTGACGCTGATGTTTTCAGCCAGCGCCGCCTATCACCTGGCGAAGCCCAGCCCCAAAGCGCTGCTGGCGCTGCGCAAATTCGATCACTGCGCCATTTACGTGATGATCGCCGGCACGTACACGCCGGTTTGTTTTCACTATCTGAGTGGCATCTGGCGCTGGGGTATGCTGGGAACAGTGTGGGGCATCGCGTTAGCGGGCATCGCCATCAAGCTGTTCGTGATCAAGGCGCCACGCGGCATAACAGCCGGCATCTACCTGCTGATGGGCTGGCTGGCCATGGTCGCAATCCGGGAAATCGTGCAGCGCATGCCAACAGCCGCTCTGGTCTGGCTGATCCTGGGAGGCCTGTTCTTCACCCTGGGTGCGCTGATATACATATTTAAGCGGCCAAATTTTCACCCCCCAGCTTTTGGTTTTCATGAAGTCTGGCACATCTTTGTGATTCTAGGCAGTCTTAGCCACTACATTCTCATTGCAGCCTTTATAGCCCCAGCAGGTTAGGCTATCCCTTGTTCTTCATCTCTTCCAGAACCTGCCAGCACTTCCACTGCATGCGCGGAAGATGGAATGGACCTTTCCAGTAGTTACCCTTAGCAGGCTGGGCGACGCGCCCATCGCGGTGCAGGTAGCCAAACCACTCGCCATACTGCGGGTCAGGGAAATGCTGGTAGGCCCAATCGTGGGCCATGTGGTGCCAGCGGGCATACTTCTCATCGTCGGTGAGGTGATAAGCCATGAGGGTGGCAATGATGGCTTCATTCTGCGGCCACCAAAACTTCATGTCCTGCCAGTATTCCTGCACAGGCAGACCCTTGACATCGCGGAAATAAATGATCCCGCCATTCACTACCGGACAAAATAGTGGTTGAACTCTGGTAAGCTTGAGCTCCCACCA
>CAZVRZ010000052.1:0-29721 GCA_964629965.1 uncultured Anaerolineaceae bacterium
TCACCTGCCAATAGTAGGTAGTGTCCTGACTCAAGGCTGGCAAGATAACGCTGGCAGCCGTGGTGCTCTGCCAGTTACTGCAAGTGTTATCATCCGTGGTATCGTAGCAGTACCGGTAACTGGCAGCACGTGTGCTGGCCTGCCAGCTCAACGTCGGCGTGAGCGGCTGGCCGTCTGACTGATCCGCCGGGGTCAACTTGCCGAAAGCAGCCGGCAAATCGATCACGTAGGCAGCGGAAACCGCATGGGCCGCCGCCGGCATGGTCAGTGTGTTGCTGTTATTAGTGCTGGCATCGTTGTTCGTGCCCGACCAGGAACTCACATGGTAACCTGAGGCTGGAGAGGCAGCCAGTGCAATGGTTTCACCAGCGACATACTGCCCGCTGGCGCAGCCAGCCGAGTTGGCCAGACTGGCCACAGGATCGGTCCCCAAACCAGTGTGCGTCCGCGTGAGCACGTAACATACGATGGGAGTAGCGAAAGACCACCACCTGCCTCCGTTTGCCTCGGTGATACCGTGCGCGTTCACCGCTCTCACCTGCCAATAGTAGGTGGTTCCATCAGCCAGGCTGGGCAAGATTACGCTTCTCGCCTGGCCGGCATCGATCCAGTTAATGCAAGTATCATCATCTGTCGTATCGTAACAATACTCGAAATTGGCCGCTCCGGCGCTGGCATCCCAAGACAGGGCAAGTCCTGTTGGTGCTGCACTTGCTGTATCCGCCGGGGATGACTTACCAAAAGCAGTGGGAGGCGCAGCAAGTGTTATTCCGCACCAACTCAGGAATGTTCTGATGGTATTCTGCCGGGCTGTCAATTCCATCATTTCCAACGGAAAGCCGAGAAAAGCTGAATGGAAAGCGCCATTAGCATAGCTAATAGCCGCCAGGTTTTGGTTGTTGCCAACAAAGGCCCCTTCTGCCACTGCAGTAGGTGTGAAGATATCCGTATAGGGTATAAAGAAATAGTCGAGATCATATGGCCCCAACCCGGCAAAGGCTGATCCTTGCCCAGAAACTGCGCTGTAATTACCCAAATCGCTTGCATAAGAGGCCAGTCCCAGATAGTCGGTCATGAAAGCCGTCTGGCCTCGTTTAAAAGCATAATCCTGGCTGCTGATCAATGCACAATTACCGCCGTCCAGGTAGTTGGCCAGTGCGGTCTCGCCCGATGCACCCGGGCCGGTAGTTGCTACATATCCGGCGCCGGTAAACCACAGCACAGATGAGTATTGAGCCAGGGTTGCAGCATCAGGCTCGTCATCTGAATTATGGGTATCCCACACCATGTAAGCCAGACCTAGCTCATCCAGAGTTGCCGTGTAGTAAGAGGAAACATTGGGCGAGTTGTCATCATCATCCACCAGGAGCAGGATATTCCCAGCCGGGTTTTCCACATAGTTAACCCCGGCCGTGTGCGCTTCAGCAGGCATGATCCATGTATTGCTCGTGCTGATGCTGGCATCCTTATGGGTGCCTATCCATGAGGCCACGTGATACCCCGAGGCCGGATGAGCAGTCAGGCTGATAACTTCTCCGGCAATATATTCTCCGCTGGTGCAGCCAGCTGAGTTGGCCGGGCTGGCCACAGGATCAGTGCCCAAACCGGTGTGCGTCCGCGTGAGCGCGTAACAAGCAGGCTGTGTGGTGAAGCTCCACCATGCACCCTCATCAGCATAAGTTATGCCACCCGGGTTGGAAGCGCGTACCTGCCAGTAATAGGTGGTGTTGGGGTTCAACCTGGGCAGAAGGGTGCTGGTTTCCAAATCGGCTATGGTCCAGCTTGTGTCACAATTTGAGCCGGGAAGCGTGTCGATGCAGTATTCGTAACCGGAAGCGCCCTCACTGTTGACCCAGGCTAGCACCAGATCAGGCGACACACCGTTGGAACCCTCAAGAGGATCGCTTTTTGTAAAAGGCGCCGGCTCCCAGGTCAGTTTGGCCGATGCCCAGCCATCGTTATCATATAGTTCCAACTTGATGGTATGCAGCCCTGCGGTCAATGGCTGGGCCACATCATCTGTGAGCCGGCAGTCATTGCACCAGTTTTCGAAAACCATCACATCATCGATGAATAAGCGCGCTCCGTTATCGTGAAAAACATGAAAGGTATAGGTTCCTTCAACAAAAGGCCATTCGCGTGACCAGCGCACCGAAAACAGATCTGGATTGACCAAAGTGTCCGGCGAGCCGCCGTACCATTCAAAATCCAATACCGGATCATCCCTAACCAAGACAGGGAAACCTTCCAGGGTCGCATTATTAAAAAACTCGGCTCTCCAGCCAGTGATAGTGACAGGCTCGTACCAGAACGCCACGTTCGCCGCCCCTACAATTTCTTGCATATCAAGTTTGACTTCGTAGCTGCCTGGTGTGGTCATTGGCACCTCCACCGTATCGATTTGGCAACAGTTCTCCCAGGCATCCAGTTTGAGTTCACCATTTATGTATAAGCGTGCGCCATCGTCGTGGCTGACGTAAAACCGGTAGGATCGATCCGCAAAGTCCATCGTGCGGGTCCAGCGGGCCGAGAAGTTATCATCGGGTAAAGATGGATCCGCAGGAGCATATCCCCAATCGAAATTCAATGTCTGATCATCCCGGCACAGCGCAGCCTCCCCATCAAGAGCCTGGTTAGCCCAGTACTCGCCGCGCCACCCAGCGATGGTCGGGCATCCTGGCGGGGAGAGCGTGGTGAAACTGCCCCAGGCGCCGCCATCCGCTTCAGTCATGCTGCCGGCATTGCCGAACTTAGCCCGCACCTGCCAGTAATAAGTTGTGCTGTAAGCCAGGTAGGGAAAAACAGCCTCGGTGCTATCCCCAATATAAGACCATGTCCCATTGCACTGGTTGTCATTGGTTGTGTCTATACAAACTTCATAATATTCCACTCGCCCGCCATTTTTCCAGGATGCTGTAACCGATAGCGGCTGGTCCAAAGCGCCATCAGCGGGGCCTAACTTTTCAAAGGGAGCGGGCGATTCAATCCGGGTTCTGAATCCAAACCAAGCGTACGCTCCATTTTCACCATTTGCTTCTATGGTTCCATCCATAGTAATCGCTCTGACCTGCCAGAAGAAAGCGCTGTTGAAATGCAGATCGGTAACCCAGGCCATGGTGCTCATCCCGGTATTGATCCAGCCATCCTTACAAATGCGATCTTGGGTATTAGCGACACAATATTCATAGGACGTTGCTCCTGCCGCGCTTGTCCACGTGAGCAGGAGAGTATTGGGAAGCCCCCATGAGTCGTTGGCCGGGGCCCATTTGACAAAAGCAGGCTGCGGAGCGAGCAGCGTGGCAAACGACCGCCACCCGTCCACAGCTTCTACGACGCCGGTCTCATTGACTGCCCGAACCTGCCAGTAGTAAGTAGTATCATATGAAAGCCAGTATGAAAACTCGTTGGGAATTATTGCCATGGTTCGCTCGCCCACGCTGATCCACTCACTGTCACATTGGTTATTATTGCTGGTATCGTAACAATATTGGTATGAATTAGCCAGCAAGCTGCTTTCCCAGGTTAAATAGACCTGGTAGATTTGCTCGACACTCTCTATCGCCGGACTGATTTTATTGAACGATCCTGGAAGTTCATCCTGGATCCTAAAAGACCACCACCCGCCGTTGGCATAGGTAACACCTTGCATGTTGAGAGCTCGCACCTGCCAATAATAAGTTGCATTCTCTAGTAAGCCTCCGATGGTGGTATTAAGCTGGCCGCCGACATTCTGCCAGCCGCCATAACAATCTCCACCGGCCGAGTCAGCATAACAGACTTCATAACTGGCGGCTGTAACGCTGCTTTGCCAACTCAAGGTAACTTGATTTCCTTTCTGGGTATAGCCGTTCGATGGCGCCGATTTATTATAAAGCAGCGGCGCAGGGTGTGCTGGATCAGTCAAGCTGCAGGCATCTTGCGGAGAGTTCGCCAGGTCAGGAGAGATGAAATACCACCACCAATCGGTAGATATGCCGTCTGGCCCACAGCCAGGTTTGTCTGGGAAATGAGAATACCAGTAATAGAAATAATTCCACGAATTGCAGCCCCAGGCAGTGCAATCTACCGTGGTAAACACCGATCCATCAAGACTGGGGGGAGGATAATTGTAGAACTCATCGCACAATGTATTGATCGCGGTCGGATTCCTCCAATCGTAATCCTTTTCACCATTGGGAGGATAATGTATATTGCCGCATCCACTATAGGAATAAGATGGGTGATAATTCGCTACCTCGACGAACATATCCCAATAGTTATTCACCTTATTTATCGAAGAAAATCCGTAGATATGGCTTAGCGTCGATTCGGTGCGATGACCAAAATCTTCTGTCGCCTCGCTGATCCCGCGTTCATAGTTGAATCCCATGATCGGCACCAGGCGGTCACACGTCCAGGGACCCGGCACGGGATAACCATTATAAAAAAAGGCATTTGGACCAACCAGGGTCGATTCAAGCATCCCCGCTGAGAACGGAATTCCAAATAGCCACACCTCATCGATCTCATGCCGGTTGGCTTTGCCGCAAATATCAAAGCGCGTGTCGTTGACGATCTGGTTGTAATCGAAATCCCCTGGGTGAGGTTGAATCAATCGGCTCATCACGGCCTCATATTCAGCGGGAGTATAGCGGTAGCCATCTTGATAAAGCGTGAATTCATCCAGCTCAAAAGTATCAGCCACCAGGTACTGGATCTTGCCGCCGGAAGATGATGCAAAGAAATCCTGGAGTTGTTGTGTGATCTTGCCAGGTGAGCTATATCCATAATAATCAATCAAGCGCTGGCCGCCGGTGAGGACCGGGTTAAAAATGATCACTATGACTTTGCTTTGTACCATTGGTGCGAATTGCGCTGCCAAATCGCCAGAAGCCATCTCCGCAGGCAGTTCGACTTCAAACTCTTGCTGGATTTCGGGTTTTCTGAGCAGTTCGCCAGCCACTGTGAAGCGCACGTTCCCCAGGCGCGAAATATCTGTTTTGATTAGGATATCCTTGATAGTATGGATCTGCAGAAGGGCTGCATCTGCTGATTTGGAATTGGCGAAATCGAGGTCGAAATCCATCGAAGACATGTGAAAATTGCCACAGCCATCGACTTCGCCATATTCTTGGGCGCCAACATGAACCTCTAGTGCCTGGGCATTTAAAGCATCCTGAACTTGTTTGGCGATATCTGGACGCTCCGTTCCGCGAGTCCAGCGCCAGGCTCCCCCTGATAGGCAGGCCGGATCTTGCCTAGAGGCGTTTCTAGGAGGGTAATGAACCAGATTGCCGGCGGAAGCCGATCTGGAAGTCTGAAAGGCTAGCAAACCCAAACTTAAAAAAAGCAGCGTATAGAAAATCCACTTGAACTTAACAGGATTGATCACTAGTTTTGCTCCTTCGTGAGATAAACAGGATTAATTAGGTTGCGCCTTTCTATAACTTAATTCCCACCATACTCGGTAGAAAGGAATACAGAAGATTGTCTCAGATGCTATAAAAAAAGAACTGGGATACTTTATGACCAAGCAAACCACTCAAGTATTTTGAACAACTCCACAGCCAAAATAGCGGTTTGCTCAAGTGATTGGTTGATTCTCTGCATTTATTTAGAAAATAACTTTCGGCCAACCACGCAATTACAAAGAAAACCTTTCATAATTATACAGGTGAACATTCTCGTATAAGTATTCAATAATGCAAGGAGTAAAAGGCAAGATGACGTGGGGTAAAAGGCATCCCGGTAAAACAACGCCACCTGCCGCAGTGAGCTTCTCTTCGGCAGTTCTACCGCTGTAGTGGACCCATAACACTGGACACCATTTATGGGTATAAAAGGGAGTGCAGTTCCAGCCAGACTATCTCTACATCTATAACAAAATTATATTTGAGTGTACAATTACAGCATGCAGACCGCTGCCAAGAAAAAAAGTAAAATCGTCAAGCTGCTGGCAGAACAGGGCCCCATGCTGGTGCCGCTGATGACCCTGGATAACTATGCCCGCCAAAACTACACGGGCGATTTCCAGGCCGTCTGCCTGTTCGTGGATATCTCGGGCTTCAGCACCGTCACCCACGCCTTGATGCAGCATGGCAGCGAGGCGGCCGAGTCGATGGCCGACATCATGCTCAACCTGTTCACCCCGCTGGTGGATCAGGTCTATACGCACGGCGGCTTTATCACCACCTTCGCCGGCGATGCCTTCACCGCTCTCTTCCCCCACAGCGAAGATGCCTACCAGCACGCCCTGGCCGCTGCGGTGGGCATCCAGCAGCACATGAGCTCCCACCCGGTGCAAAACACCCCCTACGGGCGCTTTGCCTTCACGGCCAAGCTGGGGCTGGGCGACGGCGAGGTGAGGTGGGGCATTTTGCAATCCAGCTTCGCCCAGATTAAGGCCGCTTATTACTATTCCGGCCCGGCCATCGAAGCCGCCGCCGGGGCTGAGCATCACGCCCAGCAAGGCAACCTGATCCTGACCGCCTCCGTCGCCCAGGCTTTGCAAGACCTGGCGCGCACCCTGCCGGCTGGTGAAGATGGGCACATGCGCTTCCTGGCGCTTTCCGGCGGCCTGCCCGAACCGCATCCCATCCCCGAACAAGAGATTCCCGATCAATCGCCCTTCCTGCCCGCCGCCATCCTGGAGCGCGAGAACCGGGGCGAGTTCCGCCAGGTGGTTTCGGTCTTCATTAATCTGATGGGCATCGAAACCGCAGACCAGTTGAGGCTCTTCGTCAACTCCGTCTTCGATCTCCAGGCACGTTACGGCGGCTACCTCAACCGGGTCGATTTTGGCGATAAAGGCTGCAACCTGCTGATGTTCTGGGGCATGCCCGTGGGCACCGAAAACGACCTGGAACGCGCTCTGAATTTCATCCTCGAGCTGCCCAACATCACCCCCGGCTCCTTCCGCGCCGGCATCACCCAGCGCACCATGTACGCCGGCCTGGCCGGTTCCGCTCACCGCGCCGAATTCACCTGCTACGGCGACGGCGTCAACCTGGCCGCCCGCCTGATGACCTCCGCTCCCTGGGGCGATGTCTGGCTGGACGAACACACCCTGCGCCGCATGGGCCCGCGCTTTGCCGCCGAGGCGCGCGGCGAGTATCGCTTCAAGGGCTTCGACGATCCCATGCAGGTATTCGCCCTGTTGGAACGCAGCCACAACACCATCGAGCTGACCCACCTGTTCCAGAACAAGATGGTCGGGCGCGAAACCGAGATGGCGCACCTGTCCGAATTTATCCGCCCCATCTTCACCCAGCCCGCCGCCAGTCCCGGCGCCTTGGTCGTCCTGGGCAACGCCGGTATCGGGAAAAGCCGCCTGCTCAGCGAGTTCCTTTACTCGTTGATCCAGGGTCAAGACCTGCCGGAAGGCGCCGCCAGGCCCTCCATCTTCCTCTGCCAGACCGACCAAACCGTCCGCCAGCCTTTCAATCCTTTCCAACACTGGCTGCGCGGCTATTTCGACCAGATCCCTACCCAATCCGAAGTGCGCAACAAGCGCGCTTTCAGCCGCAAGTTGGACGAACTGATCTCCACCACCCAGAACGCATCTCTGACGAGCGAGCTGAACCGCCTGCGCTCCTGCCTGGGCGCGCTGATCGATTTGCACTGGGACAACTCGCTGTACGCCGAACTGGACGCCCAGGCCCGCTACGACACCACCCTGATCGCCCTGCGGGCCCTCATCCAGGCCGAATGCGCCCGCCAGCCGGTCATCATCTACCTGGAAGACATCCACTGGCTGGACGAGGATTCCCAGAAGTTCATTCTCAGCCTGCTCCGTTCGGGCGCCAACCTGCCATTTGCGCTCATGGCCGCTTCTCGTCCCGAAAACAAATCGGATCTGCTGGGTAAAGATATCCCCTACCAGACCCTCGAGCTAAGCAACCTGTCGGCCGATCACCTGGCTGCCATCGCCACCGAGTTCCTCAACGGCCCGGTCAGCGAACAGATCCACAACATGCTGCAGCGCCGCGCCGAGGGCAATCCCTTCATCGCCGAACAGATCTTGCTCTACCTGCGCGAGCAGAACATCCTGGTGCAGCGCAAGAACCTGTGGACGCTCTCCGCGCAGACGGCCTCCCTGCTGCCCGGCGATGTGCAGGCCATCTTCACTGCCCGCCTGGATCAATTAGAAGAAGGCGTCAAGGACCTTGTCCAGACCGCCGCCATCTTGGGGCGCGATTTCGAGCTGGAGATCCTGGCTCGTATGCTGCCGCAAGAGAGCAGCCTGGAAGCCAAGCTGGCAGCCGCCGAGAAGGAGGGCATTTGGACCGCCCTGAACCTCTCGCGCTACATGTTCAGCCAGTCGCTGCTGCGCGATGCCGCTTACGATATGCAGCTGCGCGCCCGCCGCCGCGACCTGCACTGGTCGGCTGCCAAAGCCATCGAATCTCAAACGCCGCTGACCGGGTCGCACCTGGACGCCCTGGCTTACCATTACGAAGCCGCCTATCGCCAGGGCCTGGAGGAAGCCCGCCGGCCCGCCATCGAGTCCTTGACCCAGGCCGGGCGCAGCGCGGCGCAGTCCTACCAGAATATTTCGGCGGTGGATCATTACACCCGCGCCCTGTTCATCCTCGACCCCGAGCAAGATAGCGAGCGCCTTGGGCTGCTGCTGGATCGCGAGGAAGTCTATCACCTGCTGGGCGACCGCCTTTCCCAGCAGCAAGACCTGGCCGCGCTGCACGAGATCGCCGAACGTCTGCGCGAGCCGCAGGCTCGCGCTGCCATTGCCCTGCGCAAGACGCGTTATGCCGAAGCTACCGGCAACCTGGACGAAACCGCCGGCGCCGCCCAGCAAGGCCAGTTGATGGCACAAGCCGCCCAGGACCTGGTGGCAGAGGCGCGCGCCTGTTACTACTGGGGCGTGGCGCTCAACCGCCAGGGAAAATACCAGGAGGCCAGCCAGGTGCTCGACCAGGCGTTGGCCCTGGCGCGCGCCGTGGATGCCAAGTCTACCGAGGCCGATATCCTGCGGGTGGTCGGCAATATCTTCTATTTCCAGAAAATGTACGCCGAGGCCCAAGCAGCCTACCAGCACTCGTACGACCTGTGCAAAGAGCTCGGCAACCAGCGCGGCGTAGGCCTGGTGCTGACCAACCTGGCGATCATTGCCCACATGACCGACCAGCACCTGGAAGCGCAGAACCGGTTTTCCGAAGCGCTGGAAATCGCCCGCACCATCGGCGACCGGCGCAGCGAAGGCAGCAGCCTGACCAACCTGGCCACCGCCCTGGACAAGCTGGGCAGTTTCAGCCAGGCGGCCGAGTATTTGCAGCGCGCCCTGGTCATCCGCCGCGAGATCGGTGACCGCCAGGGCGAGGGCGCCACGCTCAGTAACCTGGGCGCCGTGCTCAGCTCCCTGGGACAGTTGGAAGAGGCACGCGCTGCCCTGGAAGAAGCCGCCCGCATTCTCACCGAGCTGGGCGACCGCCGCACCCTGGGGGTGGCCTGCAACAACCTGGCAGAGCTGCACCGTCTGCAGGGGCGCTCCGACCTGGCGCAAAGCCGGTACGAGCAAGCCTTGCAGTTGCGCCGGGAACTCAAGCAAACCCAGCGCGTCGTGGAAGACCAGGCCGGCCTGGCGCAGGTTGCCCTGGCGCTCGGCGATAGCGCCCAGGCCCGAGCGCTGATAGCCGAGATCTTGCCGGTGATCGACAGCGACCCCGCCCTGAGCAGCGCAGTCAACCCGATGCGCACCTTGTTATCCTGCTATCAAATCTTGAAAAAATTGGAAGACCCCCAAGCCGCCCCCCTGCTGGAAAACACCTACCACATCCTGCAAGAGAGCGCCGAAAAGATCACCGACCCCGACCTGCGCGGTAGTTTCCTGATGAACAACCCCAGCCACCGCGAGATCATCGCAACCTACACCGCCGCCGCCCCCGCCGATGTTGCGGCTTCCACTCCCATCGCCCCCGTCGTAGAACCGCAAAATATTGCAGCTCAATCCGCGGCCCCTGCGCCCTCTGCCGTAGAGCCGCAAAATATTGCGGCTCTACCATCGCCCGCCGCGGCCCCCGCCGATCATGCGCCCCAATCCGCGCCCCCACCACCCGCCGCCGATCATGCGGCTCTACCATCGCCCACCGCGCCCGCCACCGTTGAGGCGGAAAATGCTGCGGCCCCACCATCGCCCCCCGAAAAATACAAAAAGAAAAGCAAGAAACGCAAAAAGAAACAGCGCGGCCAGGTGGTGGTGGTCAATTTCTACTACATCTTCAACAATCGCTTCATCGCCCGCGAAGACGTTGATCTCGATCATGACGGTGATACAGACGAAGACGAAGACGATGAAGACGAAAAGCCCGCGGCCGCTTAGCGCTGCGCCCGGAACTCATCCTCCAGCATGCTCATCATCACAAAATCCTGGTAGTGGTGATTGTAAAAATATCCGTCCCGCTGGATTCCCTCGCGCTTGAAACCCACCTTTTCATAAAACCGCAGCGCCCGTGCGTTGCTTCCCACCACGCCGATGGACACCCGGTGAAAATTCAAGTATCCAAAGGCATAATCGAGCAGCAAATGCATGGCCTCGCTCCCGTAACCCTGGCCCCAGGCCGTCTTCTCGCCCAGGATCATGGTCAGGTCGGTCGTGCGCCAGGCAGAGAACATGCGCAGCAGCCCGCACTCGCCGATCACCTGCCCAGTCTCCTTGACCACGATCACGAACCACACCCGGCTAGCATCGGCGTTGATCCTGTTCACATACCCTTCGATGCCCGCGAAATTAGTCGGCAGCGTTTCGCCGGTCAGCCCACGCAGCTCAGCATCGTTCGCCCAGGCCTGCAAAAGCGGCAGATCTTCTTTTTCGATCGTGCGCAGGTACAACCGCGGCCCACTCAAAAATGCGGGATGTCGCATTTGTGTCTCAGAATCTGCCATCATTCAGCCTCCAGTAGCACTTCGAACACACATTCCTTGGCGCCGCCCAATATCGACGAACGCAAAACCACCCGCACCGGTTTCCCCAACGCCGCCTGGAAGTTCTGCTGCAGGTTGTTCTGCGAACATGTACACAGGATGGGCGATTGCACCCATCCCCGCCTGACCAGGTCGCAGGCGCAATCTTGATAACGAACGCATAGGGTGTGGTCATCTATGCGTTCGTATATTGAGTCGGGGAAATTGCCGGCCAGCCGGCTGAGAAAACCTGCCAGGTTGGGGCTTTGCTGCCAGGCTTCCTTAAAAACCTGCGCCGTGTATGACTGCGCACACGCCAGCCCACAGGCTCGCAAGATCGTCTCCTGCGACTGCGCGTCCACCTGCTCCAGGCCGTGGATGAAACCGCCGTACCAGTGGGTCAAAAAGTTGTTCAGCTCATCATCCACGAGACAGCACCTTATTTTTGATGCTTATGGGTTGCCCAAAACTCGCCCCACTGGCGCAGGAAATCGGAACTGGCCCACTGCTTGGTCAAGCCCACCTGCGGCACGATCTCGATCCCCAGATCCTGGCAAACCTGCCACTCGGGGATATTGGAGTAATCGGTGCGGTCTCCGCCTTTGGTAAAGACATGCGGGCGGATACGCCGCAGCGCCTCGCACACGGTTTGATCGTTTTCGATCTCGAACGGGATCACGTAATCCACGTTGCGAATGCAGGCCACGATCCGGCAGCGGGTCATCAGATCCATGAAAGGTTTGCCGCGCTTGGTAGTCAGAAATTGGTCTCCATTGACCACCACCACCAGCGTATCGCCGTACTTTTTCGATTCCACCATGCAGGTGGCATGCCCCGGGTGAATGGGATCGTAGCCGCCCGAGGTGCAAACAATGCGTCCTAATGTATCTCGAAGGCGATCGAATTCTTCGAAACTGACAATTTGTGCGTAATCACTCACTTCTTTATCCTCAGATGAAGTTCTCACCCTGCCAACGCGAGGCGCTGCGGGTGGGCTGTGTGGGAGGCGCATATCCGACCACTTTATCTAAAAAAACATCCACCACCTGGGCATCAAAGAGCTTGCCCCGGTTGTCTTTCAAGTGGCTGACAACCTGCTCGCGCAGCCAGGCATTTCGATACGGACGGTTGGTGGTCAGTGCATCCCAGTTGTCCACCACTGCAAAGATCCTGGCAGAGAGCGGGATCTCTTCGCCCTTCAGACCCTGGGGATAGCCGCTCCCATCCCAATTCTCATGGTGAGAATAAGGGATTGCCAGCGCGGGTTTCAGGTAATCGATGTCCTTGAGCATATCATAAGCCAGGACAGGATGCTGTCTAATGACAACCCACTCGTCGGGCGTCAGCGGGCCGGGTTTTCTCAGGATGGCATCCGGCACACCCACCTTGCCGATATCGTGCAAGATGGCCCCGTAGCAGATGTGCCTGACTTCATACTCGCTCAAGCCCAGGCTTCTTGCCAGGTTAGTCGTCAACTGGATTACCCGGCGGCTGTGGCCTTCCGTCTCTTTATCACGCAGTTCCAGGGCGCGCGCCCAGCCTTCTAGCGTGGTGGCATAGGCCGCTTCCAGCTCCTGGTGCAGCTGCTTGATCTCGATTTCAGACTGCTGGCGTATCTTCGATTCGTCCCGGTACAGCGTAATCGTCCGCCGCAGATTATGCAAAGTGCGGGTAACGATGAAGGCGATGATGGGAAAGACGATCAACAAGGCGATCATCGCCCAACGAATGTCGGGCGTTCGCGGTTGAGTGAGATAAATGCCCTGCATCTCCAAGAGCCCTACCGCCAAGCCAACCAACACGCTGGCGGCGGTGATCGCGACCACCGAGCGCTGTCCGTGCAGCAGTCCCACGTAAACGATCAGAAAAGCCAGGCTGGCAATATAGGTCGGCGCTCGCAGCCCATTCTCGAAAAACAGGAAGGTCACGTTGATGAACAACCAGGTCACCAAGGCCAGCGTGATCGAAACGAACTTATTGCCCACTTTATGGATCGCCAGGCGCGAGCTAATCAAAAAGACGATCATGATAATGACCAGCGCCATCTGGGGAGTATGCAGGCCGCGTTCCACGATCACCGGGACCAGGTACAAAATCAGCATGACAATGATCACGTTGATCAGCGCACTGATGATATTATCCCGGTTGGTATTCTCGTCCAGGGGATCGAACGGGATTTCGATGGCGCGCCATAACTTCTTGAACATAGTGTTATTCTACTTCATAACGGCCATTTGGCAATTATTTCTTATAATTAGCTATCCGACACCGTTTCTTCCCCCAGCTCCGATACATCACCTTATCCAGCAAATCTTCGTCTAACAGCCGGCGCGCCTCCGACTCATACAGCCGCTGGATGTCCCGGCGTGACACCTTTCCCGCCCAATGGAATTTGTCGTGATCCAGCATACCTAGATTGGGATCCCCACCTCAACCCGCCCCTCGACCACGCGCACCGGGTAGGCCGGGATGTTGATCACTGCCGGCAGGCGGGTGGCCTCTCCGGTGCGCACATCGAAACGCGCACCATGGCGCGGGCAGCGCACTTCGTAGCCTTCCAACTCCCCCTCTCCTAAGGGCCCTTCATCGTGCGAGCACATATCGGCAATAGCAAATAAAGCCCCGGCAATGTTGAAGACCACCAGGAATAAATTGTCGATCTCTAAGAACAGCCGTCCCCCGTTGGGAATGTCTTCGGCCGCGGCCACATCGATAAAATCGTATTGCTCTGCGCCGGGTTTGGCATAAGCGATCATTTCAACCGCCTCATTCCTCGTCCAGCTCGCTGCCAGGTTCTCCCAACCCATACACGCCAGACTTCAACACCTTCAGCGAAAGCAGGGCGCACTTCAGCCGCACCGCCCCCAACTCGATACCCAGCAAGTCCAGCACATCGTCCCTATTGAGATGCCTGAGCTCGTCGAGGGTCTTGCCGATGACAAATTCCATCAACAGGTCTGCTGAGGCCTGTGAGATGGCGCAGCCATGCCCGTTAAAAGCAGCTTCGCTCACGCGCCCATTTTCATCCACGCGCAGATCCACCCGGATGTGATCGCCGCACAAGGGATTATCGTCCTCGAAGGTGATATCATGCGGATCCAGTTCGCCCCGGTACTGGGGGTTCTTGTAGCGATCAATGATGACTTCGCGATACATGTCGTCCATCTAGTCAAACAATTCCTTTACTTGATAGATTGCCATCACCAGCCGGTCCACTTCTTCCGGCGTGTTATACAGATAAAAGCTGGCGCGCGCTGTGGCTGGCAGGTTGAGCTTATCATGCAGCGGCATGGCACAGTGATGTCCGGCGCGCACTGCCACACCCTTTTGATCTAACACCTGGGCGATATCGTGCGGGTGCACCCCCGCCAGGGTAAAGGCTGCCACCCCGCCTTTGCGCTCAGCCGCCGGTCCGTACACCTGCACTCCCGGGATCTCTGCCAGGCGCGGCAGGGCATAGGCGATCATCTCCTGCTCATGCCGGGCAATGGCAGGCATGCCCACTTTGCTCAGGTAATCAAGCGCCGCGCCCAACCCCACCGCCTCGGCGATCGCCGGGGTACCGGCCTCAAACTTGTGAGGTAGTTCGTTGGGTGTAAAAGAGCGCAGGGTAACGCGCTTGATCATATCTCCGCCGCCCTGGTAAGGCGGCATCGCTTCCAGCAAGCTCCTG
Organism: uncultured Anaerolineaceae bacterium; assembly: GCA_964629965.1. GTDB lineage: Bacteria > Chloroflexota > Anaerolineae > Anaerolineales > UBA4823 > CAZVRZ01. The sequence goes on from CAZVRZ010000052.1 coordinate 14,570, forward strand.
CGCCCATACAATACGCCAATGCCGGTCGGCCCGCACATCTTATGCGCCGAGAAAGCCAGGAAATCTGCTCCCAGCGCCTGCACATCCAACGGCAGGTGCGGCACCGATTGCGCCCCATCCAACAACGCCAGCGCTCCGGCCTGATGCGCCTGGGCAATGATCTCCGCGGCCGGGTTGATCGTGCCCAGCACGTTGGACATGTGGGTGAAAGCCACCAGCTTGGGCTGCAAGGCTAGCAATGCCTGGTAAGTATCCATCTCCAGCAGCCCGTCAAGCGTCACCGGGATGAATTCCAATCTCAAATCCTTCTCGGCTGCCAGCATCTGCCAGGGCACCAGGTTGGCATGGTGCTCCATCTCCGTCAGCAGCACCACATCCCCCGCTTGCAGGCTGCGCCGTCCCCAGGTTTGCGCCACCAGGTTGATCGATTCGGTGGCATTGCGGGTGAAGATGATCTCTTTGGGAGAAGCCGCATGGATGAAGGCAGCCACCTTGGTGCGTGCCGCTTCATACAGCGCGGTGGCCTCCTCCGCCAGGGTGTGAATGCCGCGGTGGATATTGGCATTCGACTGCCGGTAATAATCGTTCATGGCCTCGATCACAGCCGTGGGTTTCTGGCTGGAAGCGGCGGAATCGAGGTACGCCAGCGTCACGCCGGGGCGAACCTGCCGCGCCAGGATCGGAAAATCGGCGCGAATTTGCTGGACATCAAGAGCGGGCTGAGAGTATTTTTCGGTCATATCAGCGTATCAACAACGGGAGCAAATCACTGCAAGCATCTCTTAACACAAAAAATCCAAACAACAGTCTGTTCCCCAAGGTGCTAGATCTTCGGTTTGGAACGGATAATTTTCTTGCGCTGTGCCAGGCGAATGCTTTTGGAATTCTTGGGGCACCACAAGACGCGGTCCGGCACCATCCAGCCGTCGGTCAAGTAGACGTTTTCATGGAATTGGACTGCGATCATCTTCGGGTCGACCTGCACCACGATGCCTTCCAGCCAATCGCGCACGCGCTCGTCTAGTTTCTCGTGATCACAAAAGACCTCCACCCGATCGCCTACATGATAGACTTCGTCCATGTCAGGCATTGAAGTAAAATGCAATTCTGCCAATGGTAACTCTCCACTTTCTTGATTATTGATCCAATTTCGTACGGATTGCCTGCTGGAAGCGCTCACGCACGCCTTCAAAAGGGATGCGCTGCATGATCGGCTCGAAGAAACCTTCCACGATCAGGCGTTCTGCATCTTCACGAGGTATACCGCGGCTGAGCAAGTAAAATATTTGGGTCTCATCTATTTTACCCACAGTCGCCCCATGTGTACAGCGCACATCATCCGCCAGGATCTCTAAGCCAGGGATCGAATCGGCGCGTGCCTGTGAACTCAACACCAGGTTACGATTGGCCTGGTAACCGTCCGCTTTTTGTGCATTCGGGGCTACATAGATCATGCCTTGCCACACAGAGCGGCTGGCGCCTTTTAGCGCCCCTTTGAAGAGCAGGTCGCTGGTCGTGTTTGGCGCCAGGTGGTTTTGCTGGGTATCGTGATCCAGGTGCTGGAGGCCATTGGTGAAATAAAAGCCAGACATTCGCCCGCTGGCGCCCGGCCCTACCAGGTCTAGCTCAGAAAAACTCTTGCTCAGGCGGCTGCCCATGTCGCCAAAGATCCAATCCAGGCTGCCGTCACGCTCCACCCGGGCGCGTTCATGGGTAAAATTCCACACATGCTCGCCCCACGATTGCAGCTCCACAAAGCGCAAATGAGCGCCCTCGCCAACATGGATCTCCACCAACCCTGCATGCAGCGTTTCCCCTTCTGCTTCGTTCGGTGAAGCCGCTTCATGAATGTAGGTCAACGAGGCTCCTTCTTCCAGGCAGATCAACAAATGAGAGAAATAAGCCTTGCCGCCGCCCGGTCCCCACAAAACAGAATGCAGAGGCGCCTGCACCTGCACGTTCTTGGGAACATACACCAAGGCGCCATCATCTGCAAAGGCTGCCGCCAGGGCAGCAAACTTGCCCTCATCGGCGCGCACGATCTTTCCCAACACCCGTTCCAGGATCAAAGGATGGTCGCGGCTGGCAGTGATGAAGTCCGCAAAGATCACCCCCTGCGCCGCCAGTGCCGCCTCCAGGCGGACCACTGTCCGATCCGGCAAGATCAACATCTGCCCGCCATGCCGGTCTTCCACCGGCGGCCGGCGCAGCTCTTCAGGTAATGGCGGATAAGGTTCGTCGCCGAGCCTCTCCAACCTGAACGCCTCCACTGGCAGGCTCTTCAAATCGGTCCGTCGCCAGGCTTCCTCGCTGGTCGAAGGCAGCGGCAATTTCTCATAGATTTCCCAGGCTTTTTCCCGGTAAACGTTCAAGGAAATATTCTCGGTGGAAACGGGCATCATATCCCGGGTGAAGTTGAACTTCCCAGAGCCTGCCGGGCGGGCACGCCCTGTGCGAGTGACTACTGTGCGTTTTGTCATAGCCCTACCCCACCGAGCCTTCCATCTGAATTTGGATCAAGCGGTTCATCTCAATCGCATATTCCATCGGCAGCTCCTTCACCAACGGTTCGATGAAACCGGAAACCACCATCGAGGTGGCTTGTTCTTTGCTCAAACCCCGGCTCATCAGGTAGAACAACTGCTCTTCGCCCACCTTGGATACAGAAGCCTCGTGGCCAACGCTCACATCCTGGGCATCGATCTCGATCGATGGGTACGTATCTGAGCGCGAGCGCTCATCCAGCAGCAAAGCATCGCACACCACGTTGGAACGCGAGCCTTCGGCCTCCTTGAACACTTTCAACAGGCCGCGGTATGAAGAACGCCCGCCGCCTCTGCTGATCGACTTGGAAGTGATCTTGCTGGTAGTGTTCGGCGCCACGTGCAGCATCTTGCCCCCGGCATCCTGGTGCTGCCCCGGCCCGGCAAACGCCATCGAAAGGATCTCGCCATGCGCCCCGGGTCCCATCAAATAGCAGGAAGGATACTTCATCGTCAGCTTAGAACCCAGGTTCGAATCGACCCATTCCATGGTGCCGGCTTCCTGCACCAGGGCCCGCTGTGTGACCAGGTTGTACACGTTATTCGACCAATTCTGGATGGTCGTATAACGCACCCGCGCCCCTTTGTTGACCACGATCTCGATCACACCGGAATGAAGGGAATCGGTGGTGTATTGGGGCGCCGTGCAGCCCTCAACATAATGAAGATAAGAACCTTCATCCGCAATGATCAGGGTGCGTTCGAACTGGCCGATGTTGGCCACGTTCAATCGGAAATAGGCTTGCAAAGGCAGGTTGATCTTGACGCCCGGCGGCACGTAGATGAACGAACCGCCCGACCAGACGGCACTGTTCAAGGCAGCAAACTTGTTATCTTCGATCGGCACCACCGTGCTGAAATACTGGCGAAACAGATCGGGATGAGAACGTAAGCCCTCCTCGATCGATACAAAGATCACTCCTTGCTTGGCCAGGTTCTCTTGCACTTTGTGATAGACCATTTCCGAATCGTACTGCGCACCGACGCCCGCCAGGAATTTTCGCTCGGCCTCCGGAATGCCCAGCCGGTCAAACGTTTTCTTGATCGTCGCGGGCACATCGTCCCACGAACGGCCTTCTTGATCGGATGGCTTGACATAATAATAAATATCGTCCAGGTTCAAGTTGGAAAGATCGCCTCCCCAGGTGGGCATGGGCCGCCGCTGGTAATGCTCCAGCGCTCTCAAGCGAAACTCCAACATCCACTCCGGTTCGCCCTTCATGGATGAAATTTGCTTCACAACCTCGCTATCCAGGCCTCTGCGGGACTTGAAGACAGAAACATCCGGGTCGCTAAACCCGTATTTATAATCCCCAAAGCCCTGCAATATCTGTGCATCGGAACCCATCACAACCTCCCAATTCACTTAGCGCGCAGCAAGCGTTTCGGCGGCATATTTCTCGCGCACCCAATCGTAACCGTGTTCTTCCAGGTGCAGCGCCAGGTCCGCCCCGCCCGACTCAACGATCCGCCCGTCCAGCATCACATGCACGAAATCCGGCTTGATGTAATTCAAGATCCGCTGGTAATGGGTGATTACCAGCACCCCCACATGCGGGCCACGCAGCGCGTTCACTCCGTCGGAGACAATGCGCAGCGCATCGATATCCAGTCCCGAGTCTGTCTCATCCAAAATCGCCACTTCGGGGCGCAGCGCGGCCATCTGCAGGATCTCGGCGCGCTTCTTTTCACCGCCCGAAAAACCATCGTTCAGGTAACGCCCGGCAAAATTGTGATCCATCTGCAGCATATCCATGTGTTCTTTCAACAAGCGGCGAAATTCAGGGACGGGGATGCCCTTATCTTCAGGGTTCTCCGCCCGCCGCCGGGCGTTGATCGCGGTGCGCAGGAAATTGGCCACCGACACGCCCGGAATGGCTACCGGGTACTGGAAAGCCAGGAACAGGCCCAGGCGAGAACGCGCATCGGACTCCATTTCCAGGATGTTCTGCTCTTTGAACCAGGCCTCGCCGCCGGTGACGGTGTAAGATGGGTGCCCCATTAATGCATAAGCCAGGGTAGATTTACCCGTTCCATTCGGCCCCATCAAGGCATGCACTTCGCCCTGCCGGATGGTCAGGTTGAAGCCTTTTAAGATCTCTTTGCCATCAATGCTCACGTGCAAGTCACGGATCACCAGTTCAGACATATCAAAGCCACTCCTTCATGATGAAAACACACCAGCCGGCCCTGGTTTTTCGATAAAACAAAACCCAAGATTCCGGCTGCCGCTGCCAAGACGTCCGCATTATAGCACAAGCCACGAACAGCGTCAATATTATTAAGATAAATATCTTAATAATTCAAACCATCGAATTGCGTCTCGGCAGGTAATATTTTTGATAAAAATCTAATTTATTTGACAGAACTCCACCTGCTTTGGTATACTTCCATTCACTATGAGCACCACTCGCGAAAAAGTACTCGAAACCTTATTGGCCCGGCCGCGCTGCACGATCAACGATCTGGCAGAAAGTGTTGGCATCGACCCCATCTCCGTTCGCCACCACATCAGCCGCCTGCAGATCGATGGCCTGGTTGGCTCGGAAGAAGAGAACAACCATGGTGTTGGCCGGCCTCACCGCGTGTATTTCCTGACCGAAGCCGGTCTCGAAAAATTCCCCTCTCGCTACATCCGCCTGACCATCCGCCTGTTGGAACAGCTCAAAGAGACCATGCCGCCGGCTATGGTCAACCAGCTCTTCTCCCAAATGGCCGCCGGCCTGATCAGCGATTACACTTCCAGTGCGGCTTTGCAAGACCTGGGCGTGGAAGAGCGCCTGCAGCTTTTGAAAGATGTCTTGCAGCGAGAGGGCTTTGTGATCGACTGGCAGCAGACCGAAGACGGCTACCAGATCAACGAGACAAGCTGCCCCTACTATCATATCGGGCAAGATCACCCAGAAGTGTGCTCGGTCGACCAGATGTTCATCTCATCCCTGCTCTCTGTACCGGTACAAAAAACCAGGTGCATTCTCAACGGGGACAGCTACTGTACGTATATCATTCCCACTCCGGTCTTTAAAACCCCCAAAGGATCAAAATCATGAGCGCCGAACCCACCCGCAAAGCAGCCTGGTCGATCGACCAGAGCCACCCCGCCCTGGTCAAGCCCTTGGAAGAAGCCTTACGCCAGGTGATGGACCCTGAGATCGGCTTGAACGTGGTCGAACTGGGCCTGGTGCGCGAGGTGGTCGTGCGCCACGACAGCGCCGAAATCTCGATGATGATGACCACGCCGTTTTGTCCTTACGCACCGGCCATGTTGGAAATGGCGCGTCAAAAGGCTGAGGAAGCCTTGCAGCGCCCCACCACCGTCGAATTCATCACCGAACCCTGGGACCCGTCCATGATGGACGACGATGCTGCCCAAGAGTGGGGTTTCTTCTAGTTTTGATACCTGTGCAAAATCGGATTAGTGTGCTAAACTAACGTCCGTTAATTGACAAGTCCACTTTTCGTGGCTTGCTTTCCGCTCTTGGCTGACCGCCCGGTTTGCCCAGGGGCAATCCCGAGGAAAGGAGGCAATCCCTATGCGTGATTATGAGTTGATTTTCATTATCCATCCCGATTTGGACGATACCGCCACGAGCGAAATCGTTGAAAAAGTCAATGGATGGATCACCGGAGACGGTGGCGTTATCGTTAAAACCGAGCTGTGGGGCAAGCGCAAGCTTGCTTACGCAATCCGCAAACAAAAAGAAGGCCAGTACGTGTTCATCAAAATGCAAATGAAGAACACCACTGGAGTCATTCTGGAACGCAATCTACGCGTCACCGAACCCATTCTGCGTTCCTTGATTACAGTCGCTGAATAATCAGGCACCCCGACCACCAAGGAGAACCGTATGAGTCGCAGCTTGAACAAGGTCATGCTCATTGGAAATCTTGGACGAGACCCCGAAATGCGTTATACACCTTCGGGCAGGCCCGTCACCACCTTTTCAGTTGCCGTCAGCCGCAAATGGACTACCTCTGAAGGCGAGCGCCATACAGATACCGAATGGTTCAATGTGGTCGCCTGGAGTAACCTGGCCGAAATCTGTAAACAGTACCTGTCCAAGGGGCAGCACGTTTACGTGGAAGGCCGCTTACAAACCCGTCACTGGGATGATAACGATGGGAACAAACATACCGCCGTCGAGGTTGTCGCCAACGAGATGATCATGTTAGGCGACCGCCGCGAGAGTGAAGAAAGCTCTGAGACGGAAGATCTCGATACGAATGAAGAATTCCCGTTCTAATGCTAGAAGGAGTTTTTTAAGATGGATGATTCAATGAATGAACGCCCTGAACGCGAATACGGCTCGCAGCGCCGTTTTTTCGCCGCACCGCGCGTTTGCCAGTTCTGCACCGAGCGCGGCATCGTGATCGACTATAAGAACACCGAGCTGTTACGCCGCTATGTTCAGGACGATGGAAAGATCCGCCCACGCCGCCAGACTGGCGCATGCGCCCGCCACCAGCGCGAGATCGCACAGGCCGTCAAGCGCGCCCGTCACCTGGCGCTGCTTCCTTTCAAAGGCGAAGTTCTTCGCTAACCAGCGCACCATGCTTTGCGCGGGGCATAGGGACAGTTTTACTTCCTATGCCCCGTATTTAATCAATTGAGGTTTATATGGCAAGAGAAACAAAAGTAAAAGTTACTTCCAAGAAACACATGGCGCGCCTGGAAAAAGAAGCTCTTCAAACGCGCTATCTCATCATCGTTACGATCCTGATCCTGACCGCAGTGATCGGCCTGATCGTATATGGCGTGGTCAATGAAAGGGTGCTGAAGCCCCTCAAGCCGGTCGTACGGGTGGGCGAGGATAAAGTCACCCAGCGCGAATATATCGAACGTGCCACCTACACTCGCTACACCCTGGTTAACCAATACGACCAGTACGCGCAAATGGCGCAGTATTTTGGCAGCGATCCAAGTTTTCAAACGCAATTAGCCCAATTTGCCACTCAGTTGAACCCGCCAGTCTTAGGGCAAAACGTGATCGACAGCCTGGTCAGAGAAAAGCTCATCATGCAAGAAGCCAAGGTGCGCAACATCAGCGTCTCTGAAGAAGAGATCGAGCGCCTGATCACAGATGCCTTTGGCTATTTCCCCAACGGCACTCCCACGGTCGAGCCAACCTACGAAATGAAGCCCACCTCGACCCTTTCGCCTATGCAAGAGACGCTCTCCGCACCCTTGCCCACCGCCACCCTGGTCGTGACGGGGACCATCACCGAAACCCTGGCTACCGCCACCCCGGCCTTCACTGCCACCCCAGCTTTCACTGCCACCCCCATGCCAACCTTTGAGCCCACTGCGTCTCCCACTCCCTATACCCAGGATGCTTTCAAGGAACAATTTCAAACATACCTGGACGGCCTGAAAGCCGATACCGACCTGGACGAATCAGTGCTCAGATCAGTCATCAAAGGCCAGCTCTATACGGAAAAGGTTATGGATGCCGTCCTGGCTGAAATGGACATTCCCACCAGCGCCGATCAGGTTTGGGCGCGCCACATCCTGGTTGCCACCGAAGAAGAAGCCAAAGCCGTCATCGAACGTCTGAACAACGGAGAAGACTTCGCCAAGGTAGCCCAAGAAGTATCCACCGACACAGGCTCAAGCGTCAACGGCGGCGACCTGGGTTGGTTTGGCGTAGGCGCCATGCAGCCCGAATTTGAAAAGGGCGCTTTCAACCTGGATGTCTTTGCCATCAGCGAACCGGTACAAACTACCTTCGGCTGGCATATCATCCAATCGCTTGGGCATGAAGTCCGCCCGTTGAGCGAATCGGAATACCAGCAGTCGCGCCAGGAACGCTTCGATACATGGCTCCTGGAAAAACGCGCTGCCTCCGATGTAGAGATTTTACCCGGCTGGGAAGAACTCACACCCACCGAGCCATCGATCCCTGACCTCGCTTCTTAGTGAGCCGGTCTGTCACTTAAGACAAAACGGGGCTGTCTATAAAAATGACAGCCCCGTTTCAATTTTCATCGAGTCTGATCAATCCGCCACAATCTTGCTAACATCGTCCAGCTTCAGGCTGATCACCTGGCTGGTAGAGTCCTGGCCCATCGTCACGCCGTAGATCACATCGGCCGCCTGCACCGTGTTGCGGTTATGCGTGACCACCACGAACTGCGTATTCTCGCTCAGCTCGCGCAGCAATTCGCGGAAGCGTCCCACGTTGGCCTCGTCGAGCATGGCATCGACCTCGTCCAGCAGGCAGAACGGCGTTGGCGAGACGCGCAGCAGCGAGAAAACCAGCGCCGCGGCGGTCAGCGAACGCTCGCCGCCCGAAAGCAGCGCCAGGCCTTGCTCCCTGCGCCCGGGCAGCCGCGCTTCGATATCGATACCAGTGCCGGTCATATCGTCGGGCGTGGTCAATACCAGCCGCGCCGACCCGCCGCCAAACAAACGGGTGAAATTCTCGCGGAATTCTGCCGCCACCGCATCGAATGTCTTGCGGAACTCGTGCTCCATCAACCCATCCAGCTCTGTGATCACTTCCCGGATGCCGTCCTCGGCCAATTTCAAATCGGCCACCTGCGAGATCATGAAATCATAGCGTTCCTTGACTTCCTGGAACTCGGTGTGGGCATCTGGGTTCACCGGCCCAATGCGGCGCAGTTGGGCGCGCTGGCGTTTGATATTTTCTTCCAGGTCTACAGAAATTTCTTGCACCACGGGCAGTTGTTCCACCAGGCCATCCAGAGGCAGCGGCGTGGGGCCAGACACCGTTTCCACGTACCGGAAGGCCACCAGGCCAAAGTCGTCTTCGACGCGCCGCCGCAAGCTCTCCAGGGTTTCCTGGCGGCGGGCCAGGGTAATGCGCGCCTGGGCATGGTGATGCTCAGCCTGGCTGAGCGCCTGGCGCGCAGCCGCGTCCTTCTCCTGGAAGCTGCCATAATCTTGATCGAGGTCTGCCAGCTCTACTTCTGCCGGTTGTAACTGCAGCTTCAAGGCCTCGATCTCTTGCCGCACGTTTTTCTCCGTCAGCCGGGTCTCGGCTTGCTCCCTGGTCAACGCTTCTCGATCTGCGTCAGACTGCGCCAGCCGTTCTTGCATGGCCTGGCGCGCCCGCTGGAGGCGTTCTTGGGCCACCGCTTGCTCGCTGAGGCGCTTTTTTACGTCTGCCATCGCCCGTTCGGCCACTGCCGAGCGCGTGTTCCAATGTGCCATCTGGGTCTGAAGCTCGTCCAACGCCAGGGCTGCCAGGGCGGCGATCTTGCCACGCTGGGTTTCAGCAGCCGTGTGGATTTCCGTCTCCAGCTTCTTCAATTCGGCTTCTGCCTGGGTGATCTCCCGCTGCGCTTGTTGAATCTCGTTCTCCAGCCGGCCGGCCTGCTCGCGCTGCCAGGCCAGGGCGCGCTGCGCCTTTTCGACAGCCAGCTCTTGCTGGCTGTGCTCGCGTGCTGCGGCGCGCTCGTTGGCATTGGCCGTCTCGACCAGGCCCTGAAGCTGGGCGCGCCCGGCGTTCAACTCCGCCAGGGTCTGCGCCAATCCAGCCGCCTTTCTCTCGGCGGCCTGCAGCTGCTCTTTCATCCCAGCCAGGTTGTCTTGCAGCTCCTTGCGCTGGCGCGGCCGGCTGAGGATGCTCGCCTTGCCCTCCTGCCCGGCCACCACCGGACCCGAAGCCAGAAAAAGCTCGCCTTGCAGGGTAACCAGGCGCGCCTCGGCCACTCCCAGGCGGCGTAAGCCGGGCAGCAGCCGCCGGGCTGCCTGGCGATCCTTGACCACCAACACCGCTCCCAGCAGCGCCCGCACCGGCAGGTGCAGGTTCTCGGGGTAACGGATGAGATCGGCGGCAATGCCCACCACATCCGGGTCGCCCAACAGCGGCTGCAGCGCCTGATGGTTCTGCACACCCTGCTCCCACTTGTCCAGCGGCAGCAAAACACCGCGCGTCTTGCTGCCTTCCAGCAACTGCAAAGCCGTTTCCAGGTCGGCCTCATCGATCAAGACCGCATCCAGGTATTCGTTCAGCGCGGCGCCAATGGCCGTCTCCAGGGCCGCCGGCGTTTCCAGGCCGGCACCCAGGGCGCCGGGCGCACCACTCAGGCTGCTGCGCTTCTCCTGCAGCAGCAAACGCGCCCCCGCCGCATAACCTGCCAGGCTGCGCTCGGCCTGTTCCAACACGTCGAGCTGCGCCTGCTGGCGGGCGGCCTGCGCCTGGAACCCGGCACGGGCTTCCAAGGCCTCTTTGCGCGCCGCTTCCGCCTCTGCCAGGCGCTTCTGGTGAGCCGCGAGCGTCTCCGTCGCCTTCTGCACGTTCTGGCTGCAGGCTGCCAGTTCCTTCTTGGCAGCTTGCAAGCGAGATTGCGCCGCCTGCAGTTCTGCTTCGCCGCCGGCCGCGTTCTTGCCTTGATCTGCCAGCAAGCTGCGCTGCCGTTCCAACTGCTCTTTGCGTTCCGTCGTTCTGGCGCCAAGGTGCGCCTGGCGAGCGGTCAAGGCCGCCTGCGCCCGGCGCGCTTCTTGCACTTCTTGTTCTGCCCGGTTGCGCTCATCCTGGCGCGCTTGCAGAAAGCGGCGGGCCTGCTGCAATTGCAAGCCGGCCTCATCCAGTTCTGCCTGCAGTTGGCCAGACTCACCCTGCGCCGTCTCCAGGCGCTCCTGGTAAAAAGCCAGTTCATCTGCCAGGCGCGCCAATTCGCTCTCCCCAGATTGGCGTTGGATCGCCAGCGAGCGCAGCCGTTCATCGGCTACCGCCAGGCTGCGGTCGAACTGCTCCCGGCGCTCATTCAGCTCCGCCATCTGGCGCCGCCAGCCGTCCAGCCGGGTGCGCGCCGCCTGGATGCGCCCACGCAGGGAGCCCATCTTCTCGTCGATCACCGCTTGCACGGCGCGCGCCTGCTCCAGGGAGACTTCCCGCTGCCGGGCAGCTTCCTGCCCATCGCCCAGTTCTCGCTGGGCATTGTGCCAATGATAACCATACCACTCCCGCAGGATGACGTGCAGATCGGTCTTGATCTGCTCGTATTCCATCGTGCGGCGCGCCTGTCGCTCCAGGCTGCGCAGGCGGGGCTGCAGTTCTGCCAGGATATCTTCCACCCGTTCCAGGTTGCGTTGGGTGCTTTCCAAGCGGCGCAAAGCCTCTTCTCGCCGCGAGCGGTGCAGGCCAATGCCTGCCGCTTCTTCAAACAACCGCCGGCGTTCCTCGGCTTTCAAGGAAAGGGCGGCATCTACCAGGCCCTGCCCAATGATGGTATAGGTGCGCTCTGCCAGGCCCGACTGCGCCAGCAGCTCGGTAACATCCTTCAGGCGCACCCGCTGGTTATTCAAGAGATATTCATTTTGCCCGTCACGATAGGCCCGCCGGGTGATGGCTACCTCGCTGAAATCGATCGGCAGCCAGCCGTTTGAATTATCGAACACAATCGTCGCCGAGGCCATGCCCGACCGGGGGCGCCCCTCCGAACCAGAGAAGATCATATCTTCGGTCTTCTTGGCTCGCAGCAGGCTGTAGGACTGCTCACCCAGCACCCACCGAATGGCATCGGCTACGTTCGACTTGCCCGACCCGTTCGGCCCCACGATCGCCGTGATCTGGCCCGCAAAAGCAAATTCGTAGCGCGAAGCAAAAGTTTTGAAACCGTGAAGCTCGAGGGATTTCAACCGCTGCATACTGGTTTTCTTTTCTCCCTGATCCATTAATCCTGTCCCAAGGCAATCAGCGCCTGGCGGGCAGCGGCTTTGGCAGCCGTCTGTTTCGAATACCCTTCCCCAACGCCATACACCTTGCCCGAGATCAACACTTCCACCGTGAACACCTTGGCATGATCCGGCCCGCGCGAATCCACCGTGCGATATTCCGGAGCGCCCAGGCCCTGCCCCTGCGACCATTCTTGCAGACGGCTCTTGGCATCCTGGTCGCGATGCGCCGCCAGGATCTGCTCGACGGCCTGCTCCAACAGCGGCGCCATAAAAGCCTGCACGGCAGGTAACTCGCCGTCCAGGTAAATGGCCCCCACCAGGGCCTCGAAAGCCGAACCCAGCAGCGCCGAGCGCGTGCGCCCGCCGCCTTCATCCTCGCCGCGGCCTAACAACATCATCTCACCCAGCCCGATTTGGCGAGAGAAATCAGCCAATTGCAGATTCCCCACCAGGGCCGAGCGCAGCCGGGTCAGGTTGCCTTCGGCGCTTTCCGGAAAGCGGTGGTACAGCCACAGCCCAACCAGGAAATCCAACACTGCATCGCCCAGGAATTCCAGGCGCTCGTTGTCTTCAAGCGCTGCGGTATGTTCGTTCACATAGGATCGATGGGTAATCGCCCGGCGTAACAGCCAGGGCTTCTTGAATGCCAGGCCGTTCCGCCGGCAAAATTCGGTTAGCGCATCGTACTCTTCAGTTCCCCGAGCAGGTTCCATAGACACCTCCCAGAACTCAGGGGTCGCCAGCTACCCCGCATTGGCCGGGTGCCTGGCAATCCATTAGTTCATATGATTTTGAATAAGCCCAATTTTACCACAGGGAGCGATGCCGCTGACTGCCCAGAATATTGGATCATTCCAACTGCTAACCGCCCGATTTCAACCCCGACCCGCTCAGCACCGCCACAATTGGATCACGCGCCTGTTCACCCAACTGCGCCGCGGCCGCGGCCACCACCGCCGAAGTGGCTTCCACGTAGAGACCCTGGCGCGCCAGCAGGTCCCGCCCGACCACGATCTGCGCCTCGTCCACCGCCAGGAACAACCCACCGTATTCCCGCAGTGTGCGCAGAATTACATCGATGCGCAGCGGACGACTGACCCGGATGCCCTCCGCCACGGTTTCGCCTTCAGAGGCCTGGCCCATTTGCTCACCGTTGTACGCGGCCCACAGCGGCGCACACCGGCGCGCCTGCACCCCCACCACCTGCGGCAGCCTGTCGATCACACCCGCCGCCTGCAAAGAGGCAAAACCGCGCAGCACGCCCAAGAGCAGTCCGCCCTGTCCCGCCGGCAGCAGCAGCGTGCCCGGCGCCATGCCCATCTGCTCGACCAGCTCGTAAGCCAGCGTAGCATAACCGGGCAAGTTGAACGGCAGGTACGCGTGGCTGGCATAGACCAGGCCGCCTTGCGCCGCCTGGCGAACCACCTCAGACGCATTGGAACGCGGCCCCGGCACGCTCACCACCTGCGCCCCATAAGCCTCGATCTGCCGCCGTTTGGGGCCGGAAGCCGACTCCGGAACGTACACCCGCGCCTTCATCCCCGCCCGCGCCGCATAGGCCGCAAAAGAGGCCCCGGCGTTGCCAGACGAGTCTTCCACCGCCTCCTGCACGCCGCGTGAGCGCAAGAAACTGACCAGGGGCGCCTCGCCGCGATCCTTGAACGAGCCGGACGGGTTGGCATACTCGCACTTGAAAGCCACCCGGCGCCCGTGCAATTGTCCCCACACCAGGGGCGTGTTCCCCTCGCCCAGCGATATCACCGGCGCCTCTTCCGGCAGTCGCAGCGCTCTGCGAAAACGCCAGATGCCCGGCTGGGTCAGATCGGGCCGCAGCGCAACCGCCTGCACCGCATCGGCAAAGTCATATAACTCGCCGCAGGCCGCGCAGCAGAACGGCGCGCCGCTGGCAGGGTATGGCAGGTGGCAATGGGAACAGGCAACGTTCGTCATAATACCTCTTCAAAAAAATAACCACTAAAATCACGGGTTGTATAAAAAGCAAGCGCTTCGTCAGAAAAACCCGATAACCGCTAAGACGCCAAGATCGCAAAGAAACTTTTATATCAGAAAACCCCTCGCTCTGCTCTTTACCGCACGCGTCTTTGCGGGTAAATCTCTTTTTGTGAGGAAGCTGCCGAAAATGTCAGATGCCCGGCTGGGTCAGATCGGGCTGCAGCGCAACCGCCTCCACCGGATCGGCAAAATCATATAACCATTAAGATGCGAAGTACGCCAAGACTCATCTGAAAGAAAAGATCCTTTGCGTTCTTTGCGCCTTGGCGGTTAAATGTCTTTTAGCCCATCACAGCTTATTGACCATCCGTTTGATACCATCCTTGATCAGCGGCACATGCCAATTGATCAAATAACCCAACTTACAGTTCCCCAGTCTCAGGTACGTTAACAACTGTGCCTCGTGCAAGGGCAAGACGCTTTGCACAGCCTTATTTTCAACAATAACCTGGTTATCGACCAGCATATCCAGCCGATAACCGGCATCAAGCTTGATGCCATCATACTCAACCGGCTGAACCACTTCGCATGCAACCGACAAGCCTCGTTTCGTCAACTCATGCGCCAGGCAAACCTGGTAAGCAGACTCCAACAACCCCGGCCCCAACGCCCGGTGAACCTTAACGGCCGCGTCCACCACCTGCTTCCCCACTTCTTCAATCTCCATAATTCCTCACCTTCGCTCCCACCACGTCTTTGCGTCCTTTGCCCATTCGCGGTTCAAACTTCCATTAATTGTACTCCAAACCCCTCACGCCGCGGCCATCTGTGCCAACCCGGCGTTCTGTGCCGACCCACCCTTGGCGATCAAAGCTCAAGCCTTCTTCGCGATCTTAGCGTCTTTGCGGTTTAAGAACTTTCCCCCTCACGACCCCGGCGTTCTGTGCCAACCCAGCCTTGGCGATCAAAGCTCAAGCCTTCTTCGCGATCTTAGCGTCTTTGCGGTTTAA
>CAZVRZ010000052.1:29821-34104 GCA_964629965.1 uncultured Anaerolineaceae bacterium
GCCTTGGCGATCAAAGCTCAAGCCTTCTTCGCGATCTTAGCGTCTTTGCGGTTTATGAACTTTCCCCCTCACGACCCCGGCGTTCTGTGCCGACCCGGCCTTGGCGATCAAAGCTCAAGCCTTCTTCGCGATCTTAGCGTCTTTGCGGTTTATGAACTTTCCCCCTCACGACCCCGGCGTTCTGTGCCGACCCGGCCTTGGCGATCAAAGCTCAAGCCTTCTTCGCGATCTTAGCGTCTTTGCGGTTTATGAACTTTCCCCCTCACGACCCCGGCGTTCTGTGCCGACCCGGCCTTGGCGATCAAAGCTCAAGCCTTCTTTGCGATCTTAGCGTCTTTGCGGTTTAAGAACTTTCCCCACAACCGGTATATAATCATATTGTATCCACAGGAAGGAGCCTCTCCATGAACATGATCGAACAAATCATCCGCGGCCGCATTCGCGCCAACGTGATCGGAGTCATCGCCGGCCTGATCGGGCTGCCGCTGATCGTTGGCTTCGTCGCCCTGCCCATCTACATGCACTCGACCGGCAGAATACCCACCTGGATGCTCTACGGCTCACTGGGCGGCTTCGGCACCCTCCTGCTCGGCGGGGGAACCGGCCTGCTCTTCCTGACTCGCTTCAAGCGCGGCAACAAGCTGGACGACATCTTCACCCCCTTGGGCCTGCGCGCTTCTGCCTACATGAACCACCGCCAATACCACGGTACGATCAACGGGCGGCAGGTCTCCGTTTTTATCCGCCAGGGGCCCGTGCTGGATATCGAGGTGGTCACCCACCTGGGCACCCGCATGGGCATCACCAGCAACCCCGATGCCCGCATGCTGGCCTCCCTGTTCAACAAAAAACCGATCCAGGTTAACCGGGAAGAATACCAGGGCCTGACCGTCTTCGGCATCGACGAAAACTGGACCTACCTGGCCGCCGGCGATTACTCGGCCAGCAACCTGGTGCAAAGCCTGCTGCGCGCCGATGGCGTCTTCGCCAACAAACAGATCGTCATGCGCCCCGGGCGCCTGTGCCTGACCGTTTACGGCAGCACCCAACTGTTCGCTACCGGCCTCAACGCCAACCTTGGACAGCGCCTGGTCACTGAAATGGTGGCCCTGACCGAGACGCTAGAAAGGCTGCCCCCCCCTAGCATCCTCGACCAGGAAACTTCATTAGAGAAGACCGGTCGCCAGGTGCGCGCCCGCAACCCCTACCTGATCCCCGCAGTCGTGGGCGGCGGCTTGCTGATCTTCTTCTGCTGCGTTGGTGTAGCCGCTACCGCCTTCGCCTTCTGGGCTTCATCGCAGCCCTAGGTTAATCGCCTTCCATCAACCGCTTCAGGCTTTGCTCGAAGGGCGGGTAAGCCACCCCACGCTCGGTGATAATGCCGGTGATATATTTCGCCGGAGTCACGTCGAAAGCCGGGTTGCTTGCCTGCACCCCCTGCGGCGCGATCCGGTAATCACCGATACAGGTCACTTCCTCCTCCGGGCGCTCCTCGATCGGGATTAAATCGCCCGTAGGCAGCGACAGATCGATCGTGGAGGTGGGGCCGACGACATAGAACGGCACCCCGTGCGCATACGCCGCCAGCGCCAGGTTGTACGTGCCGATCTTATTGGCCGTGTCGCCGTTCGCCGCCACCCGGTCGCAGCCCACCACGCACAGGTCTGCCCCCTGCGTGCGCATGATATGCCCGGAGGCCCCGTCCACCACCACAGTGTGCGGAATGCCCAACTGCTGCAGTTCCCAGGCCGTCAGGCGCGCCCCCTGCAAACGCGGGCGGGTTTCATCCACGTACACAAAGACCTGCTTGCCGTGCTCGTGAGCCGCGCGGATCACCCCCAAGGCCGTGCCGTAATCCACCGTGGCCAGCGCGCCGGTGTTGCAATGATGGAAGATGCGCGCCCGCTCCGGCACCAGCGGCAGCGCGTTCAGCCCCATCTGGCGATTCATGCTCACGTTCTCATCCGAGATCGTCTGCGCTTCGGTCTCGATGGCCGCCTTCAAAGCCAGCGGGGTGGTGTGTCTCGGATCGTCAATCACCCGGCGGATGCGTTCCAATGCCCAGGCCAGGTTGACCGCCGTCGGGCGAGAGGCGCGCAAGACCGCATCGGCCGCCACCAATTCCTCTTTCAACCCGGCCAGGCTGGTCGCCTGCGAATGATAAGCCGCCAGCGCCATGCCGTACCCGGCCGCGGCCCCAATGGCCGGCGCGCCGCGGATCACCATACTGCGGATCGCCTCCGCCACGCCCGCCGCATGGCGATATTCATTATAGATGATCTCTTGCGGCAGCAGGCGCTGATCGATCATCGTCACCACGCCAGGCTGCCATCGTAAGGGGTAATATGGTTTCATCGTTGTGCCCTCCGGTTCACTTCATTTTACTCCAATCCCTGTTATAATTCCCTGCCATGAGCAACCTGTTATCGAAATGGAAAGAAGGACTATCTCGCACCAGCCGGGCCGCCTTTGGCCAGATCGCCACGCTGCTCGGCGCCACTGAGATCGAAGATGGCATTTGGGACGAGCTGGAAGCGCTGCTGGTGCAGGCCGACGTGGGCGTAGAGACCACCGTCACGGTTCTCAACCGGTTGGAAGAACGCGTCGACCGCGAAGGCATGACGAAAATGAGCCAGCTCCGCCAGGCGCTGCGCACCGAACTGCGCGGCCAGTTGATCACTCCCCCGCTGTTGGACTTTTCTAACAAACCCACCATCATCCTCATCGTGGGCGTGAACGGCTCCGGCAAGACCACTTCCATCGCCAAGCTGGGCCGGCGCTTCACCACAGAAGGCAAAAAAGTGATCCTGGGAGCCGCCGACACCTTTCGCGCTGCCGCCGTCGACCAGATCGAAATCTGGGCCGAACGGCTCAACCTGCCGGTCGTCTCTGGCATGCAGGGCGGCGACGCCGGCGCGGTGGCCTACGATACCGTCCAGGCTGCCATCTCTCGCCAGTTCGATATTGCCCTGATCGACACCGCCGGGCGGCTGCACACCCGTACCAACCTGATGGAAGAACTCAAAAAAGTTTACCGCGTGACCGGCAAAGCGCTGCCCGGCGCGCCCCACGCCACCTGGCTGGTGATGGATGCCACCACCGGGCAAAATGCGCTTCACCAGGCCCGCGCCTTCAAGGAAGCCGTCCATGTGACCGGCGTTATCCTGGCCAAGTTGGACTCCTCGGCGCGCGGCGGCATGGCCTTTGCCATCCAGCGCGAGCTGGGCCTGCCCATCCTGTTCGCCGGCCTGGGTGAAAAACCCGATGACCTGCAACCTTTCGACCCGGATGCTTTTGTAGACAGCATCTTGACGGCTTAGGAGACGTGTTATGCAAGACTTGATCGACCGGCTGACAGACAGCCAACAAAAAATCCAGAACCTTCTGGTGCGACTTTGACTTACCTGCCAAGGAAAATGAGCTAGATCACCTCCAGGCCATCTCTGAGAGCGCAGATTTTTGGGACGATCATGACTCGGCTCAAAAAACGATGAGAAGACTGGTTGCCCTGCGCTCCGAAGTCGAAGAGTGGCGCGGCTTGAAACAATCTGCCCAGGACTCCCTGGAACTGGCCCAAATGGAAGACGAAAGCCTGCGTGCCGAGCTGGAAACCGAAGCCGCGCACCTGGAAAAAGAAGTCGAAGCGCATGAATTCAAACTGATGCTTTCCGGCAAGTTTGACTCCGGCAACGCCCTGCTTGCCATCCATGCCGGCGCGGGCGGAGTGGACGCTCAGGATTGGGCCGAAATGCTGCTGCGCATGTACCTGCGCTGGGCCGAAAGCCGCGGCTTTGAAACCGAAGTCATCGACCAGAGCGATGGCGAGGAAGCCGGTATCAAGAGCATCACCCTATCGGTCACCGGGGATTACGCCTTTGGCTACCTGCACCCCGAGAAAGGCGTCCATCGCCTGGTACGCCTGTCTCCTTTCGATGCCGCCCACCGTCGCCATACCTCTTTCGCCCTGGTAGAAGTGCTGCCACAGATCGAAGACGACTCCGAGGTGGAAATCAACCCCGACGAGGTGCGCATCGACGTGTACCGCTCCTCCAGCGCCGGCGGGCAGAACGTGCAAAAGAACGCCACCGCCATCCGCCTCACCCACTTGCCCACCGGCATCGTGGTCACCTGCCAGAACGAGCGCTCGCAGACGCAAAACCGCGAGAACGCCATGCGGGTCTTGCGCGCGCGCCTGTTCGAGATCAAGCAGGAAGATCAAGCCAGCCAGATGGCCGAGCTGCGCGGCGAATATACCAAGGCCGAATGGGGCAGCCAGATCCGCT
>CAZVRZ010000053.1:0-33836 GCA_964629965.1 uncultured Anaerolineaceae bacterium
TCAATTTATCCGAGTTGGAAAGCGTGCCAACGATGTTGGGTCCTAACACGCACATGCCGTATTTGTGGGCGATGTTGATCAGTTCATCTTCGAGATCTTTGCGCCCGACCTCGCTGAAGCCGGAGGTGATCACGCTCAGCGCTTTGATGCCTTTTTGGCCGCATTCTTCTGTAACCTGGGAAACGAACTTAACGGGAACCGTGATGACTGCCAGGTCTACCTCGCCCGGGATATCGCCGATGTTTGCGAACACCGGTAAGCCGAGGATCTCGGTGGCTGTCGGGTTGATGGGGTAGATCTTCCCATCGTAATGGCCCTCGATCAGGTTTTCGATGACCTTGTAGCCGATCTTGCCTGGCGTGGCGGAGGCGCCGACCACAGCCACAGTCTTCGGCCGCAAGAGTTTATTAAGTACAGTTTGATCCATGTTTTAACTCCTAATGATACTTTGGGTTGAAATATTTATTACGAATGCGAATAATTCCTGGGGTTTTGTCTTGCTGACTGCTTCTTTCATTTTGGACATCCTGGGCGCTTAACGACAAAGAGAAATGTCTCACAGGGGAGAGTGAGACATTCTGTCAGATTAAATAAGATACCCCCCTGGAGAGGGACAATCACAGCCCATATACTGAGATTATAACATAGGTGATTGCCTGGGAATCCATGAGTAAAATACCATGATTATCAAACTAATGTCATATTCCGTCCAGTAAGGTGAAGCGGCGATGGCATTCCTGTCTCAGGCGTGGCAATAATGCTGATACAATAACAACATTGAGACATATGCAATGAAAACTCGGAGAAGATCGCCTGTCAATTTGACTATAACTGAGCCGCATTATTGTTCCATCGACTTGCGGTTAAAAATTCTTGGCCGTTTGCCCTTTTTTGCCGGACTTTCGCGTTTGGCCTTGGAAGCGGTCAACCAACGTTTTGTCGAAACAGCCTGCCAGCCGGGCGAGGTGATTTACATGGCTGGAGACCCTGCTGACCGGCTGTTTGTGGTGGCAGAAGGTAAGATTAAACTGCTCGTGCATAGCCCATCTGGGCGCAACGTACTGTTGGATATACTGACCAGCGGTGAATTCTTTGGCAACCTGGTAACGATAGGTGTGGCGGTTTACCAGGATACTGCCCAGGCCCCAGGCGCCGGCCTGTGTCCTCAGTATTCGCTCCGATTCCTTCCGGCAGGTGCTGGATGAGCATCCCGAGTTGGCGCTGAAAACGCTGCAAGTGATGGCAGAACGTTTAAACGCAGCTAACCACCGTATCCTGCGATTAAGTTCACTGCCCGTAGAGAAGCGGATCACCTTCACCTTGCTTGAATTGGGCCGGAAATTGGGCCGTCCGAAAGAAGGCATGCTGCTGATAGATACGCCTCTTTCTCGCGATGACCTGGCTGAGATGACCGGCGCGACACCTGACACCGTCAGCCGGGTGATGAGCCAGTTCCAAAATAACGGGATTATCGAGAGCGGGCGGCAGTGGGTTGGCATTAATAATTTAAAGCTGCTAGAAGCAATAGCCGGCGAAGAATAAAGTTTCCGCCTGAACAAATCAAAGTGGGTTACGGTACGGGTTTTGCCGCAACTCTTTTGGGTTTTAATTAGATTGCCTGCAGTTAAATGACCTACATCATGGAAAGAAGCGTTGTTGGGCGGTATAGTAGTGGCAAGATTGATCGACAATCTAGCCGGAAATATCAAGTAGGAGGATAAGTTTATGGGAAAAGCAACGCGAGATCTAAGAAACGAGCACGATGCGATTCTGCATGTCTTTGAAATTTTAGATAGGGTGCTGTCAAGAGATGTCAAAGAAGATACTGAGGTGATCAAGTTTGGCAATGAGTTGATTTACTTTCTCAAGATATTTGCAGATAAATGCCATCATGGGAAAGAAGAGGATCTCCTCTTTAAGGAAATGGTTGCCAAAGGTATACCCGATGAAGGCGGGCCGATTGGAGCGATGCTTCAAGAACACCGCCAGGGCAGAGAGTACATTTCTTTGATGAGCAAATCTCTGGAATCCAAAGACATCAATCATTTCAAGGCCTATGCCATCCAATACCGTGATCTTCTGCGGAACCATATTGCGAAAGAAAATAACATTCTCTTTGTCATGGCAGATAGGGTTCTGGATGATGCCAGCCAGGATGATCTGTTTGATAAATTCGAAAATCATGAAGAGACCGTGATCGGGCATGGCGTTCATGAAGCGCTGCATTCAATGATCCATCAATGGGAAAGTGAAATTGGTTTATAGAAATGACATGATCACCTAAACCGCGCTCTGCCGATCTCGCCCGGCGTGGAGTGAAATTCGCTGCGCTGATCTATCATCCATGATAAGATTTCAGCATGGAATTCGCTCACCTGCAGTCCTCTCGCGGGACGAATAGCAAGCGGCTATGCCAACCGCGCCTAATCCCAGGCCCCTGGCAAGCAAGGCGGAAGCGATGCCAAACATAACGGCTGCAAACATCTTGCTGCTGGCGCTGGGCTCACGCGGGGATGTGACGCCTTATGTGACCCTGGCAGGAGCTTTGCAGCAGGCCGGAAACCGGGTGCGCGTGGCTACATTTGGTTACTTCCGCGAGATGGTCGAGGCTGCCGGGCTGGAACTGCTGCCCGTCCAGGGGGATGCAGAAGACCTGCTGCGCCAGGCGGCGGATGGGATGCTGGATGCCAGCGCTCCGGCCCTGGCCAATCCTTTGGCGATCTTGCGCACCTTCCGCGCACTGCAGCGTTCTTATGGACAATTGGCCAGGCATTTGCCCCAGGTATTGGATGATCCGCGCTTGCTGGACACCGACCTGGTGCTTAACCAACTGCCGGCTTACCTGTTTGGCGAAGATATGGCTGAGATGTTGGCACAGCGCACCGGGCGCCGCGTACCCTGGGCGATCGTTTCTGTCATTCCTTTAAGTCGCAGTATTCACCGGCCGCTGCCGGGCTTTGGCAGCTTGCCGCCGTGGGCGTCGGAGGGCCTGCGGCGGGTTTACAACCTGTGGACCTATCGCACAGGCGAGCAAATAGGCTGGCAGATGTTCCGCCGGGCAGTCAATCGCTGGCGTTGCTCGCAGGGGATGAGGCCGCAGCCCTTTTGGGGGCGGTATGATGCCAATTTCTCGCCGCCTGCGGCAGGGGAAGCCGATCTCCGTCCTCCCATCTTATGCGGGTTCAGCGAACTTGTTTCGCCGCGCCCGCCCGATTGGGGCAACCATATCAGTCTCACCGGCTGGTGGTGGCCGCCGGACACGCGCTGGTTTGAGCCACAGGCGCCATGGCCTTTGCCTCCAAAATACGCCAACCCGGCGCTGGAACAATTCATTGCAGCCGGCGCACCGCCTGTCTTTGTCGGCCTGGGATCGATGCCGGCGCCAGACCCGGCGCGCACCAGCGCCTTGTTGATCGAGTCTGCCCGGCTAGCGGGAGCGCGGCTGGTGCTGCATTCAGGCTGGGCCGGCCTATCCGTTCCGCCGGAGATGGCTGAGCGGGTTTTCTGTATTTCGTATGCACCCTATGATTGGCTTTTTCCGCAGATGAGCCTGGTGATCCATCACGGCGGGTCTGGCACCACTGGTTATGCCCTGGCCTCCGGTGTGCCTTCCATGGCGCTGCCTTTTGTGTTTGATCAGTTCTTTTGGGGCGAGCGCAGCGCCGCCTTGGGCGTTGGACCGGCGCCGATCCCGTTTACGCGTCTGAGCGTCCGGGCGTTGGCAGAAGCCATTCGTCAGGCTCAGCAGAGCGGCGCCTTTCAACCTGCCGCTGCAGCCCTGGCGAAACGCCTGCGCGCCGAGAACGGCCTGCAGCGAGCCGTGGCCCAGGTGAACCAAATCATCGTTGACAACTGAACTATCGATTCGAGCTGGCAGTTGGCGTGGTGAGCAAACCGACTGCTGCAATTGACCCGCCGGTACCCTTGCAGAATGCGAACTTGTAAGGCAAAATATTCTCGTTTGCTTTTTGTCGGCAGTATTTTCAACTCTCCAAAGATTGCTTGGGATGGACGGATGATGCTCTTAGCTTACACTGTTCTAGCGGGGATACTCCTGGCTGCGCTGGCGCCGCTGCTGCACCGGCGCTTTAGCTTGCGCTTTGCGCCCCTCTCTGCGGCGCTGGCACTTTTCCCGTTGGCGATCTTTATCCAGTTGTGCCTCGCCATTCCAGCGGTTGCGGCTGGAGATACCTGGCAGATGATGGTTCCCTGGGTGCCAAGCCTGGGATTAAGCTTGAACATCAGGCTGGATGGCCTGAGCCTGGTGATGGCGCTGCTGATCTCGGGGATTGGTGCGCTGGTCATCATCTACGGCGGCGCCTATCTGCATGATCATCCCTTCCTGGGACGCTTCTACGGTTGGGTGATCCTGTTCATGACTGCCATGCTGGGGGTGGTGCTGAGCAACAATGCCCTGCTCTTGTTCGTCTTTTGGGAGTTCACCAGTATTTCCAGTTTCTTCTTGATCGGTTTTGAACATCACAAAGCCAATGCCCGCGCCGCTGCCTGGCAGGCGCTGCTGGTTACGGGTTCGGGCGGGCTGTCGATGCTGGCCGGCTTTGCCCTGCTGGCACAGATCACCGGTTCGTTTGAGATCAGCCGCTGGATTGAAAGCTCAACTGCCGTCAGCGCTCATCCCCTGGCGCCGGCCGCCTTCCTGCTGGTGCTGGCGGGAGCCGCCACCAAATCAGCCCAATTTCCTTTCCACTTTTGGCTGCCCAATGCGATGGAAGCCCCGGCGCCGGTCAGCGCCTACTTGCATTCGGCCACCATGGTCAAGGCCGGGGTGTACCTGTTGGCCAGGCTGTCTCCTCTTTTCGGAGGGTTAGCGCTGTGGCCGGTGGTGCTCACCCTGCTTGGACTGCTCACCCTGGTGGGTGGAGCCTTGTTGGCATTGGCGCAAACGGATCTGAAACGCCTGCTGGCCTATACCACCATCTCGGCGCTGGGCTCGATGGTTTTCTTTCTCGGCCTGGGCACACCGTTGGCGGTCAAAACCGCGGTAATGGTGCTGATTGCCCACGCCCTGTACAAAGGCGCTTTGTTCCTGGCGGCGGGCAGTGTGGACCATGGCGCCGGGTCCAGGGATATTGCCATCCTGGGAGGCCTGGGGCGCGCCATGCCCTTCACCGCGGCCGCAGCGGGGTTGGCTGGGCTTTCGATGGCTGGGATTCCCCCGCTGCTGGGTTTCATCGCCAAAGAGTTGATGTACGAGACGACCCTGGAGGCCATCCAGCCGGTGCTGCTGACCGGGCTGCTTTTGATGGCCAATGTGGGCATGGTGGTTGTGGCAGCCTGGGTCGCTTACCAGCCATTTTGGGGCAAGCCAGGGCAGGAGGATCTGCATCCCCACGAAGGCGCAGCGGGGTTGTGGTTTCCGCCGCTGCTTCTGGCCGTCTTGAGTCTGCTGCTGGGGGCTTTACCCCAACTGGCCGGCAAGTGGCTGGTGGCACCTGCTGCACAGGCTATCTGGCAGGCGCCTTTATCAGTCAAGCTGTCCATTTGGCATGGCCTCACCCCCATGCTTGGCCTCAGCATCCTGACACTGCTGCTGGGCATTGGCCTGTCTAGCGCCAGGCGGCGCTTCCAGCCGGGCATAACCCGCTTCTGGCATGCCCTGGCAAAATTTGGCCCGGCAGCCCTCTATCCGCGCAGCCTGCACGCCGTCCTTTCCTTCGCTTCCTGGCAAACCAACATGCTGCAGAGCGGCTACTTACGTGTCTACGTGATTTCGATCGTGTTGTTCACCGTTGTCCTGGCCATATTTACGATGGCACTGCGTTCCATCCAATTCTCTGTTCCGGTCATTACTCTGCCGCGGTTCTACGATGTCGTCCTGATTGGTATCATCTTGACTGCCACCTTCCTGGTGACACAGGCCCGCTCTCGCCTGGCAACCATTGCGCTGCTTGGGTCAATTGGCTTCAGCATCGCGATCATCTTCCTGCTCTACAGTGCACCCGACCTGGCTATGGTGCAATTTGCCATCGAGACCCTGACGGTGATCTTGTTTGTACTGGTGCTCTACCGCCTGCCAAAGTTCAAGCAGTTCAGCAGCCGGAGCACGAAGATCACCGATATGCTGGTAGCGTTGATGGGCGGAGTATTGATGACCATCTTGATGTTGATCGTTTCAGCACATAATTCTGATGCCCACCTGGCTCGCTATTTTGTGGAGAACAGCCTGCCGTTGGCCAACGGGCGCAATATCGTCAACGTGATCCTGGTGGACTTCCGCGGCTTCGACACCCTGGGAGAGATCACGGTGCTGGCGATCGCTGCCCTGGGGGTTTTTAGCCTGATCAAGCTGGCATCCAATGGAGTACCCAAGCGTCGGGTCCCGCTTACAGGAGGAAAGAAGTAATGCAGCGCTCTATTCTGCTCTCGGCTGCAGCTCGCTACTTAATGCCCTTGATGCTGGTTTTCTCGATTTTCCTGCTGATCCGCGGCCACAACGAAGTTGGCGGCGGTTTTGCCGGCGGGTTGGTGGCCACCAGCGCACTGATGCTGTATAGCATCGCCCTTTCCCCGGCTGCTTTACGCAAGCTGCTGCCCATGGAGCCACGCTTGCTGGTGAGCATCGGGCTGCTTTTTGCCCTGTTCAGCGGGGCGATCCCTATGCTGGTAGGCAAACCTTTCATGACCGGGCTGTGGCTAAAATTCCCCCTTCCCGTTATTGGCAAGGTGGGTACGCCCCTCTTATTCGATACCGGCGTATATTTCGTCGTCATTGGGGTGGTGACATGGATTCTGTTGACCCTGGCGGAGGAATGAAATGGTATTGCTGTTAGCCATCACTGCCGGTGTGCTTTTTGCTGCTGCCATTTACATGCTCTTGCGCCGCAGCCTGATGAAAATCCTGGTCGGCCTGCTGCTGCTGAGCTATGCCGTCAACCTGCTGCTTATCAATTCGGCTGATTTGATCCCTGCCCGCCCCTCCCTGGTGGCGCCGGATAGTTTGCGGCCCCCGGCCGTCTATGCCGACCCTGTGCCGCAAGCCCTGATCTTGACCGCTATCGTCATCAGTTTTGGCCTCACGGCGTTTGCTGTTGTACTGATGCGCCAGGTCTACGGTGCCCTGGGCACAGACGATCTGGATGAAATGCGCTGCACCGATGTGCCCTGCCAGGAAGTTGAGATTGCCTGCGAGGAAGAACTGCTGGAGGAGCCGTTGTGATCGCCTTACCGATCTTGCTACCGCTCCTGTTTGGCATCTTAAGCCTGATGGCCTGGCATGCGGCGCGCTGGCAGAAAGCGTTCAGCCTGGTCGGAAGCACTGCTCAATTGGGAGCGGCGCTGTGGATGCTTGTCACGGTGCAGCAAGACGGTATCCAGTGTTTGCAAGTGGGCAATTGGCCGGCGCCGTTTGGCATCGTGTTGGCTGTGGATCTGTTCAGCGCTATCATGGTGACGGTAGCCGCAGTAGTCGCCCTGGTTGTAGCGGCCTACAGCCAGGCGTCCATAGACCCGTCCCGGGTGCAGTTCGGCTATTACCCGCTCTTCTTCTTTCTGCTGATGGGCGTCAATGGCGCCTTCATCACCGGCGACCTGTTCAATCTCTACGTGTGGTTTGAAGTCATGCTGATGAGTTCCTTCGTCATACTCTCCCTGGGCGGCGAGCGACCCCAAATCGAAGGGGCCATCAAGTATGTGATCCTCAACTTGCTTTCTTCCACCCTGTTCCTCTCGGCGGTGGGGCTGCTTTACAACCTGGGTGGTACCCTCAACATGGCCGACCTGGCCCTGCGCCTGCCCAGGCTTGAATCAGGTAACCAGGTCACCTTGATCGCCATGCTGTTCCTGGTGGCATTTGGGATCAAATCAGCCATCTTCCCCCTCTTCTTCTGGCTACCGGCCTCCTATCATACTCCACCGGTGACTGTTACGGCGCTCTTCTCTGGGCTGCTGACCAAAGTTGGCGTATACGCCCTTTTTCGAGTTTTTACCCTGTTCTTCGTGCAAGATACCGCTTACACCCACACCATCATCCTGGTGATTGCCGGCTTTACCATGGTCACCGGCGTTTTTGGGGCCGCCGCCCAGACCGATCTGCGCCGGCTGCTTTCTTTCCACATCGTCAGCCAGATTGGCTACTTGTTGATGGGATTGGGCCTGTTCAGCCAACCGGCCCTGGCGGCCAGCATCTACTTCATGGTGCACGTTATCCTGGCCAAAACTTCGCTCTTCTTGGTGGCGGGCATCGTGGAGAAGATGGACGGCTCCTTCAACCTGAAAGAACTGGGCGGCATTTACAGCGCTCGCTTTGGCGTGGCGCTGCTTTTCTTGCTGCCGGCCCTGTCGCTGGCCGGTCTGCCGCCTCTCTCTGGCTTTTTTGCCAAGCTGGCGCTGGTTATGGCTGGCTTTGAGCTGCAGCAGTATCTCATCGTAGCCGCCGGCCTGGCCGTCAGCCTGATGACTCTTTACTCGATGACCAAGATATGGAATGAGGCCTTCTGGAAAGAGCCCAAAGATCCGGCCCATCACCCGCCGCATAAGCCCGTCTCAGCCTGGTTGTGGGCTCCCACCGCCGCCCTGGTGCTGCTTTCGCTGCTGGCCGGTATCCTGGCAGAACCGCTGCTGAACCTTGCCAGCCAGGCTGCCACCCAACTGGCTGATCCATCCATCTATATCCAGGCAGTATTAGGAGTTGCGCCATGAGTTTGCTCCTGCTGAATATCCTGTTAGCGATTGCCTGGGCTGCCCTGACCGGCAGCTTCCAACCGATCGATCTACTCTTTGGCTTTGGGCTGGGTTACCTGGTCTTATGGCTTGTTACCCGCACGGGCAAATCCCCGAAATACTTCCGGCAGATTTCGCTTGTGCTGGGGTTGTTGGGTTTTTTTCTGGCAGATTTGCTGCGTGCCAATATCCGCATGGCTGGTCTCATCCTCTCCCCGCGCATGAAACTGCGCCCGGCCGTGGTGGCCGTGCCGCTGATCCTGAAATCCGAACGCGCCGTCGTCTTGTTAGCCAATCTGATGACCCTCACTCCTGGCACACTCAGCCTGGACATTTCTAACGACCGGCGTACACTGTTCATCCACACCGTCTACCTGGAAGATGCCGAGCAATTCAAACAGCAACTGCTTACAGGATATGAACGGCGATTGAAGGAGTTGTTTGAGACATGAGCGAGCTCATCTGGAACATCATCTTGCTCGTCTTATCGGCAGGCCTGGTTAGCGCTTTCATCCGGCTGGCGCGCCCTTACCTGCCTGATCGGGTGATTGCGCTGGACCTGATCAGCATCCTGGCAATGGGTTTCATTGTGGTGTATGCGGTGCGCTTTAACCAACCGAGCTTCCTGGATGTGGCTATCATCCTGGCGATGATCTCCTTTTTGGGCACGGTGGCATTCGCTTATTATTTAGAAAGGAGATGGTGATGCTGCGCGAAGCGGTTGTGATGGTGCTGATGTTTGGCGGCGCGATCTTCATGGCGCTAGCCGGCCTGGGGATGCTGCGCATGCCCGACCTTTTTTTACGCATGTCTTCATCTGCCAAGGCAGGCACGCTGGGCGCCGGGCTGATCTTACTGGGTGCGGCGATCCACTTCAACGATTTTAGCATCTATACCCGCTCTTTTGCCATCATCGTCTTTCTGCTGCTCACCGCACCGGTGGCAGCCCACATGATCGGCCGGGCTGCTTATTTTGACGGTGTTCCCCTGTGGAAAGGCACTGTGCAGGATGATCTGCGTGGGCATTACCGGGTTTCCACCCATTCTTTGGAGACGACTACAATCCCAGAAGATGACAGCCTGGTCACCAATGAAAGCGCCGGCCCAGATCAAGGCGACTTCGATCGCTGAGGAAACGAACGTATTCATGAAAATGAATAATCAGCAGTTTCAGGCTTACAGAGTATTCCGCTTGATGTTGGGCATTGTTTTGAAAAGCGGAGGGTGGGCTTGCCTGGTGCTCGGCCTGGCGGCCTGCCAATTGGCAGCGCCATTCTCTGCGACGCCAACCGGTGAACTCATCCTGGTTTCTGCAACCTGGACAGCCATATCTACCCAGGTTCCAGCTCGCACTCCGACCGAAGCGCTGTTGCAATCACCCACCCTGGAGGCGACCAGCACTCCCACCCTGGCGCCTGTCCCGCTTGCCAGTTCCACGCCCACGCCGGTTTTTTATGAACCGGCTGGCTGCTGGCAGCCGCCTGAAGATTACGCCCGAGTGCAAATCAACGGGTACACCCTTAACACCCGCACATTCCTCATGCTCCAGCAGGCTGCCCGGCTGTATGGCGGCGAGATCGATGTGGCCGGAGCAGCTATCATCCAGGGCAGTTATCGTAACAACAGCCTGGATAGTTTGGATGTCCATCTCGGCGGCGGCGCAGTGGATATTACGGTGACCCGTCCCAACTCGAGCTATGTTTTTTATACCGAAATCGAGCCGCTCGTTCGGGCGCTGCGCACGGTGGGATTTGCTGCCTGGCTGCGCGAGGATGATGAGATGGGGGCCGAGGCGGGGTTGTACATCCATGCGGTGGCCATTGGCGATGCCGATCTTGCGCCTGCTGCCCGGGAGCAGATCACCAGTTACTTGCGCGGTTATGATGGCCTGCCCATCAACGCTGGCGATGCCGGCCTCGACCGGTATGGCGGACCGCTGATTTGCCGCTGGATGATGGAGGCCGGTTATACGGATCTGCGAATGCCCACGCCTATTCCAACTGCTGGCCCACCCTGGCAAGAACGCCTGCGCCAGACTGCCTCGACTTACCTGGCATACTACCCTGAAGACGCCGATCAGATCGCTCGCAACCTCGATTTCCTGGACGGTGAAACCGAATCTGCTGAAAATATGTGCGGCCCGCTGTCTGCGGCGATCCTGCGGGATGCCGGCTTGCTGCCCAACCAGCCTGGCCCGGTGCAGGTGCTCATATCCTACTGGCAGGCCCGCCCAATCGGAAATGGCCGCCCCTGGAATTTGTTTTCCGAGCGCGATTACGAGGTTTTTCGATTTGACACCCCCCTGGCAGAATTTGACTTTGGCGCCTGGCCTTTGCAGCCCGCGGATTTTTTGTATACCTATGCCAGCGGATCCGGCTTCGAACATATGTTTATTGTCACCGAAGTCGATGCGGAAGGGCGCGCCTACACTGTCAGCAACCAGCCCCAGATCTGGGGCAATGAGCTTTGGGGCTCGATGTTAATTCAACGCTACCTGCTCTACGATCCGCACGCACCGGGTTCAGGTATCATCTATAACGAATGGAGCGATCGCCGCCTGGGGCAAACGGGTCATGGCGGCTTCGATGTGCTGCGTAAGCGCGGCCTGGAGGCCGGCACGCCGTACGCTTACACCGTTCGCCCTGGTGATACGCTGCCCGAGCTGGCTGCACGTTTTGGCGCGACGCTGGAAAGCTTGGTTCAGGCCAATCCTGGGCTGGATCTAGCCAATCTTCAAGTTGGCCAGCCGCTGACGATCCCCATTCCTCCTTATCTCCCGGGTCCTTCGGAACCGGCGCCAGACGGGCCTCCCTAAACGCCCTCGGGATGGCACCGTCGGACTACGATTGCACTAGCCTGCCGTCTGGATTGGAAGACCATTCAATTGGTTGAGCAAGGCAGTTCGCTACGCTGGTCAGATTGGCATATATCTTGGTAGTCGATGTCTTGTGCCAGGAGCGCCTGGCGCGCTTTCCGATGAAGTGGGTAGCAGTCCAGGCAGGCACGCGGTACAATTAGAGAGGATTGGAATTCGAACATGCTGGCGAAA
Source organism: uncultured Anaerolineaceae bacterium (assembly GCA_964629965.1). Lineage (GTDB taxonomy): Bacteria > Chloroflexota > Anaerolineae > Anaerolineales > UBA4823 > CAZVRZ01. The sequence goes on from CAZVRZ010000053.1 coordinate 11,729, forward strand.
CTTTTCAGGAAACGCCCGGCGGGGGGGCGGGTTGAAGCCAAACAGTGCGCTTGCGGCAGAGAGATCGGCGCAAGCTCAGCTATCCGCGATATGGGATGCTACATCTCGTCGCGTGATTTGCTGGCCTGGCAGCAGATGGTGGATGAACTGGAGGCGGAAAGGCGCACTACTACGCCGCAAGGCCAGGTCCGCATAGCCGAGCTGGAGCGGGCGATGCGCAACTGGCTTCAGGTGACGCGCTCTTGCTCGCTGTACCAATGCCCGCAGTGCGGGCGCCTGTTCGTGAACGAGCCGGGCGCTGGGCTGGGTGTTTCGGCGCAGGCGTGGCGCTTTGTGCCCGAAGATCCTCAGACGCCGCGGCGGCTTTTGCGGCCAGTGAATATGAAAGATGTCATGGAAAAGCTGGGCATTGGAAAGTGGAAACAGATGGAGCCGGATGATCCCGAAGTGATGGCCGACTACCTGGTTTATCGTATGTACGGCGGGGGGGCGGGGACGCAAGAGCGGCTGAACGAGGCGCTGGCAGCAGTGGAGAAGTGCGGGGATGGCTGGCACAGCGTGCAGATGATCGGCAGCTACCTGAAGTACACTTGCGAGCCCAAAGACCTGGTGACCAGACTGGATGTATGGGTGAAGAAAGGGAGGCTGCAGAAGCGCGGCTTTCCTGATTTCAAGCGCAGCGAGTACCGGATGCGTTAACGGATCCTAATAATATCCCTGGGTAGGTTCGCCTACCCCACCCCATGCTGGCACAGTCGAACCGCTAAGCTGGAGTAATGCATTTCCCTCTGCATCGGCTGCCTGAACGAGCAGGAGCAGGTGACGCAAAGGGGAATCGGTGGGGACGGAATGCCCGGTCTTGTCATTGATGATCTGCACCTCCACCACCACCTGCCCGTCTTCAATCTGGGCGGTGGCGGTCATGGTGACCGCGTTCTGTAAAAGCTCAATGCTCCCTGCACCCGGAAAAGTGTGGGCATGGATGCTCAGCGGGTCACGCTCGACGCCGCCCATCCCCGGAGCGACGTTTGTGATCGGTGCGCTTTCGAGTATGGTGGGTGCTGGCAGGTGGCATTCCTGGCAAGTGCGGGCTGTGCCAGAGGTCAGGTCACTATATGAACTTTCCAACCACTCCTCATAGGAATTATAGATTGTTACACCCCAAAACTCAGCGGAATGGCAGGCCGCGCAGTAACGGCTTTTGCTTAACAAGAGCAGATAAGTATCTTCCTCCGGTACATTGTCATCATCGAATGTGCCGAAGAAAAGCTGGTAGCGCAGCGGATCGTCGGAGAAAGGCCGGCGAATATCCATCGAATATCCACCGAGATAACCCCTGGCATGTTGGGGTAGGCAAACCCGTATTGGGATTGAGGGTAACATCGGCAATCTTGTGACAAAAGTTGCAGTGCACGCCAAATGTATCGGCGCCAGAGACCGTGTTGGGATCAGTCCCGTAAGAGGAGTCGATCGCTGCTCCGGGATTGTGGCAGGCGGCGCAATTGCCGGTGGTTGTTGGAAAATCGAGTTTATAGCCGGGGCCGTAGTATGGTTGAGAAGCATCGGGAGGCATCGGGAACTGGCCGTAGTCTTTGGTATAGATATAACGGGTGAGTGGACTCTGGTTGCCGAAAATATCCGTGCCATTGTACATGCAGGTTGGCCGCTGAACGCCCGTGGGCATCATTGTCTAGCCATACCTGGGTCACGCCCGGTTTACAGGAGTAGCACGAATTCACGCCGGTCGGCGGGATCCACTCGTACGCCGGGTTATCGTTCGCCTGGATGAGCCGCATGTTAATCGTCACGCTGCTAGCCGGTGGAACCAGCCCTTCAACCTTGCTGCAGTAGTAACCATCTGCCCAGGCGCCGAGGGTGACCGCCGAGCCTGGGGACAGCTCGGTTAGGGTGAAATGCCCCTGCGTGTCGGTGGTGGTGGCATTGGAAGTCGCCTGGATGCGGACGTTTACCCCCTCCAACGGAATCCCATCTGGGCTGAGCACGATGCCTTCGATCCAGCCGGCTTCTGGCCTGATCGTCGGCGTTGGCAAGGTGCCGGCCTGAGGGGGGATCGTTGGAGGGGAGGGCGTTGGTGCCCGGGAGCAAGCAGTCAGGATGCTTAACCCCAATACAGCCAGCCCTGACGTGAAGCGCAGACCCTTTTTCATCCGTTGACCTTTCTTGTTTAATAATATCAGGGTATCACCGGTGTTCCCAGGCGCCAGACGCCCGATCGGCGAGTGCCGGCATATAGCACTGAACCATCATCCGAAAGAGCCACTTTAGCCACTGTCTCCTGATCGAGGGTCACTTCAAAACCGCCGGTCACTTCCCAGTGCAACAGGGTGCACTCCCCGGGTTGTAACTCGGTCAGGTCAGATGCCAGGATAATTTCATTGATACCAGCGGGCACGCTCGCGGTGGCTGTGGGCGTTCCACTACAGGCGGTTAAATAGATAGCGACAACCAATAATACTGCTAGAGATGGCGGCCGAACAGACATTTCTGCTCCTTTGAGAGCCAGGCAGGCTCATGGACACGATCGATATGACTGGAAACAGTGGTCGGAACGGTAATGAGGAGTGATGAAACAGTCAGGGCTGAGAAGATCCCCAAATGCCCTGAAGCTGCCAGGTAGGAAGCACAGTGATGAGCACTATATTTAATTATGCGCCGGAATTTGGCTTTGTCAATGCGAACGATCGCCGCCAGGCAAACAAAGCAGCTACAGCAACTGTGCAATTATCTTCCACAGATCGGGTAAATCTAACGCCTCGCCAAACTGCTCCACCCAGGAACGGATGCGCTCTGTATCCAAATCGGGTTCTCTCCAATCGCAAACATCTATCTTGACAATTTCGACTATTATCCTATACAATATGTTATAATAAGTTTTACAAAATATATACAAATTATAATTTTACGATTTGACATCCCAGATGCTGGGATTGGATAGTAAACAATTTACGGAACGACATGATGAAAAATGCTCTTGTGCTGGTAACTGGTGTAACCGGATATATTGGAGGGCGCTTAGTGCCAAAGCTCCTCGCGTCCGGTTATCGGGTTCGGGTATTGGTTCGAGATCGAAGTCGCTTGCAAGGTCGCACATGGCTCAGCCAGGTGGAAGTCTTGCAGGCAGATGTGTTTGAACCGACTTCGCTGCTCACAGCGATGATCGGCGTTAGCGCAGCGTATTATCTGATTCACAGCATGAGCGGCAGGGCAGATTTCGACCAGCGCGACATCCAGGCAGCCCGTAATTTTGGGGATGCGGCCCGCGCTAATGGTGTCGAGCGTATCATTTACTTGGGCGGGTTAGGCGACCCGGCAGCCGATCTTTCGAAACATCTGCGCTCGCGCCACCAAACGGGGCAAGCGCTCCAGGAAGCGGGCGTGCCTGTTACAGAATTTCGGGCTGCCATTGTGGTGGGATCGGGCAGTATTTCATTCGAAATGATCCGTTACCTGACCGAACGTGTTCCGGTCATGATCTGCCCGCGCTGGGTTTTCACCCGCGTGCAGCCGATTGCGATAAGTGATGTACTCAACTACCTGGCTGCTGCTCTTGAAACACCGCAAAGCAGCGGCCGGATCGTTGAAATCGGCGGTTCTGACGTGTTCACCTATGGGGATATGATGTTAGGATATGCGCGGGCGCGCGGCTTGCGCCGTTGGTTGTTATCCGTTCCGGTACTCACCCCTCGGCTTTCATCCCATTGGGTTAACCTGGTCACGCCTATTCCGGCGAGTATCGCTCGCCCGCTGATTGATGGCTTACGCAATGAAGTCATCGTTCGTGATGATTCTGCGCGGGAACTGTTTCCCCAAATCGAGCCGATGGACTACCCATCAGCGGTCGCGCTGGCCCTGGCTGATTTAGAAGCCCATCATATCGAAACATCCTGGAGCGACGCGCTGGTGACCAGCCAGGGCGATGTTGTTCCAGTTGTCTTATCCACCCAAGAAGGAATGATCATCGAAAGACGGCAGCAATTTGTACCCGCTGCCCCTGCCATCGTTTTCAAAATGATCAGCCGCCTGGGTGGACAAACGGGCTGGCTGTACTTGAATTGGGTCTGGCGTGTGCGCGGCTGGATAGACCGGCTGATCGGCGGTGTGGGATTGCGCCGTGGGCGGCGCGACCCTGAGAGCATTAGGATGGGGGATGTGATTGATTTCTGGCGAGTGGAGGCCGTGGAGGCAGATAAGCGCTTGCTTCTGCGTGCAGAAATGAAGCTCCCAGGCCGTGCCTGGCTACAATTTGAAACCCATTCCTATCCTGGTGAGCAAACCCGCCTGGTGCAAACGACTTTCTTTGCCTCCAAAGGCTTGTTTGGCCTGGCTTATTGGTATCTTTTATATCCCATCCATCGTTTGATCTTTGCTGGCATGATTCGCAACCTGGCCCAGCGCACGATGGAATTGAAGATGAAAGGGAACCCCAAATGACAGAAACCCCGAAGTATTCTGTAATCAAGAAACAAAACGAAATTGAAATCCGGCATTACCCTGCTTACGTTCAAGCTGAGGTGGTCATTGACGAAAAGCAATATCAATCGGCTATTGAAAAAGGTTTCAGTGTCCTGGCGGGATATATTTTCGGCAATAATGTCTCGAAACAAAAAATCGAGATGACCACCCCCGTTCAGGCATCTCAATCTGAAAAAATTGCTATGACCACGCCGGTTACTGTTACTGGTGAATCCAGTTTCACGGTGGCTTTCATCATGCCATCCGCATACACCCTGGAAACACTGCCACATCCGAAAGACAGCCGGGTTCACTTCAGGCTGATACCCGCCCGCTCCCTGGCTGCGATCCGGTTTTCCGGGTACTTCCGGCAAGATACAATCCAGAAAAACAAGCAGCGCCTCATTCAGTGGCTGCATGAACAAGGCATTGAAACAGCAGGAGACTTCATCGTAGCTGGATATAATCCCCCCTGGGTGCCGGGGTTTCTGGCGCGCAACGAAGTCTTGATCCAGATCAAAACTGAACTTCAGGAGGAAGATGATGAGGTATCTTAAACTTTATCTTGTATCGTTGGCAGCATTCTTTGTCATTGACATGCTTTGGCTGGGACTGGCAGCGCGTTCGTTTTATCAGCAGTATCTTGGCTTTTTGATGGCCCCTAGCCCCAACTGGTTTGTGGCGATCCTGTTCTATTTGCTATTCATCGTAGGCCTTTTGGTGTTTGTCGTTTTGCCAGGACTGAAAGCCAACTCGCTCAAAACGACCCTGTTACGTGCGGCTCTATATGGGCTGAGCACCTATGCCACCTATGATTTGACCAATCTCGCCACCCTGAAAGATTGGCCCGCGCTGCTCAGCATGGTGGATATGCTTTGGGGAACGGTCTTGAGCGTTTTGGTAAGCTCGATCAGTTTTATAGCAGGAAAGCGGATTGTTTGATATGAAGAACTCACGCTTATTGACAATTTTTGTAATTGTTTTTGTGGATCTGCTGGGCTTTGGTCTGATCTTGCCCCTGTTACCCTATTATGCTGATTCCTATGGCGCTACGCCGGTGATTGTAGGGTTGCTGGTGGCCTCTTATGCTGCTGCACAGTTGATCGGCGCGCCTTTGTTGGGCCGCCTGTCAGATCGATTGGGCCGCCGTCCAGTGCTGCTAATTTCTGTAGCCGGCACCTTTGTGGGTTTCCTGCTGTTGGGTTTTGCCGCCCCGCTGGGGCAGCTTTTGGCCAATTGGATCGCCCCCCAGGCTGCCAACACCATGATCCTGGGCGTGCTCTTTCTCAGTCGCATTTTCGCTGGCTTGACCGGCGGTAATATTATCGTGGCCCAGGCCTATATTACGGATGTGACCGACGAACAAAACCGGGCCAAAGGCCTGGGCCTGATCGGCGCAGCCTTTGGGCTGGGCTTTATCATTGGGCCGGCGGCGGGTGGGGCGCTGAGCCAATGGGGATACAGCGCACCGGCTTTTGTGGCTGCCGCGGTTTCATTCTCAAACCTGTTTGCCATCTTCTTCCTGCTGCCCGAATCACTTACCGAAGAGCGGCGTTTAGCGATGGCCCAGAATCAGCGCCCTCCTTTCACGCTCAAAGCTCTGCTGCAGGCGCTGAACCGGCCGACAGTAGGCCCCTTGCTGTACATCCGCTTTTTTTATGGGCTAGCTTTTGCCACTTTTCAAGGTGTTTTCTCGCTGTACGCCCAATCCATTGGCCTGACATCCCAAACCACGGGCTACGTGCTGGCTTACGTGGGGCTTATTTCTGTGATTACGCAGGCCGGGTTGATCGGCATGCTGACGCGACGTTTCCGCGAGAATTGGCTCATCGTTGCCGGCCTGTGGGTTATGATGGGCGCACTGTTTGCCTGGGCCTTCACGGACCGGCTGTGGCTGCTGCTGATTGTGATACTTCCGCTGGCGCTGTCCGGTGGTGTGCTGAATACGGTTCTGCAAAGTGCTATCAGCAAATCGGTCAGTCGAGATGAAGTGGGCGGTACCCTGGGTATTGCTGGCTCGCTGGAGGCCATCACGCGCGTGATTGCCCCCACGCTGGGTGGTTTTCTAATTCAGCAGGTAGGCCGTTGGGCGCCAGGCATCTTCAGTACGCTGGTGATGACCTGGGTGATCACTTTTGTGTACCGGCGCGTCGTTCTGCCCGCCCGCCGTGAGCGCCTGGCGACAGAAAAGGAGGCAGCCCATGCCTAAAGGTTGGTGGATTTTCCTGGCACTGATTGGGTTATTGATCCTTGGGCCTTTGGCTGGCTTTGTGATCAGGGGTGAAACACTGATATGGCAGCCAGGCGGGCGATAACCCGGCAGCCATCTCGCGGTCAGATCAACAAGCCCAGGTTCTGGCCGCCACGCTTGCACTGCTAGAGGGTCTACCATGATCTACCGTCACCAGTTTCAGGTCAATACTTCATTGGCACGCGTGGCCGAATTTCACAGCCGCTCTGCCAGCATGGCCGAGATTACCCCTCCGCCAATCATCGCCCGAGTGCACAACGCTCCAGCAGTCTTAGCAGAAGGGGATGAGATGAGTTTTACCCTGTGGTTGGGACCGCTGCCCATTCACTGGTTGGCGCGCATTGAGGGCGTTTCGCCCAACGGCTTTACCGACCGCCAATTGCGCGGCCCTTTTGCCGAGTGGGTCCACCAGCATACTTACAAAGTAATCAATGAACAGGTCACCGACGTGATGGATGAAATCACCTTGAAGATAAGATTGCATCCTATGTGGGGATTGGTTGGCATTGGCATGCGCCTGGGCCTTCCTATCTTGTTTGCTTACCGGGCCTGGAAAACAAAGAAGATATTAGGATGATTCGCAACCAATTATCACTATGGACAAGAAAAAACAACTGTTGATCATTATCCTGGTTGGGGGAATTGCTGTACTGTTGAGTTACGTGCTGGGTCCCCTGACCCGACCTGGCGCGGCCGGCTTATTGTGGGGCGGCGTACCCGAGGGGATTCGCCCTTTCTATACGGTTGGCATGTTCCTGGGCGCTGGCGGTTATTTTGCCTTCACTTACTTTTTGCTCTTTCGATTGGCGCCGGAAATGGCACGGGTAGCAGGCCGGTTTGGCTTTGGGCTTTTCGAGGCCATCTATGTCGCCATTTTGCTCCCCTCTGCGCTGTGGATGCCGCTGACATTACTGGCAGCAGAGCAGCCCGGTCAGGCTTTGTTGTGGCTGGTAAGGCTGGACTTATGGACGGTAGCCGTTGCCTCGCTGGGCCTTTATGGGCTTTGCTGGCTGTTGAGCCTCGCCAACCCCGCTGGGCGCACTGGCTGGCCTTGGTCGGCGGTATCCTTTTTTGCCTGCAAACAGTTATCCTGGATGCTATTGTCTGGGTAAGCTTCTTTAAAGTCTAGGTCGGAGTGCATGCAGTGGACCATACGCATGGTCACCAATGGTACCTGTGATTGACCTGCCGAGGTTATTGCTTGGTATACCTGACTTGAACAGCTTTGCCAAAGCGCGCCTTTAACTGCCCCGCCGCCCAATCTGCCACCTCGCGCCAGGAGTCTTTCAAGCCATCTTCGCAGGCGATCGGTGCGCCAATGATTTGTACCAGCACTGGTGCTTTCATCTTCTGCTATCCTACGGCCTCAACAACAACTTGAATGTTTGGCAAAAGAGGCAAAATCAATCCCTAACAACTGGTTGATTTCACTATTGATCTCACGCAGGAAACTGACCGCTTCTTGTTGAGCCTGGGCATAGTTCTTTATAACCGTATTGTTTTGTGCCTCCTCTTGCAACGCCCGCAATGAATCAATCTCTTCTTTGGATAAGTGGGTATCAGCTTGTTTATTACGCAACTCAGCCTGGGCCTGCGAGAGTTGTTTCAGCAAAGCTTGCGCCAGTTGATCATCATTCAAGCGGGCTTGAGCTTGTTGATAACGAATAAATGCTTCAGAAGCCAGTAGATTTCCGATGAGGGTATCAGCAGCTTCTTCCATCGATGGGGTAAGAATAATTTGCATCACTGCCTCCTATCCGCCGCAACAACTTGCAGCGCAGACCGCAGCATAATTTAAGCCAATGGATTCGGACAACTGGTCGCCGAGCACCTGGCAAAGCGCAAGTAACTCATCCTGGGCCAAAAGGTATGCCTGCACCACCTCTCGGTCAAAAAATGCGCTTTTCGGACTCTCGAGTTCAGCGCTCTGTTCGGCGTTCAGTGCGTTGAGCATCAACAGGGCATACAGCGACTGCTGTTTTTGCTGAAAAACCTGCATTGCTTGTTGAGCCTCTTGATCCTGCCGGAAAGCATAAGTCGCCTGCTCATAGGCTTTGAACTGCGGCGTTTCGGCCATGGCAGCGGCGAAGTCACGCGCCGCCTGTTGCACCACGGCTGGGGGTGCAATTTCGATATTATCGAAGGCTGTATCAGTCATCATCAACTCCTTATATCTTTCTCGTATGTATCCAGCAGAGAGGGGATCACGCGGGCTATTTCATCCCGCACCATGCGGAAATCATTCATATTATCGGTTTTAGCTGGGTCGGGGAAGCTGTGGTGAATTCGCTTGCCTTTCCCCAGCCAGACAGGGCACTCCTCGGCCGCCGAGTCGCAGACGGTCACCACCAGGTCGAAATCTATCCCCCGGAATTCATCGGCCAGCTTTGAGCGGCCTTCGTGGTGGATGCCGATCTCAGCCAAAACCGTCAGTGCCTTGGGGTGAACATAGCCTGCCGGCCTGGTGCCCGCACTGACTGCTTCCCAACGCTCGCCTGACCTGGCGGTGACGAGCGCCTCGGCCATTTGTGAGCGGCATGAGTTTCCGGTGCAAAGGAACAATACTTTACGCTTATTCATGTACTCTCTTTCCTTACCGTCTCAAACCAGTCCGGATAATTATCCACCGTTTTTGCATCCCGTGCAATCGTATAAATCTCGTGGCAGGGGATTTGATCCATCGCTTCTTCCGGGCCATCAGGCAAGCCGGGGTTCTGGCTGGCATGGCTTTGGATGGCGCGCACTTTGTGCAGTTTATACTCAGAGATATCGATCTTAACCAACGGCTGCTCAGCATCTGCTTCTAAGGTTGTAACGCCGCAGCCCAGGGCAGTTGCTTTAGATGGGTGAATGTAGAGCAGCAGGCCCTTGTGATAGCAGCAATCATACGCCCGGGTAACTACCTGTGAGATTGTGATGTGGTCGGAGTGTCCCGAAACGCCTTCCGGGCCAAATGTGAGGATGACCTGCGGCTGCACGAGGTCAATCCAACACCCAATAGTGTCTGATAGGACTTCCGGTTTAACCTTTGCCAGTTCGCCATCGTGATAATCAAGGAAATAAACTTCAAGTCCCAGATGTTCCGCAGCTTTACGCAGCTCACGTTCCCGGATGTCTCCGGCTTCTTTCGGGCTTACTCCTGGAATACCGGCTTCTCCACGCGTGGCGCACAACAAAATGACCTGCACATCTTGATGGGCGTATTTTGCCAGCGTTCCACCGGCGGCAAAACTCTCATCATCAGGATGCGCTAAGATCACCAGCATTCTATTCGATTTGATCTCTATCATCAGAAACCTCCCAACCATGTTGCCGGATGGGCGGTTTTCCCGTCTTGGATCCGGCAACATGGCTCAGCCGGTCACCCGACTTGCGGAGCCTGCATTTGATATACCTGCTCGCCTAACTCGGCCAGCATCTCCAGCCCCTTGATTTCATGGGATAGGAGTGGGATCTGCGCCAGCGGCAAGTGGAAGCGTTCGGCGATTTCAAGCAGGTATTTCTCCTGCATGGTGCGCCGGGTGCGGGTGTAAGGGGTATTGGCTTGCTCCGGCGGGATGACCATATTGGCAACCACCAGACCGGGTTGAATACCGACCGTGCCCAATTCGCGCGCCGCCCGCCAGGCTTCCAGGACCGGTGTGGCTTCGGGATACATCACGAACGCAAACGTGCTTTGCTCTGGATCACGCATCATCTCGATGACCTTGCCGAAGCGCTGCTTGGCTACATCATCTGCCGCTGAGGTATCCACCGAAGCGAATATTTTCACGTCAAGCTGTTCGCTCCAGTCTACGGGTAGTTCGAGCAGACGCAGGGTGTGGCCTGTAGGAGCCGTATCGAAAACCACTGCCTGCCACTCGTCTTGAGATGCATACTCGATGAACTTATCGAATGCAGCCATCTCTTCTGTGCAGGGCGAGTTGAGCTCTTCTTCCATCACTTCAATGGCCTTCTCGGGGCGACCACGCTGGCGGGCATCTTCCAGGATGCGTTCCTTGTAGGTCTCAGCCGCGGCCTTGGGGTCAATCTTGACCGCCCACAGGTTTGCCTGCCCAGCGACCGGAGCAATCTCGTCACCTACAGGGCTGTCTAAGACATCGCCCAGGTGCGCAGCCGGGTCGGTGGTCAGGAGCAGGGTCTTGTATCCATGCCGGGCCAGCCAGACGGCCGTGATGCAGGAGGCGACAGTCTTGCCCACCCCGCCCTTGCCTGCAAAGAACACCGTCCGGCGATGCCCATTCGGCTGTAGGCGCACCCGCACATCTTCAAGAGGCGTAGCCGAAATTACAGCTTGAGGTTGGATATACTCGGCTTCAAACCCCTTGGTGGCGGTTCCATCGAAGAAGATTTTCCCTACCTGGCGCAGCCGCTGGACACCTTTGATCTCACCCGCCAGCAGGAACATGCGCTGTTTCTGGTAGGGCAGATCGGCTTCAATTCGCGTTAGGTACCTTGCTTGCATTTCAGCGCGGGCGGCAAACAAAGCATTTTGGGCCCCTTCGGGCGGGATGATGCCATTGATGATCAGGCGATAGTTTTGGATGCCCAGTTTGCTCAGCTCAGTGATGGCGCGGCGGGTTTCCTTGATTGAAATTGCCTCAGGGTGGAGTACAAAGAAGAATGTGGTTTGCCTACTCTCACGCATGGCAGCCAGGGCATGCTCGTATTTGCTCTTGGCTTCCTGGATTGCTGCGGCTGGGCCAAGGCAAGTCTGCCCATTGCCCGCGCTGGCAGCGTCGATGGATTGGCTCCATTCGGCAGGCAGCTCCAGCAAACGGATGGTGTGCCCGGTGGGGGCGGTGTCAAAGATCACCACGTCAAAGGTCGTGCCGCTTTCGGCAGGCGTTTCAAGGAAATCGGTGAAGCGGTCAAAAGCGGCTACTTCTGCCGTGCAGGGACCGCTCATCTGCTCTTCCATCACTTGCACGATCTGCGGTGGGAAGGCAGCGCGGATAGGTGCCATGGCGCGGTCGATGTATTCCTGGGTGGCCTTGTCGGGGTCGATCTCCATCGCCCACAGATTGGGGATCCCCGTGATTGGGGAAATCTGGTGGCCGATGGGCTGCTCAAAAGTGTCAGAAAGGTTGGAAGCCGGGTCGGTGGTAACAATAAGGGTGCGTTTGCCTTCATCGGCATAGCGCACGGCGTGCGTGCAGGCCATGCTGGTCTTGCCCACACCGCCCTTGCCGGAAAAGAAAATGTACTGGGTCATGCTGCAGCTCCGTTGAGATGGGCTTCAACTTCCTCCAGGGAAGGATAGGCCTGGGTTTTAATGATTTTGCCATCCACCACCGTGATGGGTAAAGCGGCCATTTGCTGCTCTCGCACGAGTCTCATTACTTCGCTGTTGTTGAGAAAGGCGTTTGGATGGCTGGTCATTTGGTAGCGCGCCACGCTGACCCCTTGCGCCTGGAGCGCCAGCACCATTTCGTTCAGGTCTAGCAAAGTCTGGTCAATAGTTGGCCCGCACATGCCGGTTGGGCAGCACATAGGCGGGTCGAATATCTCTACCTCAGCCTTTACTGCTTGCGGCTGGAGCATGTCAGTGATGGGAATTGTTTGCGTCATAGTAATTCAGTCTCCGTTGAAGTATTTGGGTAAAAAAATTAACTTACTTTTATCTGATCCGTGCGAATGAACTCGCCCTGCGGGCCACAGGTAAGGCGGCGGGGCCTGATGCGCTGCGGGTCAAAGAAGGTCCCCCAGGCCTGGTTGAGCGCTTCCAGCGCCCGGCGGTTGATTGAATAATACATCCAGCGAGCATCTACGGCGTCGCGTTCGACATCGATCAGGCCAGCCTCGCGCAGCACGCGCAGGTGGTGAGAGATCAGGTTGGGTGCCATCTGAAGATGATCGCCTAACTCACAGTTGCACTGCACGCCTTCCGTTAAAAGGTGAAAGATCAGCAAGCGGTTAGGCTCGGCCAGCACTTTCAGCCACTTCGCCATCTGGTTCAGATCGATAGGGGGTGAAGCAGGTTCGGGCGAGTAGTTCAACATGCGTTGAATTATATACGAGGAAACGCTATTCGTCAAGGATTCATCCCTTGAGCTGATCAGCTAATTCGTGATTTCGCTAGATTTTTCAGCGAATAGACAAGGATAACTTCAAAGACTGTCTTTAACCGCAGGAATGAGCCTCTTTGTGGGATAATATGTGCAATCATCTAACGAAGGCAACATAGTATGCACACCTCACCAACCTCACACAATCTGGCCTTTATCTCTCCTCCAACAAAAATCCCCTGGTTCCTGCGCCTGGGCCTGTGGGTTGCTCGCCGCATGAGCGGTGCAGACCTGCTGCCTGCCCGGCTGCTAGCCTGGTACCCCAAGGCGGCTGTCAGTTCGGCTGTGCTTGAGGGCCTGATTGCCCATCAGGATGGCAAGCTCGATGAACGGATTTTGAAACTGGTTCGCATGGCCGTGTCCTTCACCGCCGGCTGCCCGTTTTGCGTAGACATGAACTCGGCCGGGTGGGAAAAGCTGATCTCCCCCGATGAACTGGCCGCTCTGCAAGGCCATAAGCCGGTAGAAGAATTTCCTTCGTTCAGCAAAAGAGAAAGCCTGGCCATTGAATATGCCAGGCTGGTCTCCAGCACGCCCTTGAACTTCCCCCGTTCGCATTTCGCTGAGCTGAAGCAGCATTTCAATGAACGCGAAATCGTGATTTTGGCTGTCACTGCCGCCCAGGTCAACTATTGGACGCGCCTGATCCAGGCGCTCGGCTGTCCACCACAGGACTTTTCTGGCGTAGAGTTGTTTCTGGATTTGGACCACCGCTAATTCGGCGTTGACGGTTGCAGGAAGCTCGCTCCCGCCAAAGGCGCCGCCAATCGTAGGGTATATCACCCGCACCGCACCTGCTCATCGGGCAATCCCAGAGCGTGGACCATTTGCGCTCGGTTGGCACTGGTCCACTGTCCGGCAGGATGCATAGTAACATGCTCCGCAAATAGCTGTCTGCATTGAATTTTCTTCGGTTTTTGATTGATGGATTGGGTTGCGTTCTTCGTGGTTTTTAGTGAGTTCTTACAATCCGAAACGTAACAAAAGAATAGGGTTGATCTGGGATGGAGCCTCTTAAGACAGGTGCGTTCGATGCATTACTAACCGCTGTAATACAATGCATCCTTTTGCTCTTGGTCTAACCATTCCAGGTAGGAAGATGATGGAAATATTTGATTTCTTGATTTCATTTCACCTAAGAATTCGGTTATTTCATCGTAGGTAGGCAAGCGGCTTCCAAGCGCCCTGGCAAAGGTAGATGCCTCGCTGGCGCTAACGTTTGTGATGGGTAAGGTCGCGATGAACGTTTGCATCCGGGCGCGCCAATAACGCCTGGTTGACGTTCAGTTGCCCGACTTCGAAACCATGCGCTGAGCCAGACATAAACAAGTGCCATACCCGGTATAGGGATTTTTCGAATCGCCGGGATCAATAGCACGGACACTGGGGCATACCTGTCGTCCAGATGTTCGATCCCCATCGCGTAAGTGAGAATGACCTTTTTCACGCCGAGCGTTTTATTCCAATAACGCAATTCACCAGGGCGGTCGAAGCCGGTGATAGATCCGTTGTGCTAAAACGATTGTTTTGAACATGATCATTCTCCTTGGTTGGTTTTATGGGTTTAAGTGAAAAATTTGGCATGATTCTGTCAGTGTGTTTTTCAACAGGCGGGAATTTCCTCTGAAAAACTTGGTGGTCGCTGAACGATATACATTATTTATCTAGACCTTTTTCGCAAAGATACTTCAATATACGTTGAAATATCTTGCTGAAAAAACTTTTCTGTAAAGAAGGCCAGTAAGACAACTACTGTCCTCACAATACTTCAATCTATGTTGAACTATATTGCAGTAAACCATATTTTGTCAATAGCATCTATCGCAAGCTGGTTGCAAGCGAAAACTCAAAGCATCGTGGCTTCCTCCAGCCAACGAATAAGCTCATCTTTTTTGGGAAAGCGCCCCACACAGACCAGCTTTTCATTCACCACCAGGCTGGGCAGGATAAGAACCGGGGTGTACTGTTCCATGGCCTCAATCGTTTTTAGTTCCGTCATTGTCATCTCAAAGTCGGGATGCGTTTTACGCAGCTCACTCCACGCAGCTAGCAATGTTCGCTTGACGGCATACCGCTGCGGGCCTTTGTAACTGAGTATTTTGACGTTGACCATGGTCTACCTCGGGCGGTCTTACTTTATAGACTGGCCTCTATCCGCCGCTCATGACAGCCATGAGCTTTACCTGGTCGCCATCCTGGAGCATGTAATCTTTGGATTCAAGCGCTCCGTTGACGATAACCCCCGCAACGATCTCCGGTTTGATCTGCAGTGCAACCAAAGCTTCACGGACAGTTTTACCAGCCTGAACAGTAACCTCGGTTTGATTGTTGAGCAATTCTTTTAGCTGGCCCATCGGGCGAAGAGAAGCAGGCATGTGATTTCCTCACTCGTTTCTATCAAATCGGTTTTTAAAGCGCATTTCTGAACCAGCCAATGACTTCTTCCTGGCTGGGCACGCGCCCGGCGCACACTACTTTCTCGTTCACAACCAGCGCGGGCGTAAAGAAGATCGAATACTGCTCGATTGCTAACAGGTCTTCGATGTGCTCCAGCGAAACTTCCAAACTGGGATTCTCATCCAATAATGCTTCTAATCCATCCATGGCCATTTGTTCCATCTGGTAACATTTCTGGCAGCCAGGGCCGAGCACTTTGATATCCAACATGGCTATTCTCCGGCCTGCGTGTTTTCTTCTGGCAGGCGCACACCCTTTTTCTCGCAGTCTGCGCACAGGTCGGTTTTACGATTGGTCCAATAGGTCAGGCTACAGGCAGGACAGGCCACCTTGCGCAGCCCACCCATCGTATTCTTGCGCGGCCTGAGTTCGGGCGGCAAGCTGGTAAATGGGTCTGTTACGCAGGAACACTGCGGTTTTACCGGCTCTTTGCCAGGTTTGGGTTTGGACTGATCTTTCTCATTTTCCATTATAGAACTCCTTTTAGCTCTCTCACTCAATGCGCCGCGCCAATGTATAAACCGCTAACAAGAATAAGCCTGCGCTGAAGGCCGCCAGCGCGCCCAGATCGAGTGCAGCGGTAGCCCACGATCCGCCCGACAATGCCATACGCAGTGCTTCAACCGAATAGGTCAGCGGCAAGAAACGAGCCACAACCTGCAGCCAGGCAGGCATGGAGTCCAACGGCACAAAGACCCCGCCCAGGAACATCATAGGGAAGCGGATGAAGTTCGCCAGCGTCTGCGCTTCAAAAATTTCCTTTTGAATGGCTTCAGTCATCGTAAATATCCTTGGAGTACCTGCGGCAGGAAATCATCGGCGGAGCTGCGCGCTGCTGCTCGCACAAAGTGTTCCTGTCCAAAAAACAGGCGCTGTTGTTCGGACGGGGCGCTCAGTATTGGCGATGAACTCCACTGGGTAGCATGGCAGCGCATGGCGGCCAGCTTTCTCTCCCAAACCGAGGTTACATCCACAGCAAGGGCTAAGGTCTCATCTGGAACGGGATGAACTTGCTTCATCCCCAACCGCGTGGCCAGCGACTGCGGTACTGCAACGGTGTATAAGGCGGCTAGCTCTTCTGTACTACGGAAAATCTCGGCTGCCCATTGCCCAACAATGATATGGTCGGGATGTCCGGAAAGACC
This sequence comes from uncultured Anaerolineaceae bacterium, assembly GCA_964629965.1. Taxonomy (GTDB): domain Bacteria; phylum Chloroflexota; class Anaerolineae; order Anaerolineales; family UBA4823; genus CAZVRZ01. Next base: position 28,123 of record CAZVRZ010000053.1, read on the forward strand.
ATCTGGCCCAAAACTGAGCAGCGCCTGCGGATGAACCTGGCGGGCGACAGCTAGAATATCGGCGCCCACTCGTTCGGGATCGGCATCCGTCAGGCCGCCATCCGGGTAACTCAGCAGACGTGGTGGTTCAATCCCCAATGCAGCGCAGGCGCAGCACAACTCGTGCTCGCGCACGCCAGGCAGTTCGTCCGGTATGCACAGTGCAGGCTCGCCGCATGAGCCAGCCTCACCGTGAGTCAAGGTCAGCACATGTACTTTAACCCCACTCCGGGCGAGCAGCGCCAGCGTCCCGCCCGGACGAAAGGTTTCGTCATCGGGATGCGCAAAAATCGCAAACAGTGTGGGCGCTGCCCTGGCCACTCTCTTCTTCTCTTTTATGGAACCTGCACTGCCAGGATCCGCATCTGCTCAACCGCAACAATTCTGCGAACGATACCGGAAGGTACAACCACCACTGAGCCAGTCTTTAGCTCGGCCTGTTCTTCTGCGACATGCAATTGCCCACGGCCTGCCATCACCACATATTGGACACGAGTGCTCATCACGCATGGCCCAACTTCCTGGCCCGGCTCGAGACACACCAGCAGCGTGACCAAACCTTCAGACTTATGCAGAACGATATGCTGTGCTCCATCCGCCGAAAAGTTTTGCATGGATTCGACATCCATCACCTGAATTGTCATTCGATATTTATCTCCTTTTTTGTTCTAATCGGCCATCAAGGCCACAGATTTACTTCACATCGCCAAAAATAAGCGCTTCCACCTGGCTTTGCGCCTGGATCAGATCGAGCGGCGCTTCATCACTCAAGCCAAGGTCCTGTTTCCAGACTACCTGCCCGGTTTCGTTCAGCAGCACCAGGGCCGGTGCGCGTGCCACGTTGTACTGCCTTACCAGGTCAGGGCGGCGGCTGAAATCCACGCGCAAGATCGGGATCTGCTCTGCCAATGCCACCGGCCAGGCAGCCAATTGCGCTTCAGCGCCGCGAATCACAACCATCTGGCACTCGCAGCCGCGACCAAGGGTAAAAAACACTAGTGCGGGTTGGCCGTTCAACGCCAGCGAGGTTTGCGGCTCAAACCAGCCATCATTGAACGATTTGATTGCCAGGAGGGCCAGTACCAGCGTACCAAACAAAATCAGCGCCCCTACGCGCTTCCGATCCGTAAAGCTGAGCGCCCGGTTTGCTTCCATTAGGCAATCCACAAAAAATACAACCCAACACCGATCACGATCACGCCGCTGGCTTTCTCGATCATCTCGGACCAGCGCCCCAGCTTCTGGAAGCTTTTCAACGCCCCGGTGAAGGTTCCAGCCAGCACCACCGGTACGCCGCGCCCCAGGGCGTAGACGAAGAGCAGCGCCGCGCCATAGGCCAGCGCTCCCTTAGCCATCACGTAGGTCAAGATGGCAGCCAGTACGGGCGTGGCGCACTGCGAGGCCACCAGGCCAGAGACCAGGCCCAAAGCCAGCGCGCCGGGGACGCCCTTCAACCCAATGCGCTCGCGCAAGCCTCCAAAAGCCATCGGCAGGTTGAACTTGAGCACACCGAGCATATTCATGCCGATCAAGAAACAGATTCCGGCTACCAGGTAATACCACCACCGCGTGGCCGTACCAATCAATCCGCCGATCAGGGCTGCCAGTAGACCCAGCAGCATGAAAGTCAGCGCCAACCCGATGGCAAAAGCCAGCGAGAGGCTGAAGGAGCGGGCGCGCGATAGATCACGACTGCCGCCCACATAACCTACGATCAAGGGGATGGTGGCCACATTGCACGGACCCAGGCTGGTGACGACCCCGCCCAGGAAAACGAGCACAAAGGCCAGCAAGGAAGCAGTTTGCAGAGAGGCCGGGTCGAAGGTCATGTCAATCTCCTTCGGCAAGATCAGCCAGCGTTTGGCGCAGTTGCTTGGCTTCCATCACCCCCACCGAAACCTGTTCTTCCCCGGTTTGATCGTAGAAAATGAGCGTGGGGATAAACTGCAAGCCGACCCTGTTCAGCAATGCCTCATTGTTTTCATCGTACACGTTGATATCCACCAGCACCACCGTCTCAGCGAAGTCAGGGTAAACCTGGCTCACCGTTTCCATCATCACTTGGCATTGGTGACATGTGTCGGAGTGGAAGAAAGCCAGGGTGGGGCGGTTCTCGGCCAGGGAGCGGGCGAGCTGCGCCTGGGCAGACTCGGTGGCAGCAGTGGCAGCAAATTTATTGTTGGGATTGGCATTGGTGGGAGCAACAGCCGGGGGTTTTTCCTTGAATGCCAGGATAGCGACGACCAACAAGGCCAGGCCTCCAATGGCCAGGATTTGTGGCAGGCGAGAGGGTTTACGGTGATGTTTTTTGGGCATGCTCGTCTTTAGTTTCCTGCCAGTTTTTGCTGCAAAGCATCAATCTTGGCTTTGGCGCTGCGTGCTGCTTCCAGGTAAACCTGCGCTACAGCGGCTTCGTCGACGGTTTGCATGGGGGTTAGGGCTTTGATCTGCTCAAGCGATAATTCTGTTTGCAGCGCCAGGGCGGCTGTTCCTTGCATGACTGCGCCAGCCACCTGCCGCGCCTCGCTTTTGTTCAGACCGGCTTCGATCCCGGCCTGAAACATGCCTTCTAGTGCCGGCAGCAGCGAGCGCATAGCCGCCCCGCTCAACCCAACGCACCAGTTCATCTGGTCGTCGCGCACTTCGATGGTCTCGCCCAAGCAGGCGAGCAGTTCGTGAACCATCTTGTGTGCCGCATCGTCTGCCTGTTGGCCAAAAGCGACCGGGTTCAGGCCGTGGCCAACCAGGGATGGCGCGTTTGGCATGACGCGTACCACGGTCACGCCTTCGGGAACGATCTGCTCCAGGTGTGCAAGGGCGATCGCCGCCGCAAACGAGACGACGATCTGCCCAGCGCACAGGCGCGGCGCCAGGGCTTGCAGCACCTCGGGCACGGCCTTGGGCGCAGGCGAGAGCAGCAGAACGTCTGCTCTGGTCACGAACTCATCGCCCAAAGATGCAGCGCGCACGCCAAATTCGGCCGCACAAGCCTGGGCCTTCGATTCGTCGGCATCCACAACCACGATCTGGTGTACTGGAACACCTCCGATTAGCAAACGCTTGACCAGGATGCGCCCAATGTTTCCTAACCCTACGATAGCAATGTTCATGTTTTTCATAACCGTCCTCATTACAATTAAGAAATCATGCTTCTGGCAAGAATTGTTCGATAGCCTCCAGGGCGTGGGCGGCATAGATCGAGCCCGGTCCGCCGCCCATCATCAACCCCACGCTAACCGCTTCCAGCAGCTCTGCACGGGTTGCACCGGCTTTCACAGCGTCGTGAACGTGATAGGCGATGCAGCCTTCGCAACCCACCACAATGCTGATGGCCAGAGCCATCATCTCCTTGACTTTGCAACTCAGCGCGCCATCTCCGACCACTTTTTTATGCAGCCGGGCAAAACCGCTCATCGGCCCAGGAATTTCGGCCCCAAGCTGAGCCAGCCGCTCTTCCAGAGTTTGGTGAAGTTCAACGTAATCGGTTTTCATCATTTGACCTCAATTCGTGGTTCAATCACGATCTCGGATTTCACTGAATTGGCCACCAGGCTGTATTTCTGCGCTGATTGGAGCGCCTTGCCGGTGCGGGCTTCAACGATCTTGGGATCTTCATCACCCGCAGCGATTTGGATCACCGGGAACAGGCGCAGATGGGTGAAAGTCTCCGTGCGATCCAACTCGATCAATTTGGTGCCCTCAGCCCGGCAGTCGTAAGAGACCAGCTTGAGTTTATAACGCTCTGCTGCCCAGATGAACATCATCATGATGCAGGTGTTGGCGGCGGCCACAAAGGCATCCTCGGGGGTGAAAACGCCGGCGTGGCCTTGCGCGTCGGGCGGGGCAGAAAAATCCATCTCGGGACCATTGCCCATAACAATATGCCCCCAATGCTCGCCTTTCCAGGCAACGGTAGTATGGTAAGTAGCGGTGCGGCTCATGCGGTCATCTCCTGCTGCTGACAAAAGGCCTGGTAGGCGCGCAGCAATGCGGCAGCATAGGTTTCTTCAGCGCCAGTCGGGATTGGGTTGTAAATTCCGACCATTTCGAGCAGTTCCTGCCGGGAACTGTCTGAGGGTGGTTTACCATCGACATGCAGCTTGGCAAAGATGAGTGGCAGCGCTACGATTGTGACAGCCTGGCCATCAACCTGGATCGCCTGAACGGGGATGCCCGAGCCGCAAGAGCAGGTGGCCTGTTTGCTCTCTTCATGCTCAGGCGCGGCAATCTCCAACTCGATGAATTCGCCGGCGCTGCGGTTCCAACGTTTGCCCAGCAGCTCATCCACCAAATCTGCCATCCGGCCGGCGGTCAGATCAACGGCCTGTTGACCGGCCTGGTTCAAGCGGCGACAGCCCTGGGGCTTTTCCAGCCCATTTTCTGCCACCAGGTCGCTGACCACCAGGCTGGCGGCCGGTTTGCCGGAATACAGCTCGGTGGCGCGTGCTGCGCAGCGTTCTGCGCAGCCATCCACAGCGATGGTGGGGTAAAAACGGGCAAAGGCGCGGTCGCCCTCGCCGCCAGCCAGGAAAAGCGGCAAGCAGATAGTCACAGTGTCGCTGGGGCGCAACTGCTCCAACACTTTCAAGGCCGCCAGGCGCGTCACCGTGCCTTCGGCCAGTTCCTCCCCAGAACAAGATACGATACCCACTTTCTTTTTCGGAAGATCAACCATTTTGGTCTCCTCCTGCAATGAGCTGGTCAACCACTTGAGCCGCTTCCTCAGCCAGGGCGCGCGCCAGTTTCTCGCCGCCTTCGTTCAGCTCGGCGATGCCCTGCGGTTTGAACTCACGGTGGCGCCGGTACACATCCAACACGGCGAAATCTTGCGCCACCTTGCCGCCGCTCTCCTGCACCATTTTGGTGGCGCAGGCCAGCTTGCAGCCGTCAATGGTGATGGCCGGGCTGTTTGCCACTGCCTGGCGGGCGGCAGCGTCTCCCAGCACCAGCAAGGATAGCGGCACCAGTTGGGTGGTCTCCGGACGTAAGTCTTCGATCAGATCGTAAGCAGCCTCCCGGCTGACTGTGCCATAGGTTTTGCCGATTCCGCTGCAGGGAACGATCACGACCTTGGGGGTATCGCTCATAGGTTTTTGACCTCTGCTTCAGCCTCGGTCTTCATGCGGGCAAAATATGCCTGGGGATCGAGCAGGCGGGCTTTGTCAGCAGCCCAATCCATTGGCTCGATCACCGCCAGCCAGCCTGCTCCAAAGGGATCTTGGTTGATGGCCTCGGGAGCTTCTGCCATCGCCGGGTTGACTTCGACAACTTTTCCGGTCACCGGTGATGTGAAAGCGATATTGACCTTGATAGTTTCGATGACGGCCAGCTCGTCGCCGAAAGATAGGGAGGTTCCAACCGGCTTGATCTCGGCAAAGGCCACATCGCCGCTGCGCTGCTGTACAAAGTCGGATAGGCCAATGCGCAGGCGGCCGTTTTCCTCTTTCGCCCAAACACCCTCATCGTTGTATGAGCAGTCGGTGGCGACCCGAAAGATAAATTTATCTACACGAGTTTCTAAGAACTCAGTCATGGTACGCTCCTATTTAACTAACTTGTCAGAAGGCGGGCAGGCTTCTGCCGCTGCGGCAGCCATTTCGGGCGCGGCGCTCAGTTCACCTTTGAAGTAACGCTTTTGCAGCCAGAAGGCCACGTTGACCAGCCCGATCATCACC
>CAZVRZ010000054.1:0-33791 GCA_964629965.1 uncultured Anaerolineaceae bacterium
TTCCCGCTGGTTGTGTGGGTTGATTTTAATCTTTTCTACTGCTACGAAATCCCTTTTAGCCGGATTACTTTTATTTTTATCATTTTGGGTATACAATTACTTATGGAGCCGCCCAATAATTATGTATCTATTTCTATCAGAGGAGAATACTATGAAACTAAGTACCCCCAAGAATATTACCTTCTACATCGCAGTTGCGCTGGCAGTCATCGCTTTGATCGGCTTCTTCCTTCCTGCCCTGGAAGTCGTTGCCCCCTGGCTCATGCTGGTTGCTTTTGTCGTGCTTGCTGCCGGTAACCTGCTCGAAGGAATTTAATTAATTCTGTCACAAAAGGAGGATGTCAATTCAACGGCTGAACGTGGCTCCAAGGCCGCTGGAACAGCATCCTCCTTTTGCGACTGTTTCATCTTGCCAGGGGTTGTCTCCAAAAGATGAGCTTGGGGAGTATCGATCATCATGGATGGCCTCGATCCCCCAAAACAACTCGGCGATTGGTGCCAGGCTCTCAATAAAGTTCCTCTTTTAGATAACCTCTGATAATGATCGCTTTATCAAGGCTGCCGGGTTTGACGCACGCCTCAAACTCAGCAGATATCGTTTTGAAAGTCAATTGATTGAGATCCTATTTTCTAGATGGAGGTTACAAATGCCAAAATTCGAACGTGATGTAGAAATTGATGCTCCAGTCGAGGCAGTTTGGAATGCGTTGATCAATCCAGAATATTGGAGCCAATGGTTCCCTGGTGTGGATACCGGCGCAACGGTAGCGCCAGCCGGTGAGGACAACCTCTTTGAGTGGAAGTCCGAAGAACGATCGGGGAAGGTCAAGATCGTTAAGGCAGAGGCGCTGAAGCATCTTGAGATCACCAGTCAAGTGGGTGATGACCGGGACTCGCATGTTTTCAAGCTGCGACCGAGCGGCGGATTCCTCGGGATGGGCGCGGATGAATGCAAAGTGGAGTATACCCTGGACACCCTTATGGGTGGTGGCATCCTCGGCAATTTCCTGGCCGGCGGCAATCCCAAAGATGCTCTGCGGGTCAAAAAGGCCATGCATTTATTTAGAAAACTGGTAGAAAGCATCTAACACAAAAGGTATAAGGAGAATAATATCATGAACCTGATCGCAATGATTGTAGTCGGTTTGATCGCGGGTTTTCTGGCCTCCAACATCATGAAGGCGAAGACAAGCCTCTTGGTGGACTTGGTCCTGGGCGTAGTCGGAGGCGTTTTGGGTGGTTGGCTAACTGGACTGGCGCTTGGCGTCGATCTGGTGGGCGGCTTCAACCTCACGAGCATTATCGTGTCACTGCTGGGCGCGATCATCGTGATCGCCATCTATCGTTTCATCATGAAGAATCGCAAGTAACATGTGACCAAAGCGTGTCGCAATCTTTAGACACGCGCGCTGATCGCTATCGAAACATGGGGAGAACAGTCCTCTTGGGCTGCTCCCCATGTTTTTATATTCATCAAGGGTTTAGCGGAAAACAATTAGGGGATATACCAGGCCATTTGACTTCACTTTCGATATCAACCACTTGACACAGACGGGGTAAATTATGGTACAAATACACTTGCCGGTCGCCTGTCGACCTGATGAGGGCCTTGAACGAAAACCTCAATCTCTCGCACCAAACTGAAAGGTAAACGCTCCGTGAATATTTTGACAAAAGTTAAGCACCCAAGACTTGGCCTCATTCTGCTAGCTTTTATTGCCTTTATCGCGCTAGGCTTGCCTGACGGCCTGCTTGGCGTTGGCTGGCCATCCATCCGGGCTGGGTTTTCCATCCCCCTGGATGCGATCGGCATGTTCCTGACCGCCGTGGTTATCGGTTACATGACCTCAAGCTTCCTCAGCGGTTTTCTACTTGCCCGCCTAAACGTGGGCCTCATTCTGGCCGCCAGCTGCCTTCTCACCGGTATTGCCCTGATCGGCTACACCCTTGTCCCCCAGTGGTGGATGATGGTTCTGCTGGGTGTGTTTGCCGGGTTGGGGGCCGGCGCAATCGATGCCGGCCTCAACACGTATGTCGCCACGCATTTTGGGGAAGGTCTGATGCAGTGGCTGCATGCCAGTTGGGGTGTTGGCATTACCCTCGGCCCGCTCATCATGACCCTCGGGCTGACGACCATGAACAGCTGGCGGTTCGGTTACCGGGCAGTAGGTATTTTTCAGATCCTATTGGCGGCCTGCTTCGTACTGACGCTGGCCCTGTGGACGAATGGCGCAAAGCCTGCCGGCGATGAGCCCAAACGCCTGACGGATTACCGCACGCCGATGGGAGAGACGCTGCGGCAGTCGCAGGTGTGGCTGAGCATAGCACTGTTTTTCTTATATGTTGGCGCAGAAACATCGCTGGGCACCTGGACGTACACGCTGCTGACCGAGTCACGCGGGGTAGCTCAGACGCTGGCAGGGTTCTTCGCCGGCAGCTACTGGTTTACCTTTACCATCGGCCGGATCGCAGCGGGAATAGTTGCCCAACGGGTAGGGGTCAACAAGCTGGTGCTGGGTGGGCTGGTGGGAGCACTGCTAGGCGCAGGACTGCTGATCTGGAACCCATCCGAAATAGCCAATGTGGTCGCGGTGACTATCATCGGCCTGTCGATTGCGCCGATCTTCCCGGCCATGATGTCGGGTACCCGGACGAGAGTAGGCGATCTTTACGCTGCCAATACGATCGGGATGCAAATGGCCGCCACGGGTTTTGGCATAGCAGTCATCCCCAGCCTGATGGGCGTGCTGGCGCGCCGTATCTCGCTGGAGGTTATCCCCGTGTGCCTGCTGGTGGTATATGCCGGACTGCTCGCCGTTTATCTCCTGGCAATTCGGCCCCAAAAGACGCAGGCCGCGGCTGCTGGCGCGGCAGTTGAGAATGCGAAACTTCCTGAATGAATTAATTGATTCCCGCTCTAAAATGGCTGCAGGGCATTGTGCAGGGCATGCAGCCGATCCTGGGCTACAACTTTGGCCTGAAGAAATATGAGCGGGTGCGCAAAACGATCCTGTATTCCTTAGCTCTTCGGTGATCGAAGGTCTACTCGTTTGCGGTCTGAGCATGCTCCTTCCGGCAGCTCTGATCGGCCTGCTTTCCAAAGAACCCCAGGTCATCGCCGAAGGCCAGGTGGCTCTGAGATTGAGGGCGCTGGCTTTTCCGGTGAGCGACATCTCGGGGATAGTGACGGCCTATTTTCAAGCTGTCAGCCGGGCTAAGGAAGCGTTGTTGATCACCCTGGAGGGCGTCCTGTTGGTTAAACTGCCCATACTGCTGTTGGTCTCCAGCCTGTTCTCTCTGACAGGCATCTGGGGTTCAGAAGCTGTGCCCGAGTTGATCCTATGCATACTCGCGCTGCTGGTGCTGCGCAGTTACCAGCAGAAGATGGCCGCCCTGGAGCGGATGGCTATATCCCCATCACCTGGAATGAGCGATTAATCAACCCGCCTCATTTTTTTGATCTTTCTGAGCCATCAAGAAAAGCAATCCTCGATTTGCAATAAACTCGCCAAGCACTGTTCCTTAGCGCCGCGCTGCTCTTTAGCCACCGTGGTTGTTAAGGCATCACCTCTTTCGATCTCCAATGTTTTCCGAGCAAAACAAGGCCGTAGATACCTGTGGTAAATAGAATCGCATCTTCCAGAACTCCATATTTGGCGATTTGGAAAAATGGTGTAATATGAACAATATTGAAACAAGGATGAACAACGCCCCAAAGAAGTAATTTCCGCGGCTATTGCCTGCCATGCCTTTGGCAAGGATGATATAGAACATGATGCCATTCCACGCAAAAGTGATGGACAGAAACAGCTTTGTAAAAAGGCTTTGGAGCCTGCCTAGCTTAAAAAAGAACCACAAGACAAGCAAAATAGCCAGGAAATAGACGATGATTTGGATCGGCCATATCTGCGAACCATATTCACCCATGATCTCCCAGAATTCATCTTTGCTGACCATGTTTTCTCTCTTTCTTTGGTAGCCCACACCATCAGTATTTTAAACTCGGCCACAAAGCCACAGGGCACGCATGGCTTCCAAAGTCGAGTGTACATTTTGACTTGAGCCATCTTCACTCTCCCAATGTCCATCATCCTGTTGGCTTTGCTCCAACAATGAAGCAGCCTCAACCACCAAATAGTGACTTATTGGAACTCCTGCCGCATACAATGTTGTAATAAGCCACGACAGATTGCTTACAGCAAGGTCGTTGATTCTTTTACTGAGATATTCGAAAATACGCGAATATATTTGCCAATCCAATTTGTACAAGAGTCCACCTGCTAACCAATGAGTATGGAGAAAACTGGGTAGATACCCATCTTGGCCAAGGTGTGTTTGGAGATATGCAGCCGCTTTGAAAGCCCTATTATCAGGGTTCCCCAAAAGTGCCAACCACAATCCACAATTGGCAGTCAAATAAAGTTTCGCAGATAAATCACCAGGTTTAGCCCAGGGCGGCGCCGAGTTTGTGATTTTTTCATCTTCTTCCCAACTCCCATCATAGGATTGGCGTTGAGCCAGAAAATTCACCGCACGCCTGACTGCGATTTCGGATTCAGCGATACCAAGTTGCTCTGCCTGGGCTAATCGGAAACAGGTTGCGTCCAGAGAACTATAGTTATCCACCCAAAACGGTGACCAACCGCCATCAGCCTGCTGGCGTGCGAAGAGCCTGGCGATTACTTCATTAGGAAAAGATTCGCCTGCCAGAAAATAACTGAGGCGGGCTTGCTCGACCTCATTACCTTTGCTCTCGACAAACTTAATAGCCTGCTCAAAGTCCATCGTTTTTTCTTCCAACTTCTTGGGTCAATCACATTTTGCGACCAATCCATCTGTACACCTTTTCTGTATACGACCGGTACTCTTCACCGAATTTCTGGGTGAGGTATTGTTCTTCCGGTGCAATCAGTATGTAGTGGCAGGCAGCTATGGCCGGCAGGAGAAGAAGGATTACCCAAGGCAGGTTGAAGGCCAAGCCCAGGCCAACCAGGATGCCGATGCCACCCAGGTAGAGAGGATTCCGTGAAACCGAGAAAACACCTGTGGTAATGACTTTCTGCGTGGGTCGTCCTGGATCCGTTGGTTGACCATACCTACGAAATTCGTGACGCGCCAAGATTACCAGAACTGCGCCAAGGATCATCAGAACAATGCCTGCGAAGACAAAACCCAGTGTTGTTTCTGCAAGCGGTAACGAGAAGGGTACCGCCCATTGCATAGCGACTCCAACCAGGAAGGGGATGCCAATGATGACTTCAAAAATTTGCCACCATTCTTTGTGTGCAGAATCGTTTTTCATGTGGATCATTATCCTTCAAATGTTTTAGGGATTAATCACAAGTATGCTGCCTGACGAGACTGTCGAAAAACCCTTTTTCGCGGGGCGAAACACCCCGGAAGGTGCTCAAAAGGCCCGTTTTTGGGGACAGAATGCGGTTAGGATCGGGTTCTCTATCTGCTGGAGGCTACTGGAGCGCCCCAAAAGTGTGGATTTTCCCGATATTGTGTACCAGTGCAAACAATCTCCATTGTACATCTACTTTCACCTTGCTGCGTAACGTCAAGCGGCTCATGCGCTTGTGCACACAGATATTGGCGAAGACCGGTTCGACAATCCCCAGCCGCCGGGCGTAGATGCGCTTTCCATCTTCGCTGTCGATCTTTGCCTTCATCTCATCGATCAGGTTGGGCGGCTGATTACTCATCTGGACGGAAAGGTACCGGCGCGAAGTCTCCGCCTTGCTCAGACAGCGTGCTCTCAGCGGGCAAGCGGCGCAGTCCTCGACGCGGGCATGGTAAACATCATAAGTGCGATGGCGGTTGACCTGGTTGTGGGCGTGGCAGGTCAGTTCCTTGCCCTGCGGACAGATATAAACCTGTTTGTCCGCATCAAAAGAGAAGTCCGCCAGCGTGAAGGGAGTTGTTTTCGTTTCCGGTCGCTGCCTGCCGTGAACGCCATCCTTGAAACGCTCCTGCTCTGCAAAGCGCGCATCGCGTTTGCGGAACTGGGTGTCGGGGATGTACGCATCAATCTTTTCATCCCGGCACACTGTCAGGCTGTTGAGCGAATGATAGTTGCTGTCGGCGGTCAATTGTTTCCCCTGGAAATAAGTCTCATCTTTGCCAATCGCTTTAAGGTTCTTTTTTGCGCCATCCAGCATTGGCTGTAAGTTTTCATGGTCCTGGCTGGCGAACGCCTCTGCGGCGAGAATAACCTGGTGTTTTGAATCGACCAGCGCCTGGGCGTTGTAACCCTGGATGACGCCGTGCGAGGAGGGCATCTTGACCGATTCGTTATCAACGGCGTTGCTTTGGATCTCTTTGTCATCGCTGCCGCGCTTCGGTTCCCGATCCTTCAGGAATTCGTTCAGCCGCTCGACCTGAAGCTGCAGCCGCTTTTCCTGCTGCTGCTGGCGTTCCACTTCGATTTCAGGCTGCTTGTCTGCCTGGGCGTGTTCAGTCATGACACGTTGCAGTTTTTCCTTCAGCTTATCCCGTTTGTGCTTGAGTTCGTCGAGCGTGCCACTCCATTCTTTCGAGACATTGGCAGAAAGTTTGACGCCATCCAGGCTGAAGTGCGTGCCGTCTAGCAGTTTCATCTCTTCGCACACCAGCAGGACATTGCTGAAAATGGCCTGCACCTCGATTTGCATCGAAGAGACAAACGCAGCGATGGTGCTGTGGTCGGGGGCGTAGCCGTAGGAGAGGGCAATGAAGAGGATGTTTTCCCGGCAGGCACGTTCAATCTGGCGCGAACTGATCATCCCCCTGGCATAAGCCAGCAAAATAACCTTGAGCAGGATCTTGGGATGAATAGCGGTGGCGCCAGTCTCGTCATTGTTGTAACGCGCATCAAAGACTGAAAGATCAATATGCTCATCCACCACCCGGCTGATGGTGTGTTCGAGCGTGCCTGGCACAATCTGATCTTGCAGAGAGATTGGGAGCATGACCAGTTGATTTTCATTAGGTGGTTTGAATTTTGCCATAGGGTTCCTCTATGCTATAGAACCCTGGAGATTCTGGCGAGATTCGCCCACTTTTTCGACAGTTTCGACGGTTTGCATTACCTGCGTTGGGGTGAAGAAGACGAAATTGCAACCTCTTTGAGGATGGCAACAGCCTGGGCGACGCCATCCTCTGAACGTATCTTTTCTCCCAATGCGGATGCTTTCTGTTGCATGACTGGATCGGTCACAGCCATAGTAATCGCTTGTGCCAGTTTCTCCACCGTCAATCGCCTGGCCGGAATTGCGGGCGGGCCGGCCCTCAATTCAGCCACCCGCCAGCCCCAAAAGTCCTGGTCGAGTGAGATGAACGGCGCAATGATCGTCGGCCTTCCAGCGCGCAAGCTGGCCGCGGTGGTTCCCGCGCCGCCATGATGCACCACGGCAGCCATTTGTGAAAACAGCCAGCTATGCGGGATTGCATCTACCATGAATACAGACTGCGGAAGATCGGCCTTCGTCAATCCTCCCCAACCCGAAAGTAGAACGCCGCGCTGCCCGGCAAGCTGGAGCGCTTGAAGTATTAATTGCGTGGTGTCCTGAGGATCACCCCGGCTCATGCTGCCGAATCCCACGTAAACAGGCGGCGGCCCAGATCGCAAAAATTCCACCAACTCAGCAGGCGGCTGCCAATCGGCAGGCGGATCGAGAAACCAATACCCGGTGATGTGGATCTGCGGGCCCCAATCCGGGGGACGAGGAACAACGTGGCTGCTGAAACCATGCAGCACAGGCAAGGGCGTCTTCAACAACGCCAGAGGGCCGTCCCAATATGGGGCCGGCGGCAATCCCAACACAGTTCGCCGCGCAATGTTGACCGAGGCGCGCTGCATAGGCCATGCCAGCAGCCGCCAGCCTAACACGTGCGAAAGACGGTTGAGCCGTCCACCCAGCCAAGAACGGATCATCGGAAACGTAACTGCCGGAAAAGCACGCGTTGGCAGAAAGGGTACCAACCATGCCTGAACGAAAGGGATGCCCAACTTCTCGGCCACTGGCTGCCCGGCAATCACCCCACCAAAACCACCCATCACAATGTCTACATTTAGACAAGCATTCAGACAGTCGCTCACCCACTGCTGATTCAAAGCCACCAGCTTCTTTTGGAGCAGCGAGATTTGGGCAATGGGATTGCTTTTTGTCAGGGCATTCCTGGCTTCTGGGCTGCGCATCAAAGTTTCGGTATCACCACACAGCGGGCAAAATACCAGCCCGTTCCGCGCGACCAGCGTCTCAAAATTGAGATTGGTGGCTACGCGTACAGTATTCCCCGCCGCTTTCAATCCCACACCCAGAGCCACATAAGGGCGAACATCGCCTTGTGAACCAGGAGCCACTATCGTAATCCGCATCATGTCTTGCCTCGATGCTGCCTTTCGCTGTTATTCACCAAATCGAATGTTTTTTACCGTCATTTGTTCTAGAGAAAAGTTCTCAAAAAAGCGGTTTCCACCTTTGCCTGTCGGAGCTTGAGCGACCAATCCAACCTTAATGGTTTTCTCGACTGGAAGGTTAAAGAATCTCGTCATGAAGTATTTCTTCCCATCCAATGAATAATGGAAAGAAAACGAATTGCCCACTCTAGCAACCTTTAACCACACAGCATTCCCGTCAATGTTGCATCCATTTGCGTCGTCCGAAGTATGGTTTGTCACCACACTCACAACAGCATGCGTATTAAAGTCTGTCTTTTCGAAACATGCTTTAGCCCACACGTCATAATCTTTCATGACCATAATAGTTGCCGAATCATACGTATCCTGAAAATCATGAGAGACTTGCACACTCATGACAAAATCTCCACTCACTTCCGTGTAGAAAAAGGGCGCATTTGTAAGAGATTCGGGCGTAATTCCTTCCTGAGCAATCGCGCCATTATTACAAAAGAAATCGCTTTCTCCTGGTGCTTCAATAACCAGTCTATTCTCTTCCTTTATCAACTTACTTTCATTGATCCACTTAAAATTACTGAATTCTGTTCCGTCCATTTTTGATATTCCTTTCAATCATTGCCAACTCTATGGATGCTTATACCTTAGCGTAAACCAAGCTCTTGGCCATTGTAATGATATCATCCGGGTGGCTCCAACTTCCATGCCACGCACGGCATCCAATATTCCTTAAATCCTCTCTTTGCAAAGTAGGGATTGTAACTCCATATCTGCTTCAGAATCGCTTCGCGATCCAAGCCGCTCTCATCAATAATCCTGGTCAGCCACTGGATTGTCGTGATATCTTTGTCGCGGCCTTTCCATTCTGGATTGAGCAGTTGTGGATATGTTTTGACTGCATATTCAAATTCAACCCCGGAGACATAAGCCTTCGTGTCGTAGAAATCTTGTGGTGTGTCTGATAGCCACTGTTTCGGGAAATATACTGTGCCTTCTTTCCCGGCGTGCCGCCAAAGGGCAATTTCCCCATCCAACTCAAGTTGATTGAATACCGCATGTGCTTCGTCCCGCGCAATCCTCAGGAAATCCACTCCTTCGATATGCGAGACTTGATAGCCTCTTTCCTCATACATGGCGACTATTTCATCCCCACGCTCCCACAAATTCAACGTAAAACCATCGATGTCTCTGTGTTCGCGAAGAAATCTGCCCACAACGATATCCTGCACCAATCCGCCCCAAATATAAGTTCGGGTAGAGCAAGCATTGGAAATCTCATAAATGTCCCGCAGAAGAGTTAGCTGATTCGTGTTGGTTTCCAATGCCATTGTTTGTGCCTATCTTGGACGTCCGGTCTGTTGTGACCCGCCCAACAATGTTGATATAGAATCACCATGTATAACCAAGATGGTATCCTCTCGTGCAGTTGACATCATTTCTGAAACTTGCTTCGCTCTATTTCAATCTGCCGCAGGAACTCACTTTCCGAAACCTCAGAAACCCATTCCGAATTGATAGGTGGGATGAGAAAACGCCAATGCCATTCACTTGGGATAAAGTTATCGGTTCTGCCATGATATCCCAATAGTTTCAATTTGCCATCGTCGGCCGGCACGATCTTCAGGGGTTGTCTGCTCGCCATGTAATACTTGGGAACTTGAATGTGATCACGCCAATCTCTGATTTCATCAAAGTAACGCTCAAACTCACTTCTTGTCACCCGTCCGATTTCGCCTGACAACCCCACCAAGTTAAGATAGGATAGAATGACATCAAATTCATCTGTCTCCATATTGAATTTCTGCACATCTGGATAACGGTCATTTACCGGAAGGGCTTTTACAGGCAGCTTGCCTATGATGTAATACCTGGCAACCTCCAGGTAGCAAAGTTCCCTCAACTTTGCGACGTAGGCTTCAAATTCACCTTCGGACACCTGTTCAATGTCATCGTGACTCATATAGAGTGTTGCCCAGGTCATACCGTTCGGAACGAAATCTCCCGTTTCGAATTGATAGGTCAAGACTTCTACTTGTTTTTCGACGTAGATGACTTTGGCCGGCAGTCCTCCATAACCAATGAAATAATCAGTCCGCTTCATGTCTTCCGCCTCATCCATACAGCCTTGGTTGGGCAGAACGGACCAACGCATTTTTCAACTGCCGTGGGCATACTCTTATTTTTCCTTTTTCGGCATCTTCCGATGACCAGGTTCTCGAAAACTGAGGAGAAACAAGAAAAATAAGACAGCAATGATCGGCAGCAGAAGAATGACGATCGTTTTATTGCTCGGTAACACCAGGTTGGGGCTGTTTACCGGATTCGTCGGCGACGAAGTAGGCAATGGCAAAGGTGTGATCGTTTCACGGATCGCAGTATACAAAGCTGTGGTGATTGGCGATGGTACCACAGCAGAATCCGGATTTTCCGTTGATGATTGTGTTGGTAAGGATTGTGTTAGCACTGCCGTAGATACACCCGACGATTCGCTACCCATGGTTGCTGTCAGCATATTCGCTGGACGAATCAATAATTTCTGGTCGACATAGATCACAGTTGAGTCGCCGGCAATGCCATTCAAACCACGAATATCATCAACTTTCACTCCATATGAGATTGCGATACTCCACAATGTTTCGCCATAGCGAACAATATGGATGATTGAACCATCTTCGCTGGGTGTACTGGTTATCAAAGGTACGATGGTAACGGGGATAACGGGAGTAAATGAAGCGCCGGGTTCGGCGGTACCCGCCACAACTTCTCCGGGGCGAACTTCAACGGTGTAATAAACCAGGCCATTTTCCCCTAATGCGACCCCTGCCCCAATATCGCCCGTGGCATAGCCGGTCAGCGTCTTCCTGTGACCCAAATCTACCCAAATCTCATAAACGACAATTGCAACGGTAACAACCCCATTGTCCCCGGCGGCAACATTCTCAACAAGCCCTGCTAGCGGAAGTGAGCCATCCCGATGCCGGTGCGTTGAAGTCTGTGTGGATGCTTGAAATTCAGAATGATCTTGAGCATAGGCCATCAGATTCGGATCAATTTGATAAGGTTCAAGGCCATGTTGAGCTCTTAACGAATTCACTGTATTCACAAGATCATATGGGGTCTCGCTCTGAGCTAAGGTTACAAGCGGTAAACTCAACCAGCCTGCTACCATAACCAAGAACAATATCAGCAGTTTCGTTTTAATTCGTCTACACATACTTATTTTGGAGCACTCACAGACTGAGCTGATGCGTCAAACCGCCGGCGCACGATCACAAGGATCCCAATGCCACTCAACATAGCCAACACTCCCAAAAGTCCAACTTCCGGACCAAACGAAGAACCCGGCAATCCCACCCAAAATGATGGGCCTGTCACTTCTGTGATGATGAACCTGGCATATTCTGGGGAATTGCCAGTCAAGCCAAAAATATAGTACTCAAATACATTCCACGAAAAATGCAGGGCTATTGGCAGCCACAATGACCGCCGCACCAAATATGCCAGCGCAAACATTACTCCCCCCAGCGTCAAAGTGAATGGAATGACATAATCCGCCCAGCCGCCCGCTGAGGGATTGAACAAATGCACCACTCCGAACAGACAAGAAGTGATCACGATTGCCCACGGTAAACCGAAACCTTCTTCCAGGGTTGGCAGTAAGTAGCCGCGAGTGACGGTTTCTTCCAACACCGCCACGCACACCATTTGAACGATCACCACCCACAGAAAATTAGAGAGGAAAGATCTGGCTGGTTGCACCTTCCATGCAAATCCTTTCACCTCAATCCACCCGAAAGCTAACTCGACGAGAAAGATGCCTCCCGTGAGCACAATTCCCAATAACAACCCCATCCCAATATCAAGCAGCGCTTTCTGGTTAATTCGAAAACCAAGGCTGCCAAAATCTCGCTTGTCAATAAAACGCCGGTATAGCCATGTTCCTGCGAGGACAGCTGCCACTTGCAATATTTGGGTATAAGAATACCGGAGCTTTATTCCCAATAACATGAATGGCAGCATCATAGCAAAATAAGTCGCTGCCAGCGCAGGTATGTACAACAATGCACGCCAGCCCCACCGCAGGCGCTCATGATCGATGAATAGTGATTTCCATTTTTTGACTACAGGATTTTTATCTGGTGTCATAGCTTCATCTCGTAGCAACCTCAATGGATGGATTAGCGATAGATCGCCCAAGATGCGTAAAAGCCTCAAGCCTTCAAACTTTCCCTGCTTGCTAAATCTCGCAAAATAGGTTTGATCGGTGGGCTAATATCCGCTGGTAGATAGTGAACATCAAAATATTTATATTCGCTATGCTCATCGGAATTGACTTTGACTTCTCCTTGAAAGTTGCGGGTTATATAAACCACAGAAACATTGTAAACTTCTGCTCCGTTGGGATATCGGTAATAAAGTTCTTGGCCGGAATATACGCCAAACAATTCCAAGTCTTTTACATCAATTCCTATTTCTTCTTGAGTTTCGCGTTTTACCGTATTTTCAAGACTTTCCCCTAATTCCATTGCTCCACCAGGAACGCCCCAACATCCATTATCGATTCTCTTAATCATCAGCAGTTGATGATCTTTATTTAACGCAAGCAAAGTTGCTCCCACCATGATTAATGGGCGATTTCCGACAAATTGACGAAGCTCGTGCATGTAACCCATTGAAAGATTCCTTTAAATCTTCACGTGTTTTGGGTGCTGCCGCAATCCGTGGGTGCAATCCACTAAAATTTAATAACCTCGTCCAGGTTGCGGGCCTTCAGCAACGTTGCGCGGGAAGTAAAACAGTGAGATCTCACGCTCTTGACCTTTTCCTCCGGCGCTAACCGGATTGGCTCGATGGTTGTGGCAGGTGAATGCACATAAATCGTATACTGATGTAGCTCCTGGCCTTTACAGCGCTTAACGGACTTTACCCGCCCGATATGGGTAATGGCTGACTCGGCCGGTCGGTAAGCAGCAATATACCTTCGGATGGTGCAGCCCCGCCCGTCCGCCGGAGTCGGTGTTAGGCGGCGTTGGGTCTAATGAACAAAAAGAAGGCATACGCGAGTGCCAAGACACCATACAGGGCCAGGCTGAACCAGCCAAAGATATTCACCTTACCGGTTAGCTGCAAAAGGAGAGAGGCAGCACAGCCAACCGCGTCTTGGATCAGGAGAGCCAATGCGATTGCTCTCCGGGTTTCGACCGATGCAGTTTTCGAACCGTACCACATAAGAGTACCGAGGCCCAGTATAGAGCCGCCGACTAAACGAGTCGGCCAAATAGCTATGTCATCAGGAATTAAACCATACAACCAAAAGACAAAGCGAGGGAAGAAAGTACAGGAAGCCCCCAAAAAAGATGCAAAAAAGATATTGATGATGAACAACATGCGTAGTTTCATGGCATCCTCCTCCACCCGGCAATACTCTGCCGCCATCAACTCCGAGTTGAACTATCAGAAACGCAGTCTCCGCGTCGCCTTAGCCCAGTTACCCGGCTGTTTGAAATTGTTAGGCACACAGCCATACCTAAACCGCGTTCTTGCGGGCAGGTATACATAAATTGTACAACCAATAAGCCAATCTTGGCACACCAGAAACCAGCAAAAGTCATTCGCGTGGGGATGCAAGCATGGCATCTTCGCCCCTGCCGAGCGCTGTTCTATGGCGCCGCTGCCCTTTAGCGCCAACCACCGCGTAAAAGCCGAAGCACCCTGGCCGCCTGCGATGGCGTTCTATAAACGCGACACACCCTGGCGAGCTGCTGGAGCAGCATAAGATACATGGGTTTCGCCCCAGGCTTTTTGTGAAGGAGGTTTAAAAACGCTTAGTGGAACATAACGGTCAGATTCCGGTGCGCTGTGGGGTGCCCACAAAAACAGCGAATCCCCCTAGCGGGCAAAAAAGGTGTGAGAAAAAAACTGGAGCGGGCTTCTGAAAATCTCGCAACTGAACAAGCAATAATGAGGCAGCCACAGAACCAATGCCAGGATGCAAATGAGGATCGAAATCCCATAAAAGACCATGCGATGATCCAGTTGCTCCGGCGAATCGGCCACAGGGGATTCTTCATCGCCCCCCTGCTTGCGCAGCGCATACTCCCAGCAAGGCAGATTCACCGAGACCGCCAGCAGGGAGAAATTAATACAGGTGACCGTGAACCAGCGACCGTAATCGTAGGCCGTGAAGTAGACAGGCAGGGAAAGAAGCAGCGGGATTAAGAAATACTTGCAGAAGAATAAGCCCGAATAGCGCCGCGCCGGCTGCGGGGAGAAGGATTGCAGAGATCGAGAACGGAGAATGGCATACACCGCCTGCCGGACGAGATACCACAGCAAGATTCCCAACGTTGGGAGAATCAGAATCCATGCTTCCCAGTTCATGAAAACAATCATCCGCGTGATGGATGCAGCTCTCGACAGCGACCACTGCATAGGAATGAACGAGCCGGGCAAGGTCGAACCGCTGAGCTTTTCAGGAGGCAAAATACAGGAGGCTTCCCGCAGTGTGCCAGCGTTTACCCATTTATTACAGATGCCAAGCAGCGTTTCATAGCTCGGTGTGCCGGTTAAATAGACGCCACCAAAGGCAATGGCTGCAGGAAGGTACAGCAGCCCGGTCCACAAGGCCGTACGCTTCAAGTCGCGCTGGGCCTTCATCTGGAGGATCGTCAGCGTCATAATCCCGTGCAGCGGGACGAACATCAAGAAATTCCCTTCGTGGACCAATATGATCGCCGGCAGGATGATCACGGCAATGGGCATCAGCCACAGCATATAGCGCCGCAGGTTACCATCCGGAATCGTGGAGCCGCCTCGGAGCGGGAACGATCTTTCGATGACGAACAGATGCAGAAGCACCGTGACATACCCCAGGATTTCCTTCCGGGCGATAGCATCGTGGTCGTGGATGTAAAAAACAAACAGCGAAGGAAGGAACAGCAGCCCGAACAAAATCAATGGATGATGCGTTTTCCAGGAGCGAGCCAGCAGTCGGACGTAACCGAATGCAATGGCCAGAATCAGAACCCAGGAAAACGCCGCTACGAATTCTAGTGGTGCGACTACCTCCGGAACCAGTCGCCAAATTTCGCCCGATAGCCCGCGCCGGATAAAGCCCTGAGAATAATCGATCAGCCAGTCGGTATAAGCCCAATAGTTTAGGCTGGTTCCAAATGCGTCTGTGGGAAGCCAATAGAGAAACTCGCGCATCCAGGCGGCAGAGAAAGTTAATAACAACAACGGATTGAGAATGATCCGTGGTTGGGTAAGAAATGATTTTACGAGCATTCGCCTGGCCATTTTTGAAATCGGGTGTGCAGAACGATCTTCGGATCGACTAGGGTTTGGATTGTAAGCAGGAGTTCACACCTGGCTAGCCACAACACATTGGATCAGCGTCCGTAAACAGATACGTGCATGCTGCTGCTGGAGTTGAACGGCTCTTGACTCCAGCCTCCCCAGCGATTCTTCAGTCGCAACCCTGCGATTCTTGCCATCAGGTCCAGTTCGCTGGGCCATGCATAACGCTGAACCACCGGATTCAACTGGATTCCTGCGGGCGACAGAGAAACATGACTCTCCTCAATCATTTGCTTTCCCGCATCATGTCGAAGCACATCCAGCCGGACCTCATTGACCTCAACAGCTTCCGCTTCCACATACTGGTCATTTCGCAGCCGGTAAAGAAAGGCTGGCACGTATGCCTCGATGACGAATGTGCCCTCCTCGGTGAGATGGTTCGCAACATTCACGAAACACTTGACTTGATCCTCCTGTGTCAGCAGATTAAATAGTGTATTCCACACCACATAGATCAAATGGTAGGTGCCAGGCACTGGTACACCAGCAAAGTCGCCAATGACAGCCGAGATTTTATCTCCACCCGGCCTGGCTCGCAGTTGATCGATCATCGCCGCTGAAATATCAATACCATCGACGCGCATACCGCGCTCGGCAAGTGGTAAAGCAATGCGCCCGGTGCCAATAGCAAGCTCCAAAGCGGGCCCATCACCAGCCAACTGTGCCAAGAACTCGACCGCTGCAATCTCGTCACCCCGCTTCAGATCGCGATACAACTTGGCGACCTCATCACCAAAACTCATGATTGGTTCATAATCCTTCATCATCACAACAATCTCCTTTTTAGGGATTTTCTACCTGGCAACTATCATATTCTTCACCCACGCCGTGCGATACTATGCGCCGCCAGAAGCCGTATGAAAACCCAGTTTCCTTGCCAAATCCTGGCGCTTTACACCATTTGACATTGCCACGCCATCATCCAGGATTAATTCCCTTGCCTCTTCTGCCGGCCAATCTTTGGCGCCGTCCAGCCAGCCCTCAGGCGCCCAATCTTCCACCCGGCAGTAGCGGTTGACTGGCCAACCATAGAATTCGCCCTTGGTGCTGACCTTGCGTTCGTTGCCAGCAACTGTGATGTAATACGCTCGCTGCAATTGCTGGATAGCAGTATCTACTGCACCGGCGCCCTGTTTACGGCTCACGCCCATGAGCTGCCGCACCTGGCTAATATTGAGCGTGATCTTTTCCTCAAAGAGCTGCCAAAGTCGCCAGGTGTTCTGGCTCACTGTGCCACCAGCCCACTGCTCCGGCATTGGCAGCGGCGGATGGAAGGCAGCATAGAAAATGGGATACATGCGTTGGGTGACAAAGCCCTTCTGCCCGCCCAGAATACAGCCGTATGCCAGGCGCTTCTCTTCAGCAGCACGATCTTTCCAACGCCAGGGGTCGGTATCGAGGCCGGTATGCCAGAGACTTTCCGGAGTCTCAGCGCCTAGCGATGGCAATCCTAGTAAAAGATGAGACAGAGCCATAAAGCCCAGGCCTTCAACGCGGGCAATAAAATCATCATAGGTGGTCAGCATAGTGGTCATACCTGGCATCCTTAACAATCATTCATCGCGCCGAAGGCGGTCAGGTAGAGTTGGTGTCAGTCCGCTCTTCATGTACGAGCAGCGCAACATCATCACTCTATCTCATGATCCGAGAGAAATTTATCAATGTCGTTAATGAATTTGCCTGTCTTCTCTTCGATACTGGCGGTTAGGTTGTCGAGATCACCAAAGTCGACGGCCTCTGCCAGATCACATTCAAGGATCGAGTCAACACCCTTTGCAGGTGCCACAACCCGGTATTCAGTCCATTGGCTGTCCCTGAACAGTTCCCAGTACTTTCGTTGAACCTGCCGATTGGTTCCAGAGAGCCAGGCTTCGAATCTAAACGCTTCATAGTTAAAAACGATTGCAATCTTCAAGTTGCGGCGCTTTAGTGATGGCGGGAGGATGGCAAAGTAGGTCATATCCATGTATCCCTGATAGAGTCCAGAAACAGAGTAGCTCGGGTACCTGTCCTGGAAATGTATGCGCAAATCCATCATGTAGCCCAGCAGTGCCTTGTATGCCTTCTGTAATGCTCCGGTTCTAAGGTACATCCGAAGCTCATTCATTTCTTCTTGGATTGATTGCATGCTTCGTTCCTTTTTGTGCAAATGGCGACCTAACAATATTCACACGATCTTAGTGCATTGATTATACGATTATCTGACCTACCGAGCAATTGCCCATAGCATAAACCTTGGAAAGCCGCCTAAAAAATCCTGGACCGGGTGCGTGATGCAGCCAAGCCCCCTGTCAGCCCGCTATGCGCCGCGGTATCCTGTACCCCAGGAGTTGTACTCAACTCAGTCTGCCTTCAGCTCTGCTCTGGCCAGCAGACCGACAGTGCGAACGCCGCTGCTGCATAGACCAACAAGCCCCCCACGGCTAGCAATACCGGCCCAATTCCGCCTCCCCGCAGGAGAATGTTTTGGAAACCGTCGATGGCCCAGGCGCTTGGCATCAGGCGCCCAATCGTGGCAAAAGTCTTATCCGCAATGTCCAGCGGAAAGAAAGCCCCGCCCAGCAAGCCAAAGACCAGCGTACTGCCCAACACCAACAGAACCACCTGGTTTTCGTCTCGGGCCAAGGTACTGATCAGCAGGCCCAAACTGGTTGACCACAACGCCAGGGTCGCACACATCAGGATCGTTGCACCGGGGGAGTGCCAATAATTCACCCCAATCACCCATTGCCCAAAGACCGTCAGTAACAGCACCTGCACAAAACAGATCACGAACATAGCCAGGGCATGCCCGGCAATGATTTCACCGCGCCTCAGATTGGTGGTCATCATGCGCTTCAGGGTGCGCGAGCGCCGTTCAGCCAGCAGGATATAACCGGGGGTGATCATGCCGATCGTGGAGAAAAAAACCAGCATACCAGATGATGATTGTGTAAACCCGCCCGGTCTGGAAACGTCCGCTTTGCCGGCTGCCTGCAGTTCGACGCGTGCCCGCGGCTGGAGCCAGGCCGTGATGGCGCTGTCAACTGCCTCCAATAGAAAAGTCTGGTGGGCAGCCTCACTCTCAAAAGCTGCTGGTTGTGCCTCTGCACTCAGGCTGGCAGCCTGTATCGCACCCAACAGGCGCGTGGTGGCGAGCTGGATCGAACGATCAGCCACCTGGCCGGCGGGGGTATTCCGATCCACGATCACCGTCAACTGCAGAGTTTCCCCGTCCATGGCGCTCTGGCTGTATCCGGCCGGCATGATCACCGCAGCCGCCAGTTTCTGCGAGCGTACCTGCTCTTCGAGAAAGGCGGTATCGTTTTGAATCGGCGTCACCGAGCGGATGGTATCCGCATCATTTAACAAGGTTTGCAGGTGCGGGCCAAGGGCCCTGTTCTCCAGCAGCACCAGCCCTACAGGCAGGCGTTCATCCTGGTTCTCATTCTGGCTAAAGACCAGGCCCATCAACCAGGTGAACAACAGCGGCATAATCAGCAGGAAAAGCACCGATTTCTTTTGTTGCAGAACCTGGGTCAGATCTTTGATGGCAATATGCAGCATGCGCATGGGATTTTTCCCTCTTAATAAAGCCAAATAGATTTTTATCATTCAAACCGGCGGTTGAGTTTGTAGATGCCGGCCGCCAGGCAGATCAGGCCGATCAAAGCCGAAACCAGCGCCGGTGCGAGCGCTTCGAGCATGCCGCCGCGCATGGCAGCAAAGAAGCCGCGCAGCACCCATCCCTGGGGCGTTAGCAGGTTGACAATCTCAAAAGCGGCAGGCAGGTTGGCAAAGGAAGTCGTCATCGTTCCGCCAGCCATGCCGCTTAGAATGACTGCCCCGCCCATGATGAGGAAAGCTTGCCGAGTGCTGCGCATGAACGCCATCAGCATCACACCAAAGCCACCCGCAGCCATGACCAATCCCAGCCCGTTGCATACCACCGGGATCCAATGTCCCCAGGAGATACCAAAGAGCGCCGAGCCGATCGCCAACAGCAAGCCGACTTGCAGGATCAGGATGAAAGCCACAGCCAGGAACTTCCCCGACAGGATGGCAAAACGGGAGGTGGGGGTTTTGTAGAGGCGTGCCAGTGTGCCCTGCTCATCCTCCCGCAAAATGGATTGCGCCGAGATCGCTCCCACGAAGAAAGCAAAGAAAACCAGCATGCCGAGCATGATCGGTCCGATCAACGCCACCATCACCGGCTGCGATTCTTCCACCCGTGGTGATGCTTCGTAACGAATGCCCGGATGTACACCCTGGCTCAAGCTTATGCCGATGGTCTGGGCCCAGTCGCCGTAGCCTTGCATGACCCCCAGGCGGACAGCTTCGTCCATGCCTGTAATACGAGCAGAGGCCACATCGGCAGCCATCAACGCGCCGGCAAACCCATCCATGAAGTTGTTGACCACGTCGCGGACGATAGCGGGGCCCAACATCAAGGCAGGATTGTGGATGATCGTCACAGTAACCCGCCCGCTGGTCCGAAAGAGCGCCGCACTGAAATCTGCCGGGATGACCACGGCCACATCCGCCGTGCGTTCATCCACAGCCAGGCGAGCGGCGAATTCTGAATCCACATCGCTCACCTCCAACAGATTGCGCAGGCCATCATCATGCAGCATCGTTGTCAGCAGGATTCCGGCCTGGAAATCGGGATATTCAGCCACAGGCTGGTCGAGGTTTGCCACTACCAGGCGCGTGACCTGTACGTTGAGGCCTTGCGAAAACCCATGAAAGGCCAGGTAAGGCAAGCCGGCTTGTAGCAAGGGTAGAACAAGCATGAACGCCAGAACAAGCGGGCTGGGCAGAGCGCGTCTCAGGTCTTTAAGGGTGATATACAGAATTTTCATCGCCTCCTCCTAATCCCGGAGCGCCTTGCCCGTCAAATGCAGGAATACCGCCTCCAGGTCCGGTTCCTGGATATCCATACTCGTGACGCCAACGCCCGCCCGCGCTGCGGACTCGAACACGGTTGGCAACACCTGTGCACTGTTTTGCACCAGCAGGCTGACGGTGCCGTTCTCCTCACTGACCGAGTGGATACTGGCCAGCATGCGCCACATTTCAAGCAGGCCGGCCGGCTTCTGGCTGAGAGTCAGGTTGATCCGGTGCAGTCCACCAATGATCTGGATGAGCTCGCTATTTGTGCCCTGGGCGATCAGTTTTCCGTGGTCCATGATAGCAATGCGATGGGATAGTTCCTGGGCTTCTTCCATGTAATGGGTGGTGTAGAGCACGGTAACGCCGCGCCTGTTGAGTTCCTTGACGCTGTCCAGGATCTTGCGCCGGCTTTGCGGATCGATGCCAACCGTCGGCTCATCCATAATAACGAGTTGCGGTTCATGCAGCAGGGCGATGCCAATGTTGAGGCGCCGCTGCATACCGCCCGAGTAATGCCCGGCGCGGTCGTGCTGGCGGTCGGTCAAAGCCACCAGATCGAGCACCTCATCCACTCGGCGGGCCAGGTGGCAGCCCTTTAAACCGTACATATGGCCCCAGAAGACCAGGTTCTGGCGCGCGCTCAAATCATCGTAGATCGCCACCTCTTGCGGCACAACCCCGATGGCCTGCTTAACGGCCCGCGGTGCGCGCACGATGGATTGGCCCATCACCAGGGCATCGCCAGAGGTGGGGGCTAACAAGCAGGAGAGCATCGCCATAGTGGTAGTTTTGCCGGCTCCGTTAGGGCCCAACAGGCTGAAGATTTCGCCCCGGCGGACGGTGAATTCCAGGCCGTCTACCGCGCTAAGGTCGCCGTAGCGTTTGTGCAGGTTTTGCAGGTGGATGGCAGTTTGTTCAGTCATAGGCAGTCCTTTCTGGTTGACTGCATCTATGATACTGCCGGGAAGGGTGATCTGTCCTCACCCGATCGGGTCATTAGGAAGGGTAGTTTTTGTCCAGTTCCTGGGCGCGCAGAAGCGCCTGGCTGCGGTTGTGGACGCCGAGTTTGGCAAAAATGCTTTTGACATGCGCCTTGACCGTATTGAGCGAGATGTAAAGCCTTTCAGCAATTTCGGGATTGGACAGCCCGGCAGCCAACAGGCGCAGCACATCCAGTTCGCGGTCACTGAGCGGCTCGATCAACGCTGTCGCTGAAGCAGGAACGGGAGAAGCGATCCGTCCAGCCAGTGCAGAACTGGGCGCCAGCCGGCGGATTAGCGCCACTGCTGCTTCGCCCTCGTCCAAGTAGAGACGCGTAAAACCTTCCGGCTCAGAAAGGGACAAGGCGCGCTCGAACACTACCCGGGCCTGGCCGGCCTGCCCTTGGGCGTTAAAATTGATCGCTCGCAGCAAGCAGGCTTCGATCTCGCCGCTATCGCGGCCCGCCTCTGCGGCAGCCAGTTGCAGGCGTTCGAGCAGCGCCTCCGCCTGGTCGAACCCGCCTTGCGCAGTGAGCACCCGCGCCAGCGTCAGCAGGCCAGCTTCCCGGTGGAAGATCAGCGCTTCGTCTGGCTGGTAACTGCTCTCCTGCGCCCAACGCTTTGCCGACGACACGTCTCCAACAGCCAGCGCCAACCGTGCCTGCTGCAGCAGGACGGTGTCGAGCGACCAGGCCGAGATTTCGCTGGCAACCCGTCGCGCTTTTTCGAGCGTGGCCTGCGCCGTAGAGAAATGCCCCTGGCCGCGCTGCACGCGCGCCAGTACGGTGTAGCCGGTCATCAGAATGTCGGCCTGCCCGAGTAGTTCGCAGATCTCGACGCCTTTCTGGGCATTTTCTAAAGCCGCGGGCAGATCGTTCCATTCACGCAAAATGTCAGCCAGCCCCACATAAGCATAACCAGGGGCAAGCAGATGGACATTGCCCATCTGGCGCATTCCATCACAATAGATCTGGTGGGCGTCGTGCAATCGTCCGCGGGCCGCCGTGATCTGCGCCAGGGCCGAACTGGCAATGATCGCGTTGAACTGGTTGCCATTAGCCAGGCTGATGGCTTTGGCTTTTTCAAATGCAGTCACAGCCGAAGTTAAATCACCGCCGTAGCTGTAAGCCGCCCCAAGGATGGTAGCGGTAGTGGCGCTGATGACGTAGTCCATCGCAGCCAGGCGTTCCAGCGCCGCCCGGGCGTGCTGCACCGCCAGCGCAGCCGCCCCCTGGATAAAGCAGATCTGGGCGCGGATAGCCGCCGCATACCCCTGCAGTCGCCTCGCTTCGGCTGCTGGCAGGCCAGGGAACAGGGCTTCGGCGCTTTGCAGGCGCGCTTCGATGGCGCCGGCCTGTCCAGTTATGATCAGCAGCCAGGCATCCAACACGCAAAGCCAGGGGTGCGTGCGGATCGTCCCGTCCGGCAGGGAACGCATCCAGGATACGAGCGTGGCGATTTCGCTGCGGGCCAGCAGGGTGAAGCAGGCACGTTCGACCAGCGTGGCGGCCTGCTCGAAATCTTGCCCTGCCAGGGCATGCTCGACCGCCGCGGCATCATCCCCGTTTTGAGCATACCAGCCCGCGGCGCGTTGGTGCAGACCGGGCAGCAGATCGGGTTGGGCTTCTTGCATCTGCCGGGCAAGCAGGTCGGCAAAGAGCGGATGGTAGCGGTACCAGCGGCGTTCTGCATCCAGCGGCATCAGAAAGAGGTTTTCGACTTCAAGCCGCTCGAGCATCGCCTGTCCATCGCTGCGGCCGGTCAAGGTATCACACAGCGGGGCGCACAATCGCCTCAGGCAAGAGGTCTGCAGCAGAAAGTCTAGCGTTTCATCCTTTTCGCGTTTCAGCACCTCTTCGAGTAGATAGTCGAGCACATAACGATTGCTGCCAGTGAAGTCGCGGATGAAGGCCGCCGGGTCGCAGGCGGATTGTATGGAGAGCGCTGCCATTTGCAGGCCGGCGATCCAACCCTCGGTGCGCCCGGCCAGGGCGGCGATCTGTTGGGCAGGCAGATCCGGGCCCAGGCGCTGGCGCAGGAAGCTGGCCGTTTCCTCCTCACTGAAACGTAGTTCTGCCAGGCGGATTTCGGTGCATTCCTGGCGGGCGCGCAAGCGGGCCAACGGCAGTTGCGGGTCAGAGCGGGTGGCAATGATCAGTTTGAACGCTTCGGGCTGGTGTTCAACCAAAAAGGCCAGGCCGCGCTGAATCTCGGCGCTGCTGATCAAATGCAGGTCATCCAACACAAGCAGGATAGGCGCCTGAGTATTCAAATCGTTGACCAGGGCAGTCAGGGCAGCCTCAGCCGGCAGGGATCGGGTGCTCGTAAACACAGAGATGGCCTCACTCCCCAAACCAGGGCGCAGGGTTTGCAGGGCCGCGATGAAATAAGACCAAAAACGCGCTGGATCGTTATCAGAGTCATCCAGGCTCAACCAGGCCGTCTGGCCGCCGTGCAAGCGCCGGACCCAGCTCACGATCAAACTGGTCTTCCCAAAGCCGGCTGGAGCTGTAACCAGGATGATTCTGCCGTCAAGCCCAGCTTCGAGTTTGTCCTCGAGATGTGAACGCTTCACCAGGCCGCCGCGCAGGGGCGGGATAATCAGCTTGGTGGCAAGCAAGACTGTGGACATGCTTCAGATTATAGCATGAGCAGATGTAGACAATGTTCGCTGCAGCCGGTGTGGATTGCAAAGCGACTACCACTTTTCCTTTTGGCGGCGCATATCCCACCTGTCGGGGCGCACGGTGGTAGCCAACCTTTTGCTTTAGCACGACTCGTTTTCAAAGCGTTAATGTGCAGATGAACTTACCTCTCCAGAGCCGTCACAGCTTTTACACAGTCGTTCTGCTCAAGATACAGAATAACGCCATACCATCCCTTGATATCGGCTATGCCGCTAGACTCATTGACCTGAATACCTGCCTGAGAAAGCTTTTCATAGATATCAGCCAAAGCCCCCGACTCATCATCGCCCTGAATGATCAGAGCAGCGTAAGGACCATCCAGCTCCAGTCCTGCTTTCTTCGCTCCATCGATCATCTTTGAACGATCATTTGGGAAAAGAGTGAACTGAGTACGATTAGACCCAACGGGAACTGCTTTGAATGCAAGCAAGCTAATACCAACACCAGCAAATATAGAAAGTAGTTTAGATCCTTCCCCCACATGACCATCAACTGTTATGTGGAAGTATTCAACTCTTTTGATCTCGAATGCCATGTTTTCTCCCTTCGCTTTGACGCCTCAACATTCTTGTTAGCTACCCAATGGCTTGCATTAGTGGTTTGCGGTTTGCGCCAGACTCGCCAATTTCGCCCAGCCCGTGAGCAAATCCACTGTACGTTTTGTTGGCTGGCGTTTTTGCTATTGTACTTTGTCAACAACGCGTTGACCACATTCTTCACTAAAACTTGCTTTTAAAGATACTTCGTGTCCGTTAGGGCACCTGCGAAATAAATCTTTTTTCTTAATTTGTATTGCTGAATACAGAATGGCTAATGCCGCCGAATAGAAAGCCATCCAATGACCAGAGGCGCCCCTAACTGCAGATGGGGATGTGCCGCTAACACTACTTGGATTGTTAGGAGCAATAAAAAGAAAAATCGCAAAGTTGATTAAGGCATAGATAAAGAAGCCGAAAGTCATATATTGCATCCATTTAGGAGCGCCCCGTAAAACGACTTTCCAATAATCTTTTCTTTCGTATTTTTCCGTGAGAGATGAATTAGCAGTGATGACAGCAGGAATCCATACAATGAAGATGCCAACGTGCAATGCCATTGCAGCCGGGGGAACATTCAATCCTAACAGTGCGCCAAGATGCGCTGCAAGGCTTAAGACCAACCCCAAAACAGATAATGCCACAAATGGATACAACAATATTTCAACCACAATCTCTTTTTTGCAACTTTGATTACATTACTTTACGCGCAACCAGCCAACGAATGAAGGTTTGATCTGGCGATCAGCACCAACGTCGTCAGCAGATTACTGCTGCGCTCGTGCGAGCGAGTATGCACAAATTGTACAACCAAAAAACCACACTGCGCAAGCCAGAAACCGGCAAAACGACTCTGGCAATGGTCATCGCCAATGCCGCCAGGCAACCGTTCTTTGGTTGCCAGCCACTCCGAAACGCTCTTGGCAGTGCTGGCCTTCAAGGCTGATCTGCGCTTGGCGTTGATCTGTAGCGCCGTGATCGAGAAGGCCCTGGAGCAGCTTATGATTATTATAAGTATCGCCGGATGCCGTTACGGTAGCTAATCCATCGTTCTCCGAATCGATCATGTAGAAATAGTTCTTCGGCCAGTATGATTTTATGATGGACAGCCAGTGCTATGATCACCAGTATCCAGTTAAACGGATTCTGGACATAGATGGCTGAGCCCAACGCCATCATATAGAGTCCAAGCACCATGGGATTACGGCTGAGGCGGTATACGCCGGTTGTACGCAGTGCTGTATCTTCTTGGGCCAAACCAACACGAAGCGAGAATGTCCCAAGGCTAACGATCGCCAGCGAAAAGAGCGTAACTCCAATACCGAAGAACGCCACGCCAATCCAGAAAGAGATGTCACCTACGGCCCACAGCGAGAGGTTGACAACAAATAACTGAACTGGGATCAGAGCGAAGGATGTAAAGAGCGATAGTTTTCCCAAGAAAAAAAGCCGCCGGTCGATTCCGATGCACCCCACAGTTTCGACCTTCTTTAGTTTTTGAATGATTCTTGGAGTTATGGCAGCAACCAAAAAGATAGTAAACAGAACTGTTACGACAATATTTTTTTCCATGAAAATAACTCCTTTTGTTTTCCTTGTTTTCAAATGGACAGAGATTATAATTCCCGACCCAATTCATTAGTAATTGCGAATACTCTTATATTTTATTCCAAAAAAAAGCGAACTTCCCGCCTACACATCACCAGGGCCGCAGTCGCAATCCTGGCTGGATGTTAAAACCACTTCACACATCAGATCCTCAAGCTTTCGGTATTCCTGCAAACAATCCTTGTCAATCCGATAGATGGTGCGATTCCCCCGCCGGTCGGGTACCAGCAGGCCAACCATTTTGAGAATGCGCAAATGCTGCGAGACGGCTGGCTGGGAGATTTCGAGCCGTTTGGCAAGATCACCCACGGTCACATCCTTCTCCGTGGACAAGATCCTGATCATCCGGAGCCGGTTGACATCCGAAAGGGCCATGTGGAATTCCGCCACACGCGGCAGGTAAGAGCGAATTACTTTCAGATCGTTCATAATCTTATGCTTATATTATTATAGTACTTCGTTTTTGTCAAGAGCATTATCAGATATCCCTCAAAATCAAGCTCTCCAGGTGATTGCCCGTAACCTGTCAGCATGGCTGCTGCTTCGCTCCGGTGGTATGTGCCACCGTTGATCACATGCAGGATCGTTTGCCAGCGGGTCCGCTGGACATGATCATCTTCGCGCCACACCTTGTTCAGTTCATCTTCGTCAAGGTCAGTAATGTATGCAAGCCACGCACACTGTTCCTCTTGCCAGCGCGCAAGGATGTTCATCATACACCGAATCGGTATTCCGTGGCGTTACCCTTCTTTGTCTTTGTTCGTGTCGCCAGACTCAATAAAAACTCGAGTCCATTCCGCCGAAACAAGTGTGCGATGCCATCCTGGCTGCGCATTGCCCATTCCGGTGGCGCTTCCCTCGCCGCTGGTTAATACATCTAAAAATCGGATAACCTCACCAAGCGATCCTTCGATGAGATTCGCAGCGACAGGCCGACCGATTTCCTTAAGACTGCTGTGGAATTCATGGATCAGTTGGTCAATGAGCAGCATTTTCCGGTTCGCTGCCTGTTCGATCGGAAAAGCCTGGTGATAGGCTTTGATAACCTCTGTGGCATTTGCCCCAAAAAGCTGCTTGCCGCGGTAGCTCTGGTGGTAAGATGCCCATGATACATACCAATCACACTCTGCGCATTGTATTTGTTCATCTTCTGACCCGGGCTTTTGACGCTCATTGACTGTACCACAAACAGGGCAGCGTACATATCCGTTGTGAGCGGCTGTGACAATGAGAATGCTATCACACCGCTCCCAAAGGGCCCAGCCAACTTCATCAATCTGATCTGTATCAACGATGCCTTGAGCATCTGTTTCATACAAGCGGCGAATCTTGCTGCGGGATACTTTGGACGCCCAATGGGGGGTGCCATTCTCGTTTAACATAAACTGTCCAGCCTTTTCACTCATACCCAAATTATACTCCTTGCCCCAATGCCTCTTTGATCAGCTTGGTTGATCGATCAATCATCGCTTTGCGGTATGCGCCTTAAAAAACGGTGCATAGTCAGTTTTCTTTCAAATTGATCGCCCCCTACTATCCAAGTGCAACATCAAGCAACATCATGATAGCAAATCCAGCCATTGCACCAATGGTTGAATAATCAGAGCTTCCATGTTGTTGCGCTTCTGGTATCAATTCCTCCACAACAACATAGATCATTGCACCTGCAGCAAAGGCTAATGCGTAAGGAAGCAGAGGTTGGATAAAAATAACAAGCGTGGCTCCCAGAACCCCCGCAATTGGTTCTACTATTCCAGAGACCTGTCCGTACATAAAACTTTTCAAGCGCGACATGCCTTCTCTTCTCAACGGGATCGATACTGCAGCACCTTCAGGAAAATTCTGAATTCCAATACCAATTGCCAAAGCAATAGCCGCGCCAAATGTTGCCGTACTGTCAGAAATACCTAACACACCAAATGCGACCCCAACCGCTAATCCTTCAGGAATATTATGCAATGTAATTGCCAAAACAAGAAGAATACTTCGTTGCCATGAAGTTTTAATACCTTCTGCTTTGCTGATATCAAGTCCGGGATGAACATGGGGCAGCAATCTATCAACACCGAATAGAAAAGCGCCCCCTCCCAGAAAACCAAGCACAGCCGGTATTACCGGATTCTTACCCATCATCGCTGCCATTTCAATAGCCGGATTAAGTAATGACCAAAAACTCGCGGCGATCATTACACCCGATGCAAACCCTAACATAGAGTTTAATACAACCTGGTTTATTTGCTTAAAGAAAAATACCAATGCAGAACCCAATGCTGTTATTCCCCACGTAAATAATGTTGCAAATAGAGCAAGAAGAATCGGATTTATTCCTTCGAGCGAACGAAACATGCATCCTCCTTGTTATGGGCAGGCCAATCTGCAAATGGCATTCAATAGAGTAACTTCGAAAAAGCACTTCTTCGGACAATTGTACAACGAACAAGCCCATCAAAGCAAGCCAGAAACTGGCAAAGAAGCCGCTCGTGTTCTAATTGGAGCCATGGACCTCTTCCCCCACGCCGAGCGCTGCCCTTTAGCGCCAATGACACGCATGAGAAGCAAGGCCCCATCGCCGCCCGCATACGCCCCGCCACCCTGGCGCCGCCTGTACCCTACCCGCCTCAAACGCCATTCTACTCCATCGAGAAACCCGTGTCCATTCGGTAAAACGCACTATTCTCTAAATTGCTTCGATCAGCAATGGAAAACGAGAAGAAAATGGTGCTCTTGGGCTTGGAACGTACTCGCGCCCGGCTGGCAGAGTTTGAGCAAACCTATCATCCGTCCTCGGCAGAGTTCGAACGCCGTTTGTATGCCTCCGAAATTGCTGAAACTGTGGATTTCAGTGAATGGCGCATGGAAATAGGAATGCTCAAGCTGTTAGAGCGCCAGTACAAGGCTCTGGAAGATGCCGAGCTTGATTGAAGACTATGTGCAGTCGCTATTGAATGCGGTTGCAAATTCGCCAATTGTCAGCGCATCCAGTATACAATTGGACAAACGCACCAATCGCTCCGGTTTAATTCGGGGCGACTTGTTTTTTTGGGGATGGGTCGCGTTTGTATTTTCGCGAGTTGGTGACCGTTGAGGATCTGGTGATTCGTTTGATGTACAATTACTACTATCAGGATTCTTCAGCCCAATTAATTTTTCGCTACGATGACACACCGCATCATACGGAAACTGATAACTTTTCACATCACAAATATCAGCGCCTTGTGTCAGGCGAGAACAGTCCTATTCGTGAAGGATGTTCGAGAATCACTTGATTGAGCAAAACGGAATGGCTCACCAGGGCAGAGCCACTGGCCTAGCGTCCGGCAGAGCCGGTGTTGGGCGCAGGTTGATACGATGTTGGGCCTGTTTTTTTAATCTCAAAAACTACCTGAAAGAAAATGCAACGCCAAATACGCATACAGCGTCACCCATTTGTTGGGCTGTCCGTTTGGTCCGGCGTCGAAGATAGCGTGCCGCGAGCAATCGAGAAGGTAGCGACCCTGGTCATCGCCTTTGGCCTCCAGTTGTTTCCAGGCATCGGCCAGGGCGGGATGCTTCGCATAACCCATGCGGCTGAGGGCATATAACGCTTCGAGCAGGCTGGCGTTGATTCCGAAGGGGAAAAACGTCGCGACCACTTCATTGCGGACCAATTCGCCGGGCTTGCGGCTTTTATAGATCACCTGGCGCCGCAGGAAGTAGTCCACCAGGGCTTTGCAACGTTCGGTATCCCATAATTCTGGCAGCTCGGCAAAGGCCATCAGCGCCTTGAGCGTGCCGCGAACGCAGGATTTGGTCTTGGGCCCAAAACTAGGGCGGATGCACAGGTAGCCGCCATCGGCGCGCCAGTCATCTAGCAGCACATCCACGCGCGTTTGCACGCGGGGATCATCCCGGTAGCCGAGTTTGACGAAGGTGCGGATATTGTAGGCGTACAGGCAGGATTGGCGGTTGGCATAATCGGGGGCCACTTCCCACGGACGGGGGTCAGGTTTGTCCGGCCCGGTCAGTGAGAGGTAACGCTCAACAGCGCGCGCCACGCGTTCATCCGAGCGATCCAGTCCCAACTCGGACAGGTAGGCCAGCACGAAGTGTGTGGAACTGCTCATTGCGTAATCCACGCCCGCTCCCAACCCGCGGTACAGCCAGTAGCCATCGGGGTGCATCTTAGCAAAAATTTTCTGCACCGCTTTGCTCTCGCCGATGGATGCCCGCGCCTGTTGCACATTCGGGTCATCTGGCGGCGCGCCGAGTAGTTCGGTCAGTGTGCGGTAGCGCACCGAGGAGTTTTCTGGTTCAAGCAGCCAATCGCGAACAGAAACGGGGATGTTCAATGTTCTTACAAGTGTGACCCTTCTAGTTTTGCAGCCCAACGGCGAAGGCACGCAGCCTATCAGAGCTGTGCTCTTGCCAGCAGGTGTGCCTACATTTCGCTTTTACGCCTCAACATTCTTGTTAGCCGCCCAACGGCTTTCGTAAGCGGTTTGCAGTTTGCGCTAGACTCGCCAATTTCGCCCGACCCGTAAGCAAATCCGCTGCATGCGCTTGTTAGGCTGCATTTTTCTTGAAACGCTTAGTGCATATGGCAGCATTTCTTGGGCTAATAGATCCCACATAGAGGTCGCATCCAGTCTTAAGCAACAATTCAGTAATGTCTAGTGTTACGTTCGCTCTTGCCTCTAACGCACGATTTACCATTTCAGTTAATTGCTTTAGCGTGTCAAAAACGATTTGAGGTTCCTCCAGTTCTGGTACATCCTCTTCTCCATCTTCACCATCGCCAGGAAATGGCACATCATACCAGGCTATATTCTCGTGGAGGCCAAACCAGCCGCTTGAGATCAACAGCGCTGGATAACGTTTTCCATCGAGCAGCAGACATGAATGTACATCGTCGTCCCGGATTTCGACTTTGACTTCTGCCGTGCTGAATCTTATTGACCGCCGCCAGTTTGCAACATGGCCCTCCCATCGGCCTATCAAGAGACTGTTATTGTAAAGAAAGTCAGCTGTTATCTCAGAACCGTCATCCCAGGTCAATGAATGAGCTTCTGGATGAAGCGCAACCTTTCTTGTGCTTGTTAGACCATCAAATGCTGTATTCTCTGGAGCGATCTTCAGATATGGCAAGAGGTTTATGGCGCGCACACTGCCATCATCAAAGAACACTTCCAGGTAATAATCAACTTGGACCACTCGTTTTATCTGATGCATATTATTTGCTCAAAGCCGCTAACGGTCTGCGGTACCTGCTGGTGGGCGGGCATGGATTCTGCTTGGGAGCAGAAAAAACTCGAAGCCAGAAAATTTCTTGAGACTGCCGCACCGTTTCCCAGCGTCCAGTGCACCCGATCAGGATGATTGCCCATCCTTACCACTAAACT
Source organism: uncultured Anaerolineaceae bacterium (assembly GCA_964629965.1). GTDB lineage: Bacteria > Chloroflexota > Anaerolineae > Anaerolineales > UBA4823 > CAZVRZ01. The sequence continues at coordinate 31,822 of CAZVRZ010000054.1, forward strand.
AAGATTTGTTTCTATCCTCATCTAGCTTTTTCAGTGCTTCAGATGCAGCTTTGCGTATTTGCTCGTCTTCGTCCTTAAGAGCCGCATTAAGTGGCTCAACTGCCCTGGCATCTTTGGTATACCCCAACGCCTCAGCCGCCGCCGCTCGAACACGGCTGTTACTGTCGCTTAGTGCAAGAATAAGTGTTTCCACCGCAAGTTTGCCCACGTACATCCCGAGGCCGATTACGGCTGCAAAGCGCACCTCACGTTCATCATCCTTGAATGCGGCGATGAGCGGCTCTATGACTTTTGGCCCCCCTATATCTCGCAATGCTGAAATCGCTTTCTCTCGCATCTTCGGGTTTTCATCCTTGCTCGCGACGATAAGTTGTTTTATCGCCGGATCGCCGATTTTTCCCAGCACAGGTGAGATTATATAATCACTGACCTCTCCACTTTCGAGAGCGGCTATGAGTGGCATCACCGCGGGTTCTCCAATCTTCTCCAAGGCAGTCTCAACACGCTCGCTCACTGGATATCGCTTGTTGAGCAAGCTGATTAGCGCATCAATAGCAGGTGCGCCGATGTCGCCAAGAGCAGAAACCGGAGCGCATGGGATAGAATCGTACTGTTTATCATCCACCGCAGCAACGAGAGGTTCTATTGCGCGGGGGTCGCCAAGTTTTCCAAGTGCCAAGGCGGCATGTCTACGCATCTCTGAATTTGGATCGTTAAGCGCTTCCAGAAGCGGTTCGAATGCGACCGCGCCAATCTTCCCCAGCGCCTTGCCAGCATTCCACGCACGGTCAAAGTTTCCGCCCTTAAATGTAGCTATGAGTGGTTCTATTGCTGAGACGCCAATATTTGCCAGGGCTGCGATTGCTGCATTGTATTCTTCAGCATTTATACTTGCCAGTTTGGCAATCAGTGGTTCTATTGCGGATGCACCGGTCTTTTGCAACGCGTCGATTGCATCCACGGCGGCTCTCCGTTCTTCCTGATTGACCCTCTTGAGTGCCTTAGCTGCAGCTTCTCTCACATATTGGCTGCCATCGTTTCGCACCTCATTGAGCGCAGGCATGGCTTTTTCGTCGCCAATCGTACCGAGCGCACTGGCAGCCGCCGAACGCACCATTTCGTCACGGTCTTTTAACGCCTTAATCAGCGCCGGTACGGCTACAGGGTCGGCAATTTGCTGCAGGCTTTGGGCGGCGCGCATCCGCACACCCATATCTGAATCATTGAGCAGTGCATTGTTGAGGGCCTGGATGGCTTCCTTGCCTCCAATACTGCCCAGGGCTTCAACAGCTGACCAACATAATGCATCTTCAGAAATCGCCTGAATGATCACAGGAACTGCAGTCACAGCACCATTTCCTATTTTCGCGAGAGCTTTGATAGCTTTTTCACGCTCACCTTCGTCACTGCCTTTGAGTATATCGATACAGGATTGAACCTCGCTTGGTGTAGCCATGCTACTTGCATCCTTTCCTGCTCTTGAATTTACGGCATTCAATGTAGTAGGTTGCTCTGAACTTTCAGATGTCTGAATGCTACTTGGCGGAGGAGCGGGAGGCTGATCTTGTACTGGCATAGGCTTTGCTGCTGGGGCAGGTTGCTCTGAATTTTTAGATGGCTGATTGCTAGTTGGTGTGGCTGTCGGCTGCTTCTTCCCGAATAGATTACGTAGGAAGTCCATTTGAGTTCTCCTTTTTCTGTAGCCTGCGGTTTCAGGTAAGTATGGCGACGTTCGCGTCGACACTGGCCTTCGTCGCCCAACGATCTAAGGATGGATATTACGGCCAGAGCCAATGCCGTCAGCAGATTACTGCTGCGCCCGGTTCAACACGCCTCGAATATATATTTTATATCCAATAAACCAAACAACGCAAGCCGAAAACCGGCAAAAAAGCCGTTCGCGTTATAATGTGTGCATGGACCTCTTCACCCACGCCAGGCGATGTTCTTTATCGCAGAAATCCGCATGA
>CAZVRZ010000055.1:0-33568 GCA_964629965.1 uncultured Anaerolineaceae bacterium
TTCCCGCTGGTTGTGTGGGTTGATTTTAATCTTTTCTACTGCTACGAAATCCCTTATTTGAATGCATTTCCTCATTATTTAGAATTGTGCTATACTTTTAAACGTGGAAGCAAAACGGCACATCTGGATGGTTTGGGCGGAGAACCTGCACCGTTGGGGGGTGGAAGGTTGGGTTGCCAACTGCCTGGAGGCATTAGGGCCTTTGAGCACGCTGTTTGCACAATTAGTGTATCTAGGACAACCGTTGTTCTGCCGGGCTGCCTCACAAGATCAATGGCGGGCGTTGGCGGAGATGCTTGAGGATGATGGGGCGACCCAAACGTTTGTAGCCTATTTACGGGAGGATGCGCTGGCGTGAACTGGCTTGTAGAACACATTGGTAACTTCTTGGGGCCGATCCTTATTCTGGTCTTTTTGGGTACGGTGCTTGTGTTTACTGCTGCCGGGCGCAATCAGCCGGGGCGTAACCTCCGTGATGTTACTGCTTTCACCCGTCTGCGCCGCATGGTTGGCCTGGCGGTAGAGGCTGGAACTCGCCTGCATATCTCCTTGGGAGCAGGTGGCTTATTAGGGCCAAAGGGCGTTTCAGGGTTAGCCGGTTTAACCGTGTTGGAACGGGTTACGCGAGCCGCATCGATCAGCGACCGGCCTCCTGTTGCCACTTCGGGGGATGGTTCGTTGGGGATTCTGTCGCGTGATACACTGCGAGATGCTTATGCCAATGTCAGTGCTGAAAATCTGTACGACCCAACATCCGGACAGGTTACCGGGTTGACGCCTTTTTCCTTTGCTGCTGGCGCGCTTTTGGTGATCCATGATGAACAGGTATCTACCAATATATTCGTGGGACATTTCGGCACAGAAGTTGCCCTTCTGACCGAGGCTGGAGATCGTAATGATGCTGTGACGGTGGCTGGTACGGATGATCTCTCTGGGCAGGCTGTTTTATATGCCACCGCCCAAGAGCCCTTGATCGGAGAAGAAATTTATGCCGGAGGAGCTTATCTGAATGCGGGGCCCGTCCACGCTGCCAGCTTGCGAGCACAAGATGTATTTCGCTTTTTGCTGGTGATCATCATTTTGATTGGCGCAATTGCCAGGCTGGTAGGTTTACTGTGAAAAGAATAGTCTCCATGCTTAGCTGGGCAATTGCTATGATTGCATGTGCGCTTGTATTAATCGGGTATTTCGTACCCGACTTACAAATCATCAGTACGCCTATGATCACGTGGGCGATCATCCTGGCAGGGTTTGCCTTGTTGGTTGGAGTGGCTAATCTGCTGGGCGCTCACTGGAGTAAGATTATTCAGCGTAAGCGAGGAGCGGTTTATAGCATCGTTCTGATCGTTGCTTTTGTGCTCACCCTGGTGGTGGGAATGATCAATGGTCCTTCTGGAAAGGGAACGTTGTGGATTTTCGAGAATATTCAACTTCCGGTTGAGATCAGCCTGCTGGCTGTTCTGGCAATCACTCTGGCTTATGCTAGCATGCGGCTGTTGCGCCGGCGGGTGAATGCTTTTTCTGTGTTGTTCGTGGTAACAGTTCTGATCATTCTGTTGGGCGCGGCGCCGTTGTATATGATCGGAAATATAAAATCCCTAAGCACCCTGAGTGCCTGGATAGCAAATGTGCCAGCCTTGGCAGGCGCGCGCGGTATTTTGTTGGGCGTTGCCTTAGGTGTCATCGCGACTGGGCTGCGTATTTTGATGGGCACGGATCGCCCGTATCGAGGTTAGGATATGGCTGAAGTTCGTTGCCAAATGTGTGGGAAAAATACTCCGGCAGAGAAAGACACCTGCCAATTCTGCCAGGCGCGCCTTAAACCGTTAATCTCCCCTGCCTCGGGGGATTTGTTCGCCGGGATAGGCGACAAGGAAGAAATTCCGGATTGGCTATCAGATCTGCGTGGTGATGATGGTCAACCCTTAATGGATTCGGGGCCTGAGACCGTCGAGTCGAGTTGGTTTGGCAAAGATGAAACTTCTACACCGCAATCGCCAAACCAGGCCTCAGACGATGGCGATACCCCCGACTGGCTCGCGCGCCTGGGCGGGGGATCATCATCAGCGCCATCATCACCCTCTTCTTCCAATGCCTTTTTGCTTGACAAAGAAGAAGAGAGTTTACCTGGTGAAGAACCGGCCTCTGCCAGCGATGATTGGATGTCCGAATGGGGACGCAACGCCCAAGATCAATTTGGTGCAATAGACGCCGAAGATGCATCCGATGATGAGCAGGCTGAACCGGTTGGCGATACGCCCGACTGGCTTTCTCGCCTGGGAGAATCGGATGTCTTGGGCTCGGCGTTGGCTGCAGAAGCGAGCACCGCCGCGTTCGGTGAAGGCGAGACAAAATTTGCCTGGGAGCAAGAAGCAGGCGAAGAGACCCAATTTGGTCAAGATGATCAAGGAGATTGGATATCCCGGTCAGGCGGCCAGGAGATCGGTGGGCAGGCTGAAGCAGTTCCTGGCGAAATTCCTGATTGGTTATCCGCTGGTTTGGGCCAGGGCAGTGCTTTCACGTCCGAAGAATCCCAGGCCGAAGCAGCGGCGCCAGGTGAACTGCCCGATTGGATGTCAGGTTGGGGTGCAGCCGCGGCAGAACAAGATGCAGCGCCTGCCGAAGAACCCCCAGCCGAAGCGGCAGCGCCAGGTGAACAGCCCGATTGGATGTCAGGCTGGGGCTCAGCCGCGGCAGAACAGGATGCAGCGCCTGCCGAAGAACCCCCAGCCGAAGCAGCGGCGCCAGGTGAACTGCCCGATTGGATGTCTGGCCTGGGTGCAGCCGCAGCAGAACAAGATGCAGCCCCTGCTGAAGAGGCTGTTGCTGGAGAAATGCCGGATTGGCTTTCTCAGTTTGGTCAGAAAAGCATCCAGGAGGGTGTCGGCAAAGTAAGCCCCTTTGATACCGAAATACCCATAGAAGATGCCTCGTTAGGCGGCGGTCAAGGGGCACCTGACTGGTTGTCTCAGTTCGGCGGCGACCTGGCTGATGATGCTGCTCAACCCGAGCAGGAAATACCGTCCACGCCGCCTGCCAAGGCGCCTTTCGGCGATGCTGATTTGCCGGATTGGCTCAATGAGTTGCAAGGGCAAGGTCAGGTTGCGCCTATCGAAGAACCTGCTTCGCAGGCGCCCTTGGGTGGTTTTGACCAGGGTTCGGCGTTTGATAAAGATGGCGAATCAGCAGATTGGATGTCTGGATTTACGGAATCTGAAGTTCAGCCTCCCGCGGCTGGCTCAACACCGGCTTTTGTTTTAGATGAGGAAGAAACAAGCGAGAGCGCAGGAGCGTTTGTTGAGCAAACCCCAGCCGATTACCTGGGCGCCTCACCAGAATGGTTGTCACATGTATCCGAGGATGATGCCGGGGCTGGATCGGCAGAAGGTGAGCCGCTGGCGGGATTGGAACAGGCCGATCTACCCGAGTGGTTAGAAGCCATGCGCCCCGTCGCCACTGGCACTCCATTGGGAACTTTTCGAGATACCACGGACGATCGAGTGGAGAATGTTGGACCGCTGGCAGGATTGCGCGGTGTATTACCTGCTGAGACTGGCGTCGCCGTGGTTGGCAAGCCATCCGTATATTCTACAAAGATGCAGGTCGGCGCGAATGAGCAGGCAAGATTGGAATGGCTACAACAGCTTCTGAAAGCCGAGCAGAAAGCTGTCCCGCTGCCTTCTCAAGCCTCCCTTTCGCCTCAATCCATTCTGCGTTTATTGATCCTGGGAGTTTTCTTACTGGCTGCTATTTGGGCGCTTTGGGCTGGAGCATCAACCCCGTTATCAAAAGGTGATGCAAGCGCTCCAGTGGGGATTGTTGATATTCACGATCGTGTTTCTTCTCTGCCGTCTGGCAGTGCAGTGCTGCTGGCAGTGGATTATGAGCCGGCCTTTGCTGGAGAAATGGAATCGATTGGGATTGCCATCTTAGATCACCTTGCCAGCCAGGGCGTGCGGGTAATTATGATCTCTACCACGCCAAATGGCCCGGCTCTGGGAGAACGGTTAGTAAATAGCCTAAATACACGCTCCGGCTATCAGCAAAGGCCCTTTGAAAATTATACGAACCTGGGTTATATCCCCGGGGGTTCGGCAGGAGTGCTGGGATTCATCCAAGACCCTGCTCAAGTAATGCGATACGATCTCAACGGCGAAAATGCATGGGATGGGCAGGTTCTAAACGCAGAAAAGGGTATCGAGAGTTTTGCAATCATGTTGGTGATGAGTGAAAAGCAAGAGACTATCCGTTCCTGGGTTGAGCAGGCAGGCCCGGCACTTCAAACGCAAGCGATTCCATTGTTGATGTTGGTCAGCGCTCAAGCCGAACCACTCGTTCGTCCATATTATGCTGCCGAACCTCAACAGGTCAATGGTTTAGCTGCCGGCTTGGTGGGAGGCGCCTGGTACGAGTCTTTGCAAGGCAAACCCGACTCTGCATCGCAAATGCTGGATGCCTACAGTATTGTGATCCTGGTGGCAGTTATAATGATCCTGGTTGGTAGTTTGGTAAGTGCTTTTTCAACGACGCTGGTGCGAGGCCAGTCGAGCAAAGGTGAGAAGAAAGCATGAACCTGGCCGAATTTGCACAACCCTTAGGCGCTTTTATCGGTTTTATCCTCACCTTGATGGTGATCAGTTATGTCGTTGGCGATAACTTCCTCTTCCGTCTGGCTGTGCATATTTTCATCGGAGTTGCCGCAGGTTATGCCACGGTTGTGGTGATCTATAACGTGATTTGGTATCAACTGATCGTGCCATTGATTCCCCCTTCTTCCGGGCAAATGAGTGTGATCATCCCGGCGTTATTGTTTGGCGTTTGGTTATTAACTAAAGTCTCACCTCGATTGTCACATTTGGGCAACCCAATGATGGCATTTCTGGTGGGAGTCGGAGCGGCGGTAGCGATCGGGGGAGCCATCACCGGTACCATTTTCCCGCAGGTGCAGGCTTCGGTGAATACATTGAATATCGATGCGTCTCAACAAACACCGGGAAGCCTGGTACGTTGGTTATTCAACGGCATCATTATCCTGGCCGGTACGGTCTGCACCCTGGTTTATTTTAATTTCGGAACGCGTCCAAATGTTCCGCAATCTACCGATCGCCTGCCTCTGATCCAGATGGCCAGGCAAGCAGGACTGGTTTTTATAACGATTACCTTTGGAGTATTGTTTGCAGGTGTGTACGCAGCTACGTTAGCTGCTTTCGTTGAGCGGGTGTTCTTTGCCTGGAATTTCATTTGGGATTTGATCAACCGGTTTATCTCCTGACCATAGAGTGCTATGACTACTTCATCATCTGTAAATGCCGAATCTTTGCTAGCCATAGACGTGGGGTCTGTGAATACCCGCGCTGTTCTTTTTGATGTTGTGGAAGGACGGTATCGGTTTTTGGCAATGGGGTCTGCTCCATCAACCGCCGAAAAACCTTATAGCGATGTTTTGGAAGGCGTGCGCACCGCATTAGATGATTTGCAAGAAATATCAGGGCGGACGTTGGTCAATAACGAGCAGTTGATTATCCCTTCCCAGTCAGATGGTTCTGGTGTGGATAAATGCGTAGCGACGATTTCGGCAGGCCCTGCCATAAAAACTCTGGTGGTGGGCTTGTTGGAAGATATTTCGGTTCGCAGCGCACAGAACCTGACCGCAACTACCTATGCTCAGGTTGTGGATACCCTTAGTCTCAATGATCGCCGGCGTGCTTCTGCACGTTTGGATGCTGTCCTGCGCTTGCACCCTGATCTGGTGGTTATTGCGGGCGGAACAGAAGGAGGCGCATCGCAATCTGTCCTTAAGTTGTTGGAGACGGTTGGCCTGGCTTCTTATCTGATGCCCAAAGAACAGCGCCCCGAAGTGCTTTTTGCTGGTAATCAATCCCTGGCTGAAGAAGTGAAAGCATCGCTATCTTCAATGGTGTCTTTGCAGATCGCACCTAATATCCGCCCGTCACTTGAGAAAGAGCAGCTTTTGCCTGCCCAAAACGTTTTGTCAGCGGCTTACCGTTCTGTGCGTTCTCGCCAGATGCGAGGAATAAGTGATCTAAACACATGGAGCGGAGGCCATTTGATGCCTACTGCCACTGCCTTTGCTCGGTTGGTACGCTATAGCAATCAAAACTCTACTGCGAATAAGAAAGGCTACCTTGGCATCGATGTAGGCGCATCCTCGGTCACAATGGCTGCAGCCTATGCCGGTGATGTTCACCTGAGTGTACAGACACGTTTGGGCTTGGGTGAGTCTCTGCCGGGAATTCTGGATACCTGCTCTGCTGAGGATATTCTTTGTTGGCTGCCCTTTGACTATTCTGAGGAAGAGTTGGTCAATTATATCTATAACAAAGCAGCTTATCCTGCCAGTGTGCCGGTAACAAAAGATGCTTTGGCAATTGAGCAGGCCTTGACGGTTCAGTTGATCAAGGCTGCGGCTCGCAAGCTGTTGGAGATTCTACCTGAAAATTTCCCGGGTTATACGCCGGGACGTTTGCCGGTTCTTGAACCCATTATCTTGTCGGGCGCCGTTTTTTCGAATGCTCCTTCACATGGTCAAATCATCTCAACGCTGCTGAATGCCTTGCAACCGGTGGGGGTAACCACGATCGCCTTGGATTCGAATAATATTGCCTCAGCACTGGGAGCGGCAGCCGAAATTAATCCTCTGTTGACTGTCCAGGCGGCAGATTCATATAATTTTACAAACCTTTGCACTGTTGTTTCGCCGGTAGGCAAAGCAGCTCCAGGCACGCCGGTTCTGCGTGTGCGGGTAAAATATCCTGATGGCAACGAATCAATGACCGAGGTGAAGTATGGAACCATTGAGGTCATATCATTGCCGGTTGGCCAGGCAGTTGTTTTGCAGCTTCAACCCCTGCACCGCTTTGATATTGAAATGGGCGGCCCAGGCTGGGGAGGTGGTGTTAAGATTGTGGGAGGTTCTTTAGGTTTGGTCGTGGACGCGCGTGGCCGGCCTCTTGCCTTGTCGCAAGATGCTGGACGCAGGCAGGAAATGTTAAAAAAATGGTTATGGACGTTTGGATCATGATGAAGGTGGTTTGGCATCGTACTTGCAACATGGAAGAAGGATGGTAGACATGTATGCCTCGGTCAAGCACTTTTTGCCAGTAACCACTGTTCAGCGAGAACGATTGCTTCCTGTCCCCGGAAAGGTGTTGGCCCGTCGCGGGCAGAAAGTTAATCCTTCCGATGTGGTGGCAGAAGCGGTTGTGGCGCCCGAACATGTTTTGTTGGATGTAGCGCGAGGTTTAGGCGTATCGGCAGAGAACGCAGATCAATATATTCAACGCCAGGCCGGCGATCAGGTGCAAGAAGGAGATGTCATTGCCGGCCCGTATGGTCTTGGTCGGCGGGTGATGCGCTCTCCCCAGGCTGGTACGGTAGTTGTTTCAGGCAGTGGCCAGGTTTTACTCGAATTGGCCAGCCGTCCCTTTGAGTTGCGCGCCGGGTTGGCTGGAACCGTGACGGAGTTATACCCCGATCGGGGCGTGTTGATCGAAGCATCGGGGGCTTTGATTCAGGGAGTATGGGGAAATGATCGTCTCGATGCCGGCCCGCTGACGGTGCTGGCTCGTTCTGCAGATGAAGAACTGACTGTGGATCGTTTGGATGTGAGTATGCGCGGTGCTGTGATCCTGGCTGGTTACGTTGCCAACCCAGAAGTGATTGCTGCTGCAGATGATATTCCACTGCGCGGTTTGATTCTGTCCAGTATGAGTGCTCTCCTGGTTCCTCGCGCCCTGAAAGCGCTCACTCCTATTATGTTGATTGAAGGTTTTGGGCGAATTCCGATGAATTTTGCTGCTTTCAAATTGCTTTCAACTAGCGAACGGCGCGAGGTTTCTGTGATGGCGTTCTTGCCAAATCGTTTTACGGGCAACCATCCAGAAGCGCTCATATCTATATCCTCTGTAGGTGGGCAACCCCCTGCAGCAGATATTGTTCGTTTTGAAAAGGGCCAGCAAGTGCGCGTGGTGAGCCCTCCTTACCTGGGGAAGCTAGGAGAAATACAAGCTATCTTACCAGGCCTGGTTGTTTTGGAGAGTGGTATTCGGACAGCAGCCGCGCAGGTTGTCCTGGAAACAAGTGAAACGGTGGTTTTGCCTTTGGCAAACCTGGAAATTTTGGATTGATCCGCCGGTTTTATTATCTGTCAAAGCGGATTAGATCATTGAGGAGAGAATGCTATGGCTTTTGAAGATTTCGATGTCGAAGATGTGGGAGAAGATACGCAAACCCCCGAAAGAAGTGAAAGCACCGGGGAGAGCGGAGGCGGCTCAGGGGATTCTGGCAACCGCACTTTCTTGATCGTTGCAGGAATTCTAGCGGCAATCATGCTGCTAACTCTGGTCTGTGCTGCTGTCTATGGCTTTATTGTGCTGCCACGAAGTCGTAATGCCCAGAAAACTGAAGTGGCTCAAATAAATGCCCAGAATACAGCGATGGCTTTAGGAGTCCAGCAAACCGAAGAAGCCAGCAAGATCACTTTAACCCCAACGGCAAAACCCACGAACTTGCCTCCTACGTTCACTGCAACGGTTACCCAGGTGCTCGCGAAGCCTGCTACCAGCACGCCCGAGGTGATCGCCACCATGGATCCGCGTACACCCACTGTGGCGTGGATATTAACCCAGGCGGCTATTGCTCAACAAACGGTGGTTGTTACTTCGACGCCTGTTATGCCAGAAACTGGCTTTGCCGAAGATGTTGGTTTGCCGGGATTGGTAGGCTTAACCGTTGTTTTGCTGGTGGTCATTTTCCTGGCACGTCGGTTGCGCTCTGCAAGCTAGATCTTCTGAAGCATAATAGGTCTGTCGATTTCCGGCTGAAAGGATGTCTTCAGCAGGAAACGCCTTGTGCGCAACGGATATACAAGGATTGTGCAAGGTTAAACTCGAAAGCAGTGTGAGGTTCCCGATTTTTGGAACCTCTCCTTTTTTAACCATACGCTGGTTACCTTATGAGATGGATGACTGGCTGCCAGCAATAATTCATCAAGTATTGGCATCCTTACCATCCTTATGATACAATACGAGACGCTCGCCAGCCGAGTTGATTGGGGCATGGTGCAATGGTAGCACAGCGGACTTTGGATCCGTTTATTCTGGTTCGAATCCGGATGCCCCAGCCTGGTAGTTCGGGTAACAGTGCTTGACAAAGAAACGCCTTTAAATTTATGTGAGTTAGCATGAGAACGAGCTTGCATTGGCTGGATATGGCTTTGCAATGCTCGTTTGATTTTATGGAGAGCTCATGAACATTTATTCTGTGATTCTGGCTGCCGGGCAAGGTACCCGTATGTCGTCGGATCTTCCTAAAGTTTTGCACCAAATCTTGGGCAGGCCATTGATTCATTACGTTGTAGATGTCGCTCGCCAGATTAGCGGCAACAGGCCGGTGGTGGTGGTTCGGGAAAGGTGAAGGCATGATGAAGGGTGGTGGTGGTGGGACACAACGCGGAATTAGTTCGCCAGGCCTTGACCGATGTAGATTTTGTATTGCAAGAGAAGCAACTCGGAACGGGGCATGCTGTCATGCAGGCAGAGAGTTTGCTACACGACCGGGCCGATCTGGTTGTGGTCACATATGCTGATATGCCTCTCTTAAGTATCGAAACGTTACGACGGATTGTTGAGACACAGATCTCAAATCCTGGACCTGTGACCATGCTTACCGTGCGGGCAGAAAACCCGCGGGGTTTTGGACGGGTGGTGCGAGACGAGAGCGGCAATATCCTGGGGATTGTGGAAGAGGCGCAGGCCTCTCTCGATCAACTTCAGATTAATGAATTGAATGTAGGTGTGTATTGCTTCCAGGCTAATTGGTTGTGGAATGCATTGCGGCGCATTTCCCTTTCTCCGAAAGGGGAATATTATCTTACCGATGTAGTGGGTATTGCTGTGGCAGATGGTTTGGCGGTGCAAGCCATTATGGCCGACAACCAGGATGAAACCATTGGCATCAATACCCGTATCCATCTTGCTGAAGCAAGTGCCCGGATGCGCGAGCGTATTAATCGAGCCTGGATGCTCTCTGGCGTGACCATGATCGATCCATCTGCAGTATATATAGAGCCTGATGTTCAGATTGGACGGGACACCATTATTTGGCCCAATACGTACTTGCGTGGGCGCACAAAAATCGGCAGCTATTGCGAGATCGGGCCGAGTGCTATGATCTGGAATACTACTATCGGAGACGGCTGCAAAGTACAGTTTTCCACTCTGGAAGATGCAACTCTGGATAGCCATGTAAATTTTGGGCCAGTTGCACGTTTACGAAAAGGCGCCCATTTAACACCCGGGATGCCCATAGATGCCGGCACAGTGGTCCTTGGAGACCGCTCTCGTGTGAGGCAAACGAAAGCTGAAAAATCGTGAGTGAATTGAAACAGATCATGATAGGGATATTGATTGTACTGGCAGTTTTCGATGTTGTGATTACTGCCTCCAGGAGTAGTTTGCTGCATACCAACCTGGTCAGGATTTTGTCCCAACGCGAGCTGTCCAATAAGAGCATCCGGCGCACCCTGGCTCTAATCCAGCCAGCCGCGCCACTCAAGGCCAGTCTGCATATCACACAACTATTGCTGCGTTTTTTCATTGCGCCATTTGTGTTGACTGTGTATGCGCACCAGGGCTGGTCGGGTAACTTCGGATGGCAAGAAATTGGCGTATTATTGCTAGCCGCGCTGGCGCTTTTTTTGCTAGAAGAAATAGTGGATATTATCGTTTTACGCCAGCCGGAGCGTTGGGCGGTGGGGTTGACCCCCTTTGCTCGCCTGCTGGTTGTGTTGTTTACACCCATCGTGGCCTTGCCCCTGGCTTTGAAGCATTCTAACGGCGCGGACATTGATACGCCCAATGCGGTCACGGAAGATGAGTTGAAAAGTCTGGTGGATGCGGGTCATCAAGATGGGATTCTCGAGCAAGATGAGCGCGAGATGATCTATTCGATCTTTCGCTTTGGTGATACGCTGGCGCGCGAGGTGATGGTCCCACGAATTTATGTAACCGCTATGGATGTTGACCTTTCGCTAGAAACTGCTATGAATGCCCTGATCAACTCGGGCTATTCGCGCGTGCCCGTCTATACAGAAACGATAGACAACATTCAGGGGGTGTTATATGCCAAGGATCTATTGCGCGCCTGGCGGAATGGCAGCCCGGTTCAATCTTTGCGAGAACTGCTGCGAGAGCCTTATTTTGTGCCTGAGGCGAAGAAGGTTGACGAGTTGCTTGATGAAATGCAAGCCCGGCGAGTTCATATGGCAATCGTGGTGGATGAATATGGAGGCGTGGCGGGATTGGTAACCCTGGAAGATCTTGTCGAAGAAATCGTTGGAGAGATTCGTGATGAGTTTGATCAAACAGAAGAATTGCCTTATCAGAAGGTAAATGAAAACGAGTACCTTTGCTTGGGTCGTATCACCCTGGATGATTTTAATGAGTTGATGGGCACAACTTTACCCAGCGATGAAGCAGAAACCCTGGGTGGTTTTATTTATGACCAGATCGAGCGCGTGCCCGTTACTGGGGAGCAACTGAGTGTCAATGGTTTGCTCTTGACTGTCGAACAGGTTAGCGGCAGGCGTATCCGCAAAGTGCGAGCAGTCAAGGTGCAGCCTGATGCGTATGAAGGGCAAGTTGGTCAGGATGAATCTGATGATGACGAATAAGAAACGCCGAGAATTGATTCAAGCCGCTGCGGATGGTCGCCAAATGGCCTATGCGCCTTACTCGAATTACCGGGTTGGTGCGGCGGTTTTGGCTGCTTCAGGAAAGATTTACCAGGGAGCCAATGTCGAAAATGCTGCTTATCCGACCTGTATGTGTGCAGAACGGGTGGCGATCTACAAGGCGGTTACCGATGGTCAGAAGCAGTTTGAGGCGATCGCGGTTGTGACGGCGAACGGTGGCTCACCTTGTGGCTCTTGCCGGCAGGTCATGGCGGAATTTGGCTTGGATACGGTGATCCTGATCGCTAACACAGAAGGCGACTTGTTAAGCGAAACCACCGTTGCCGGTTTGTTGCCCGAAGCTTTTATTCCCTCAGACTTAGGGCTGTAGCTTTACCACTCTGGTATCGGTGTAGTAACTGTGATAAGGTATTGAGCGATCCAGCCATCCAAACCTAGTTCGGGCACCAATATGTGCGCCCAAAGGGTATTTCCAACCTGAACGGTCTCCAGGACTTGTACCAGTTGACCTTTGTCAATGCGAATGACCAGGCGGCCACTATAGCTGGCATCTTGACGGATGGCGGAACCATTCGTATTGATATAAGCGTAAACAGGTGTGGGCGTTGGGCTGAGGGTGGGTGTGAGCGTTACTGTTTGGGTTGGCCAGGGGGTGATGGTTGGCGTCTCGGTGGGTGGAACGGGTGTTAACGTAGCAGTTGCTGTGGGCGGCACAGGTGTTAACGTAGCGGTTATGGTGGGTGGAATGGGCGTGCGTGTGGGCAGTGCCATTTGCCCACCAAAGGCAGCCCCGGCGCCGCTAATGCCGATCAATAAAATGATCCCTAGCAAGGCCACAGCTCCGCTTAAAGTGTAACCAAACAAGGTCAATGGTCGGAAACCCAACACTGCCAGCGTAAACGCACCCAGCAGCGCAGCCCAGGCAAGATACACTGCAAAGATGACCAATCCATCGGGCCATAAATTGGGTTGCCCGCTGGTCAGTCCGAATCCGGCGATCACCAGTGGCGTGTATAATTCAAAAGCGACTGCGACGCTGGGAACCAAGGGTTTACGATCGCTGTTAACCATGCCCATGGCGGTTAATACCATGCCTACCGCCAGGACGATAAAATTTGTCCATGAAAGCTGGGAGAAGTGCCGGATCAGGTTCAACGGCGCTGGCGACCATTCCAGGTAGACCAACCCCAACAAAGTTCCTGCCAGGAAGACCAACACTGTACCGATGAGCAGGCCGATGAAACTACGCACAAAGAAACGGCCCGATCCGATCACGGTTCCAAAGGAAATGCCAATTGCCGGTGTCATCATCGGTGAAACCAGTGCTCCCAAGATCAGCAGAGACGGGGCATCCATCAATAATCCAATGCCCAGCAAAAGCGCACAGATAAAAGAAAAGATAAAAAAGTTAACCGTGGGCGAAATGCGGTGGGCTAACTCGTCCAGGAAAGCTGCACGTTCGTCTGCTTCCAGGGGGGCTAACAGGCGGCGTGCTCTCCGCCGGCGTGCAGGGGGCAGATGGTCGGGATCGTCAGGGTAATATTCTGTAGGGGGTAGGTTCATTTTTATCTATATAAACGATTCTCGGTGAATTCGCCAATAGGATTATTATACAGGAAAATACCGGGTAAAATAGCGGCATGTTGAGAAAATTACTATCTCTTTTTGGGTTCGTAATGTTTTTTTTGATCCTGGCAGCCTGTTCTAACCCGGCTCCCACGAGGATCTTGCCTACACAAACCGCATCGATTGCCGAAACCTCCACGCCGGTTCCAACGGAGACAATTGCCCCATCGCCAACCTTGACGCCTGAGCCAGAGCCCGAGATGGTGATTTTGTTTTCGCCTGACGGCAGTGATCCGGTTCTGGTAGCTGCTGTGCAAGCTGGCATCTCTGGGGAGCTTGATCGCGCCGGGCTCCGGTTTGAAACCCGCCAGGAGTTGGCGCTCTCCGATCTGCAGGATAACCTGCGCCTGGTCATTGCCCTGCCTCCGGCTGCGGATTTGGCGACCCTGGCCAGCGCTGCGCCTCAAACCCAGTTTGTTGCCCTGGGGATAACAGGTGTGGAGCCTGGGAATAATCGCAGTGTGATCGGTGCGCTAGGTTTGCGCTATGATCAGCAAGGATTTATGGCCGGAATGATTGCTGCCGTTATCACGCCGGATTGGCGAGTGGCAGTGATCAGTCGTTCTGATACGCCTGGCGGCCTGGCTGCTCGTCAGGGCTTTATGAATGGTGCAATCCATTACTGCGGTTTATGCCTGGCTTATCATGGGCCGATTTTTGATTACCCCATGTATATTGAACTTCCCGGTTCCGCAGCCGGTGCGGAATGGAAAGCGGCTGCCGATTACTTGATCGGGCAGGCCGTGAAAACCATATACGTATCTCCCGGAGCTGGTGATGCGGAATTGCTTGCTTACCTGGGCCAATCGGGGATCAATGTGATCGGCGAGATTGCTCCGCTGGAGGAGCTGCGTTCTCATTGGGTAGCATCCTTGCAGCCTGATCCTGTAATAGCCTTACAAACCTTGTTGCCTGATTTGCTTTCGGGAAAAGGTGGTTTTAACATCCCAATGCCGATACGGATCACCCAGGTGAATGAAGAACTGTTTAGTCCAGGCAAGCAGATGGCTGCCAATGAGATCTTGCAGGAATTGCTCTCGGGGTATATTGATACGGGTATTGACCCACTTACTGGTCAGAGCCGTTGAATTGATTTGCTCCTCAGTTTACCGAAGAAGTGGCAAACCGCTAAAAGATATCGAATAACTTTCGGCCAATCACAAGTGTATGCTGGAATTTAAGAAGAATTACACATTGCAGCCTTTTGTGCTTCGTGCTAAACTATGAATGGGCCCGTTTAGGCCAAAATTCCTATCCACTTTATATCTCTCTTAGGAGGAGAAAACTCAATGTTCAAAAAACTATCTTTGCTCGTGGTAATCGTGATGGTTGCATCCCTGATGCTCAGCGCTTGTGCTGGCGGCGGCGGTAAGCTGAAGGTTGGCCTGGTCACAGATGTCGGCGGCGTCAACGATAAATCCTTCAACCAGTCGGCCTGGGCCGGCGTTCAGAAGGCTGCAGCCGAATATGGTTGGGAGGCCAACTACATCGAGTCCAAGCAACCCACTGATTATGAGAAGAACATCGATCAGTTTGCTACCGAGAAGTATGATGTGATCGTCACCGTTGGCTTCATGATGGGCGATGCGACTGCAGTGAAAGCCAAGCAGTACTCCAACATCAAGTTTGCCATCATTGACAATTCGTACTTCCCCACTGCAGGCTCTGTAGCCTGCGCAGATACGGCCAAGGATTGCTATGATGATGGCGGCCTGAAGAATGTTGCCAGCCTGATGTTCCAGGAAGACGAAGTTGGTTTCTTGGCAGGTGTTTTGGCGGCTGGTATGTCCAAGACCGGAACCGTCTGCTCGGTAGCTGGCATGGAAATTCCGCCCGTTCAGCGCTTCATCATCGGTTACCAGAATGGTGCCAAGTGGATGAAGGCCAACACACAGACTCTCAATGTCTATGTTCCTTCCTTCATCGATCCTGCTAAGGGTAAGGAAACCGGTCTGAGCATGATTGGCCAGGGCTGCGATGTGGTCTTTGGCTGCGGCGGCAACACCGGCAACGGTGGTCTGCTGGCTGCCAAGGAAAATGGCCTGATGGCGATTGGCGTTGATGTTGACCAGTATGGCACTTACCCCGAAGTTGCGGATGCTCTGCTGACCTCGGCGGCCAAGAACGTAGACGTGGCCGTTTATGAATTCTTGAAGACTGTCAAAGCAGGCAAGTTTGCTCCTGGTATTGTTACTGCCACCTTGAAGAACGGTGGCGTCGGCCTGGCCCCCTACCACGATTGGGAAAGCAAGATTCCGGCCGAAGTAAAGACCAAGATCCAAGAAGCAGCCGATGGTCTGAAGAACGGTACGATCGTCACCGGCTACAAGTAAATCAAATTCTAGTTTCTGATGTATAATAATCGAGGGTTTGCGCCTTTCGGCGCAATACCCTCGATTATTTTTCTTGGGAGCCGCGCATGTCTTTAGCCCTCGAAGCTACCGGTATTACCAAACGTTTTCCGGGTGTGCTGGCCAATGACCAAGTCAACCTGACCCTGGAAAAAGGTGAGATCCACGCTCTCCTGGGGGAGAACGGGGCAGGCAAGTCCACCCTGATGAATATTCTCTATGGTTTGTATCAACAGGATGAAGGCGAGATCCGCATTGATGGCCAGCCGGTAATCATTGCTAACCCGCACGATGCCATAGCCAAGGGCATTGGCATGGTGCACCAGCACTTTATGCTTGTGCCTCCGCTGTCGGTCACCGAAAATATTATGCTCGGTCAGGAGTCGGTGAAAGGGTCCGCACTGGGCAAGTTTGCCTTATTGGATCAGCGCGGTGTGGCTAAACGTATTCGCTCCCTCAGCCAGGAATACAGCCTGTCCGTTGACCCTGATGCATTGGTGCAGGATCTTACAGTGGGCGCTCAGCAGCGCGTGGAGATCATTAAGGCGCTGTACCGCCAAGCCAATATCTTGATCCTGGATGAACCAACCGCCGTGCTCACCCCGCAAGAGGCCGATGAGTTGTTTGTCATCATGCGCCGGTTAGTGGAGCAGGGGAAATCTATCATCTTCATTACCCATAAATTACGCGAAGTGTTGGCAGTTGCAGACCGTATCAGTGTAATGCGCGCTGGGCAGATGGTTGGTTCAGTAAAGCCGGCCGAGGCCACGCGTGAGTTGCTGGCTGAAATGATGGTGGGACGCAAGGTGATCCTGCAGATCGATAAGGCTGATGCTAATCCAGGGGATGTGGTGGTGGAAGTGAAAGACCTGCGCGTGCAGGATGACCGGCGGCATACGGTGGTAGACGGCGTTTCTTTCCAGGTACGTGCGGGTGAGATCCTGGGTATTGCGGGCGTGCAGGGCAATGGCCAGACTGAGCTGGCCGAGGCACTCACTGGTCTGCGGCGTGTAATCGACGGGCATACGCTGATCATGGGGGATGATACTACCCATGCTTCTCCCCGCGAGGTGATCGAGATGAATGTATCGCATATCCCCGAAGATCGTCACAAGCACGGACTGGTGCTGCCTTTCTCGGTCCGTGACAACATTATGTTGTGTATGTATTACCGCCCACCTTTTGCACGTGGAGTAGAACTGGACTTTCCGATCATTGATGCCCGGGCGGAAGAATTGGTCGAACTGTTTGATGTACGCACGCCGGGAATCCAGACAAATGCCAGTTCGCTATCGGGCGGTAACCAGCAAAAGGTAATCGTGGCACGCGAGTTGGCCCGTTCGGTGAAATTCCTGATAGCCTCTCAACCTACCCGCGGCCTGGATGTGGGCAGCATTGAATTTATCCACCGCCAGATCGTCAATGCCCGCGACCAGGGTGCCGCGGTTTTGTTGGTGAGTGCAGAGTTGGATGAGATTATGAGCCTTTCAGATCGTATTGCAGTCATGTATAAAGGACATATCCTGGATACGTTGGATGCAAAGAGTGCCACGCGCGAGCAGTTGGGCTTATTGATGGCGGGTATCACCCAGGAGGCAGCACATGTCTGATCAAACTGCCGTCAATGAGGCCGTACCCGAGCGAAAGACCCTCCTGCGCATCCTGGATCTGTTGAGCATGCCGGCCTTGGCGCTCTTAACCGCGTTTTTGCTAGGTGCGATCTTGATCCTGCTCACCAGCGATGGTAATCTTCTTGAGCGCTTGCAAATTATTGGAAAAGCTTACTGGGGTATGATAGATGGCGCATTTTTTAAGGTGCGCGGCTTATCTGAAACCTTGGTGGCAACTATTCCATACGTTCTGCTCAGCCTGGCTGTGGCCGTGGGATTCAAAACTGGCTTGTTTAATATCGGCGTCGAAGGACAATTTACTGTTGGCGCCATTTGCGCGGCCTGGGCCGGCGCGGCGTTCAGCGGACTGCCCACGATTGTTCATCTACCGTTGGCACTGCTTGCGGGTGCACTGGGAGGAGCGCTTTGGGCAGCCATCCCTGGTTTTCTCAAGGCTCGTTTTGGCGCGCATGAAGTCATCAGTACCATGATGATGAATTACGTGGCTTTTCGCCTGGCAGAATATCTGATCAGTGGGCCGCTGAAAGATCCCTTGGCCAGCACGCTGCAAACCCGGCACGTTTCATCAGCGGCCGAGTTATGGACGATGGCGGCTGTGCCAGAGCGTTTGCAAGATCCCTTGAATGCCATGTTTGTGGCTCTGATAGCTTTTGTAGTGGCGGCGGCCATTGCTCGGACATTGATTGGCCGTGATGCCCAGAACCGGCGGGTCAAAACAACCCTGCAACGCCGCGCTGTTTACCTGGGTATTGGTTTGGGTGTGGGGCTGCTGACCTTTTTACTTTTGCCTCCACTGACAAAGTTGTGGTGGCCTTTCAATGACCAGTATGACCGTTTGCATACCGGCCTGTTTCTGGCCTTGGCAGCGGCTGTCATTATCTGGTGGTTGTTGCGTAAGACCACGTTTGGTTTTGAGCTGCGGACGGTGGGTGCCAACCCCAACGCAGCCCGTTATGCTGGCATGAGCATCACTCGCAACATCATACTGGCGATGATCATATCGGGTGCGCTGGCAGGGCTGGCTGGTACGGTTGAGGTGCTGGGTGTTTCAATTTGCCGCTGCATGCCGATGTTCTTTTCCAGCGGTTATGGCTGGGATAGTATCGGTATTGCTCTGTTGGCCAAGAATGATCCTTTTGGCATCCTGGGAGCATCGTTCCTGTTTGGCGCCATGCGCAACGGCGCGGATCTGATGGAGCTGCGCTCGGGTGTTTCTAAATATCTTTATTCTCTCGTCCAGGCGCTGGTACTGCTCTTTGTGGCGGCGCCAGCGGTGGTGCGCTGGCTCTACCGCATCAAAACCACCCGCAAGGATGATGATGTGCCGCTGACGCGCGGATGGGGAGGCTAAGCCATGAACACAGAGACGAAAGTCATCAACAAAACCTCCCGCAGTTGGCGTGCTTCTAAGGGGCTGTCTGCCTTGGGCACAGCCCTGATCATCGGTTTTGGCCTGGCCGCGGTCTTGTGGCTTCTGGACATGGTCAGCAAAGGGCAGTGCAATCAGAAGTGTATGCTGGATACCCTATCGCAGATGTTTCGCCTGGCCACTCCGATCGCCTTTGCGGCCTTCTGTGGCTTGATGTGCGAGCGAGCTGGGATTATCAACATTGGCATCGAAGGCCAGATGTTGATGTCTGCCATGTTTGGCTATGCGGTCAATTTATTCTCCTACCAGTGGTTGAAAACCTTCATGGATCCGGCGACTGCGGGCAATATGAGCCGGATACTGGCGCTTGTGGCGGGGCTGCTTTCGTCGATGTTGCTGGGGGCGCTGCTTGCTGTGCTCTCGATCCGTTTCAAAGCTGATCAGGTCATCAGCGGTACGGTCATCAATATCCTTGCACTGGGGCTGACGGGTTACTTTTATCGCCAATTTTTGGCCGAGAACCTGCCTGCTGGTCCGGGAACTTTCCCGATGATGCCGATCCCGGTCTTATCCGATATTCCCATTTTAGGGCCGATCTTCTTCAACCAGAAGCCGCTTACCTATATTCTGTTTATCGTAGTTTTCCTCTTGCAGTACGTGCTCTTTTTCACGCCTTGGGGCTTGCGCACCAGGGCGGTTGGAGAGCACCCGCGCGCGGCCGATACCTTGGGTGTGAATGTGCATTGGATGCGTTATACTAATGTGTTGGCCGGTGGTTTACTGGCTGGCCTGGGCGGTGCTTATTTTACGCTGGAAGCCGTGGATGTGTTCAATCCAGGTATGACCAATGGCCTGGGATTTATTGGCCTGGCGGCGATGATCTTTGGTAAATGGAATCCTTTTGGGGCGCTGCTCGGCGCATTGATCTTTGGCCTGGGCAGTAGTGTCACGACCGTGGTTAGTATTTTTCGACCGGATATCCCCTCTCAGTTCCCGCAAATGCTGCCTTACGTTTTGACGATCCTGGTTCTCACCGGCTTAGTGGGCCGGGCTTATCCACCGGCGGCGGAAGGTAAACCGTACGAGAAACAGTAACGTACGCAGCGGGTTGTCCAAAAAAGCTCTTTCGGGACAGCCCGCTGTGCTTTTAACGCCCGATAACGCAGGGTAAAAACAGGCGTATTTCAACAGCTGCCCGGTAAGCTGCCAACGCATCAATGCGCCCCCAGCCGTAGGAATTGTTGGGTATTTGAGAGCTTGGCACATTGCCGCAGGTTTGAACTGGATCGACGACCGGCGCGGCAGTGCGGGTGATCAATTGTTCCAGCGCATCGGGCTGGCCAGCCAGGTTGGGGCGGGCCGAGATGAGCAAGGCTGCCAACCCAGCCACGTGGGGGCCGGCCATGCTGGTCCCCGACATCGTTGCGTAACCACCCCCGGGAACGCTTGAGTAGATATCGCTACCAGGCGCTGAGATATCGGGCTTCATACGCCCGCTGCTATCCACCCATACCGGCCCACGGCTGCTGCCAGTTGCTAATGTGTCTGTGCGGGTGGTATTGCCAACGGTGAACGAAGAATCATAGATCGCGGCCGGCGTATTGATACTGCCGCAGCTCGAGCCGGCGTTCCCGGCTGAGTGGACAGAAAGGATGCCTGCCATGCGCACGTTGTCCACCACCGTCAACAATACGTTGGGGTCGGTGCAACCCTCGCTCGTGGGGCAGCCCCAGGAGTTGTTGATGATATCGGGTGCTTTGGCAGGGTCGGGGTTTTGATCATTTAGGTCGGTCGGTGCCAGGAACCATTGATAACATTCCGCATAAGTGGCTGGTGTTCCCCAGCCCTGTTCCATATTGCGGCAGCCGATCCAGCGCGCACCGGGTGCTGCTCCAATCTGCATAGTGCCGGTAGAACCGACCATGGTGCCCATCGTATGGGTGCCATGCCCCTGATCATCGCAGGGCATTTGAGAGTTAAAATCGCATGGGTTCCCGGGAGAAGTATTTGGATTATTCTCGTGGATCGCATCGTGCCAGTTATAATTGTGATCTCCCTGGCTGCCGTCCCAACCACGATATTGCTGTTGGAGCGCAGGATGGTCCCAATCATAGCCTGTATCTTGCCCGCCGATAACCGCTCCTTGTCCGGTGTAGCCTTCAGCCCACACTTCCGGCGCCTGGATCTTTTGAATATTCCACTCAATGGCTTCCGGTGAGCCCAGCCGGTCAATACCCGGTTCGGTTTGAAGGTCATCCTGGTGAACGCTGGGGTTGGCGTAAATATGTGCCACATCCGGGCGCATTGCCAGTTGCTCGATGACCTGGGCATCGCCGCGCACCCAGATCATATTGGCGATCCAATAGGCGCGATACTCGACGCCAAGTGTTTCCAATACTCGCAGCACAGCGGGTTGTGTGCGTTGGGCGGTGGCTCTTAATTGCTCGAAAACAAAGCGACCTTTTTCAGTCTTGCTGCCCAGGTTATTAGCCCGGCTCAGGTCAGCCTGGCTAGTTAGGGAAACCAGAAACTCAGTCTCGCCGCTTGCCGCAGTTTGCATCACCCACGGGTCGACCCGGTTTTGCCAGCCAAAGCGTAACTCGGCTCCGGCAGAACTGGCGGCGCCAGGGAGAGAAGCGACCAGGGTTAGGATCAGGCACAGCCTAAGAAGCCAGCGCATCGTTCTTCTCTTGTTTTTCCCGGGTGCCGCCCAGGCGGATTAATACTTTCAATTCTGGCCAGATAGCCGGTAGGATTACCAGGCCTCCGGCAACCAACGCACCCAGCGCAACCCAAAAGGCTGGGTTGGGAAACACCCGCATCAAGATATAAGATAATAGCCCTCCGGCGACACAGCCTGCCAGCGTGCGCCATAATGTGCTCTGCACGCGCAGCACTCCTGGAAAACGGCGGTTCAGCAGCCACAACAGCAGAAGCGCTTCGATTGTGAAAGAGATCGTGTTGGCTAAGGCAATGCCGGCAGAGCCCCAGAAGCGTGAGAACAGCGATGCCAGCACGATATACATTGCGGCATTCAATGCCGCCACGTACAGCGGCGTGCGTGCATCCTGGTGAGCATAGAACGAACGCGATGATATTTCCAGCAGTGTGTGCCCGGTCAGGCCGAGCAGGTAAGCGCGTGTTGCCCAGACCACCATGTCGGTTTGCAGGGCGTCAAAGCCAAAGACACGCTGCACCAGAGGCCGGATCGTTATGATCAATAACGCCATGATTGGCAGTGTTAGCGCCAGCAGTACACTTATTGCCCGATTTACGGTCTCGCGGAAACGATCTCGCTCACCGCGCGCAATCTGTTCTGCCAGCGTTGGCAGCAATGCAATCGCAATGGCTGTTCCTACCAACGTTTCGGGTACTTGCATAATGAACCAACCATAGTTGAGAGCGGTTATCGCGCCTTCACCCAGGCGCGATGCCAGGTTATCGCGGGCGATAAAGAAAAGCTGCAGGAAGAACATCGTTAGAACTCTCGGGCCGAGCAGCCTGAGCACCTGCTGGACACCCGGGTGGTGTAAACCTATTGCCGGCGTCCAACGGAAACGATAATGGAGCAAGCCGGGCACCTGGATAGCCAGGTGCAGCAGCGCTCCCAGGATCACTCCGTAAACCAGCCCATGGATGCCCAGGCCATATGCCGGCAAGGTGATTCCTCCCAACGAGATAGGCGTCTTGGGCGCCAATACTGCTATGCCAAAGATTTGCCCCATGTTATATAGTCCAGGGGCCATTGCCGGTAATAGGAAGTGTTGGTTGGCCTGTAAGCCTGCCATCACCAGCCCGCTGATCGAGAAGATCAAAATAGCCATCAGATCCAGGCGCATCAGTTCAACCGTCAGCGCCTGTTGCTCAGCAGGAAACCCCGGTGCAATGATGTGTTGTACCATGGGGCGAGCGAAGATCGCAATGACCAACGCCAAAGTGCCTGTTAACAGAAAAGCCAGGTTGATAATTCGGGAAAATAGATCCCAGGTCGCCGAGCGGTCGCGCTTTTGCAAGTACTCAGCCAGAACCGGAATCAGGGCGATTCCCAGTGCGCCGCCGCTGATGAGGGATGAAAGCAGGTCGGGAATATTGTTGGCTGCATTAAAAACGTCAATCTCATAAGAAAGGCCGAACTGCCTTGCTACCAAAACTTGCCGGATAAACCCCAGCACTTTGTCGAATGCAAAGAAAACGGCAATAATTAACGATGAACGAGCAACATGGGTCATGATCGATCTCCCTTCTACATGGGGGCAAGTATAGCATGGAGATTGGCAAACGGCAAAACATTCAAAATTATGGTAGAATTCCCCCACTGTGGGGGATGTACCTTTATCAAACAGGAGGGTTGGCCGAGCGGCCTAAGGCGCTTGTCTTGAAAACAAGTGTGGAGCAATCCACCGGGGGTTCGAATCCCTCACCCTCCGCTGCTTTGTTATGATGGTGTTGTTTGATTGGATGTTTATGATTGGTTTCATTGCGCTGCCCGGTTGGCCCCTGGAGACAAGCTGATGGCGCAGGTTGCTTACCAGGTCACCGATGAATTCACCAAGCGCATCGGGAGCGTTTTCGCCGGCGGCACAGAATGGCTGGCGCGGCTGCCGGAGTTGTTAGAAACTTATGCCCGGCGTTGGAAATTGACGATTTTACCACCCTATACCCTTTCATATAATTACGTGGCTCCAGCCATACGCCAGGATGGCACCCCGGCGGTCATAAAAATGGGCGTACCGCATCCCGAATTGACTTCTGAGATCGCGGCCTTGCAATTCTACGATGGCCGTGGGGCAGTGCGCCTGTACGAGGCTGAACCTGAGCAAGGTGCATTTTTGATGGAAAGATTGCAGCCTGGCAAGCCGCTTTCAATGCTCACGGATGATAACCAGGCAACTGAGATCGCCGCCGGGGTGATGCGTAGGCTTTGGCAGCCGGCTCGGGAAAATGGTATTTTTATCACGGTGGCAGGCTGGGGCCAGGGGTTTCAGGATCTGCACGCGCGCTTTACAGGCGGCTGCGGACCCTTCCCGATTCGCCTGGTGGAACGTGCAGAGAGCTTGCATGCTGAACTCCTGGCTTCCACAACCGATCAGGTATTGCTTCACGGTGATTTGCACCATGATAACATCGTGTTGGCAGAGCGCCCAGGCGAGACCGGTACAGAAATGCTCTGGCTGGCGCTTGATCCGAAAGGCGTAGTTGGCGATCCAGCTTATGAAGCGGCATCTTTTATGTGGAACCCCATCCCCATGATCTATGATATGCCTGACCTGGCGCAGTTGATACGGCGGCGTCTCCTGCTTTTTGCGGAACAATTGGGTCTGGATTACCAACGTTTATTAGGGTGGACCATCGCCAAGTCGGTCCTGTCAGCCTGGTGGGACTATGCAGACCATCAACCTTACTGGCAGCAAATGTTGGCTTTAACTGAAAAATTACTGACTCTGTAAGGCAGAGTCATTTCGCTACTGTTCGATCGGCGATTTCACAGGCTGGGTTTTGCAAGCGTCGACCGTTCTCGACGATCGTTGCTGTTCTTGATTGACTTTGCCAAATTGGAGGATTTCTATGTTCCATGCCATCCGACCTGCTATCCTGGCGCGCATGAAGTATCTAGAGCAGATCGATGCTCTTGATCGGATAGATGGTACACCTCGTTTACAACGCTTGCGCCAAATTCCGCCCGAAACGGGCCGGTTCTTGGCTTTGATGGCCGCCTCTGCTCCGGAAGGCGATTATATCGAGATCGGCACTAGCGCTGGCTATTCTACGCTGTGGCTGGCATTGGCGTGTGAAATGCTGGGGCGTTCCATAACCACCTTCGAAATCTTACCGGAAAAGGTTCAGTTGGCGCAGGAGACCTTTCGAGCTGCCCAGGTAGAAAATATTGTGCGCCTGGTGGAGGGCGACGCCCGCCGTTACCTGGCGGAATACAGTCAGGTCGCATTCTGTTTTCTGGATGCGGAAAAAGAAATCTATGGCGATTGTTACGAGATTGTCATTCCGCGCCTGGTCAAAGGCGGCTATCTGGTGGCTGATAATGCGATCAACCACCGTGATGTATTGCGACCTGTTTTGGAGCGCGCTTTGGCGGACGAGCGCATCGACGCCATGATTGCCCCGATTGGCAAAGGGGAGTTGTTTTGCCGTAGAATTTAGCGGGATTGGGTTATAATTTACGGTGAGTTTCTCTTTTTCTGGTAAGGAGATATTATGCCTCCAATTGAACTCAGTATTTGCCAGAACCAATGGCAAACCACCCTTGATCTGGAAAATGTGCTTAAGCCTTTCAACGCTGCACAGAGAGCCGATGCACGCGTGCAGATCCATCCATTGCTGTGGGAAGATTATCGCCAAGAGTTGACCTGGTATGCCATCCACAGCCAGGGGCCGGATGTTTCCCAGGTGGGAGCCCCGGTGGTCTACGATCTGGCGGTGATGAACGCTTTGCGCCCATTCACTCGGCGGGATATCGCTCAATTGGGTGGACAGGGGATATTTACTCAGGTGACCTGGGATATTGCCCAGCTGCTCGGCGATGAAACCATCTGGTCATTGCCCTGGTATTCGGATGCGCGCGCTATCCTGTTCTGGCGCGATATGCTGGAAAAAGCAGGCGTTGATCCCGAAATGGCTTTTCAGAGTTTTGACCAGGTAGAAACTACTATGGAAAAGCTGCAAGCTTCGGGTGTGGCTGTGCCCTGGACGCTGCCTACCGCCACCCGCCTGGGTGTATTGCAAAGCGCTGTATCCTGGCTGTGGGGTGCAGGTGGTGAAATCATGTCACCGGATGGAAAGAAGCCGTTGTTCACCGAGCCGGCTGCCCTGAACGGCCTGAGGCATTACTTTGGCCTGCGGCGCTTTTTGTCTGCCGAGACGCCCCTGCTTGTCGAGCAGCAGTCTATGACCAGTTTTCTCCAACGCCAGGCGGCTGTCACCATGGCGAATTCGCAGTTGGCAAAAAACATTCTACAGAACTCTCCAGACCTGGCTCCTCACCTGGGGGTTGCTCTGCCACCTGGACCGCCGTACGTGGGCGGTTCCAGCCTGGTGATTTGGAAGCATGCTCGTCGTGAACTCCAGGCAGTTCAATTAGTGCAGTTCTTGCTTAGCCAGCAGGCGCAGCTCGACTACTGCCGCGTCTCCGGTGATCTGCCCGTTCGTCGCGATACGTTGTCGCAGCCTCCGTTCATCGACCACCCGGTCTACAGCGTCTTTGTCAAAGCGATTGAACATGGCCGCATCTTCCCTGTTTTCCGAATGTCGGGCCTGGTTGAAGAACGCCTGGCGTCAGCCCTGGGCCAGGTTTGGGCTGAACTGGTGAATAACCCTTCTGCCAACCTGGATGAGGTATTGGAGCGCCTGCTAAAATCGGCCGCGGCGCGCATCACCAATTTACTGGTATAAATGGATCGTGGGAATTGGCGCTATCACATGGAATAACATGTCAATGTGATAGCGCCAATTTTTTTCGATTCACGCTGCTCGACTTACTTCACTGAGTGTTTTACGCGGCCTTGCAGCAGGGCTTTCGTCTGCATAACCAAAGGATACTGCCGCGATCATTTCGCCTTCCTCGCCCAGCCATTGACACAATTCCTCATAGGCGTAAAGGGTATCGCAAATCCACAATGAACCAAGGCCCAGGTCTTGCGCAGCTAACAACATATTTTGGATGGCGGCGCCGATCGATTGGATGTTGACCACGTCATCGAACATTTGATTAACGGAATGTTCGATCCAGGGTCGTATGCCTTCTGGATTGAAGACAAAAATAGTGACGGGTGCTTGTTCCATAACCCTGACTGACCATTCACAACTGCCCAGGTCTTCTCCATCGGCTTTGGCTGTGACGATTTTCTCGCGCATGATCTGTATCATTTCGGCTCGTTTATCGCCCTTGACGATGACGAAGCGCCAGGGCTGCCGGTTCTTGCCTGATGGGGCCTGGATGGCTGCCGTCAGGATGATTTGGATCATCTCATCTCGTAGGGGGGTATCCTTGAATCTCCGGATGCTTCGCCGGGCGGCAATTGCCTCAAGTGTGTTCATGGTTTTCCTTTCTTACAATTTATTGGGCTGCCAATAGGGTTGAGCGC
Organism: uncultured Anaerolineaceae bacterium; assembly: GCA_964629965.1. GTDB lineage: Bacteria > Chloroflexota > Anaerolineae > Anaerolineales > UBA4823 > CAZVRZ01. The sequence continues at coordinate 26,787 of CAZVRZ010000055.1, forward strand.
CCCATTCCTGCGGCGGGTGGAACATCAGGCCGGGCAAGTCAAAAATTTCACCGCCATTCTCGAGCCAGTCCAACACTGCCCGGCGTAAAGAAGTGTCGCGCGGGGCGGTCTGGCGGTCGGGATATTTTTCACCGAACACGAAGGTCCATAAAAAGCCCACATTGCCTGCAAAGGGGTACAAGTAAAATTCCCTTTGGAACTTGACCAGGTTGCTCTCCGGGGACAAGAACTGCTGCAGCTGCGGGGTAAACATCCAGGTGTGACAATACAATGCTTTGAACGGGCGAGTAGGGAAGACGCGCCCAAAAAACTCCATTGCCTGGGCATACGAGGCGCTGCATGTCTCGGCATTGAGAGGATCTTTGCGTGGAATGTGCAAGTCGAGCACCATATCGCCCTTACGCAGAATGATATCCCACTGCGTGGCAGGCAGCCAGACCGGGGGTTTTTGTACTCGCCCATCCGGCAAAACCGGATAACCGCTCCAGCCATTGGGGGTGACCAAAAAAGTTGGCCGCCAGGAGCCTGCCCCCTCAGGAGTCTTTTCCTCATCGGATTGGCCGGCGCCCCAGGCGTAGCCATCTGGCCGCAAGGGCTGCCGGGGATCTGCGAGAAGTAATGGCGAAGGCAGCGGCGCGGGACCGGCGCCCTGGCTGCTGCGATAACGAAAGGCCGTCACTCCCCCTTCAAAGGGGGCTAGCATATACTGCATTCGCCCCAGGCGGAATAGCTCGCAAGCCAGGTGGCGCCAGATCCAGGCAAATTGAGCATAACCCCAATGGCCGTGCAGGTCATAATAGTCTTCCATATAGAAGCGGAAATCGAGCATGGTCGCCTTGAAAATTTCCATGCTAATGTCCAGTTTCTGGTAAGTTTGCCAGCTAAAAGGCAGCGCCGAGAGATGGGCCAGCAGATAGAACAGCGAAGTGCGTTCTCCCATTTGGGCTTGTACCGCCGTGTCGAATGGCAAGGGCGCCCACTCGCGCTGCCATTCGCCGCACCGCGCCGTTTTTTCATGGAAAGCAGCAAAAATACTACGCAGTTCCTCGTCTGCGTTGATCTGCGTGGCTATTTCTTGGAGCGCAGCGACCGCTTGATCTGGAATTTCGATCAGGTCGCACCAGTAGGCAAGACGCTCGGGGGATAGAAGTTCGATATCCATGAGACGATTCTACCGCGCCCGCGCGAGAAATGCAAAATCCGTTCGCTTATCGTAAGCCAATCTTCTTGGCTATCTCCAGCATTCGACCCGGATTGATCAAAACCTGGCGCGCTTTGACAACATCCAGCTCACCCCGTCTCGCCAAGTGCAAGAGAATTGCCCAAGGAGTATTCCCAATTTCAACTGCATAGGCTTGGGCTTGTTTGCGAGGCGCCAGGTTCTCAAAGCCGGGCTGTTCGTGCAGGCGGGCCAATACTCGTTTGTTTTCCTCTGCCGCCAGGTCGAGCATCTCGCGCAAGATACCTTCGCTTTCCTCGTCCCAGGGAAGGATAGTGACTTCAGCCTTGGGTTTCCTTGGGCGACTGGGATCCGTTCGGCGATGCTCCTTGCGTACGAAGTACCAGTAATCGCCACGGCTGGGCGTCGAGATTATGGTGAAATCGGGCAAGATCAACCCGGTGAGTGTTTTACCGTGCACACAACTGGTATCCAGGCCAAAGATGCGTTCCTGGTAAACAAAGGCCTGGCCGTTCTGTAGATAATCATCATGGCCCACGATAACGGGCTTTTCGCCAGTGTAAAGCTCATACCAGGGGCGATCATACCGCCTGCGCAGGTGTTTATCGCCGCCCATCGTTCCGCACAAGACAACGGGTAACTGTAATTCCAGTGGGATTCCCGGCTCTAAATACCCGTGTACCAGGATTGCCTCGGGCAGTTCCAGATAGAGGGGCAAAGCGCCCATCCAGTCAACTGCCTCGCAGTAGGCGTCTCCGAGTTGGCTGCGGGTAATGATTTGAGATAATGATAGCTTTACTTCACCACGCGCAGCTCGCACGTGTTTGCGCTCGTGGTTGCCCATCAGGGTACGGGTCTTCGGCTGATGCCTGAAAAAATTAAGGATCTGCGGCGTATCCGGTCCGCGATCGACGATATCGCCGGTCGCGATCAGCACATCGCCTTCGGAAAGGCCAGACTTTTCTATCAGTTCCTGAAGCTCAGTATAACAGCCGTGGATATCGCCTACGATCAATGTTTTCATACACTCGCCCTATTATTACCCATACCCTCGAATTCGTTGTATAACGTTTCGGTTCCGGCGCGCCTCACTCCGTTTTCTTATTTCGGATCGTCAGTAAGGGAATGACTGCCAGCAATACCATCACGCCCGCTACCTGGAACAAAAGGGGGGTGGGAATGTATCCGGGCTTGCCATCCAGCACGGTAGCCAAGCCATACGTTGATGCCAGCCAGCCTCCGATCAGTGAGCCGGGGATCATTGTAAAAGCCACATTAAACAAAATGTAATATCCAGCAAATTGGCCTCTCTTCTCTTCCGGAAAAAGATCGCGTGTCCAAGTGGTGGTGGAGATTGTCCAGGCGGCAAAAGGAGCCAACCACAAAATGCCACCCAGGATCAGCAGCGGCAGGTTTTTCCCCATTGAAAAGACGATCAATCCGATTGCTTCCAGGAAGACCGACAGGATTGCTACCGGGCGTCTTCCCCAGCGGTCCACCAACAATCCGATCGGGTAAGAGGCTCCAATCCCACCTACCAGGATGCAGATGCCCACCACGATAGAGGATTCCACCATCGAGAGCCGTACATAATGCTGCAGGTAGATCATGAGATAGGAGAAGAACACGTTGATCCCCAACATGAAGAGCGTCAATGCGATCATGATCTTGAAAAAATCGCCATTCTCCTTCAAACTAGAAAATTGGAAGGTGCTGGCGATCTGCCGCCAATATGTACCCTTCGGCGGCTCGGTCTCGGCTTCTTCGCTCAGGAATGGCGTGCATACCAATCCGATGATGGCCGTGATCCCGCCGATGATGTAAAAGAACCAGTAGTACCCCACTGCTGCTATGATGAAGCCTGCGCCACCATAAATCACCAAAAAAGCGATCCATTTCATGATCTCAAGCGAACCTACTATCCGTCCACGGTTGGCGTCTGTGGTCACATCGGTCACATAGGCGCTGAGGGCGCCATCGTTGGCAGTCGCACCGAAGAAGGTCAGGATGCTGTCAAACAGGATGGCAACGAATATGCCCATCGCGATCGGCTGGAATTTGGCTGCCAATGGAAAAAGTGCAGTCACGATTCCCCAGGCGATATACCCCACCAAGATGTATGGGCGGCGCTTTCCCCAGCGCGAACGCGTGCGATCGCTCAGCGTTCCCATAAAGATCGTGGTAAGTGTAGAAACCACTGCTGTGGTAGCTACCATCCAGGAAACGGCTCGCGGGTCTGGTGTAATTTTGTCGTACATAAAGGTATTGAAAAACTGGTTTTCCACGGCCCAGGCCAGTTGCCCAACCAGCCCGAGCAGCATGAGCATTCCCCAGGTTTTCTGGGTAAGCAGCGGGTGTTTCTTTTTTGCGTTGGCTTCATTCATGGTGGCGCTCCTCTTATTCATCAGCTGTTGTTCAACACTGGTACGGCTGCAGCGCATTCTAACATGGTTTTCGTCGCAAATGCACCGGCATCAGGCGAAACGTTTCTGTACATTCCCCTGTCCCAATATTGCATCTTCCCTTTTCCTTTAAAAAGCGCGATGATCTAATTATGCGCCATAGGAGGTGAAACATGCTTTCTCGCAAGTTCAGTCTTGTTCTACTATCTGGCCTGGCGCTGCTGATACTGGCAGCGAAACTGAGTGACAAAGCAGCCGCGCAGCCCCAACCTGCACCCGAAGCCACCTGGAGTTTTTCTGGACGCGTATATAAAGGCGTTGTTGGCAGTGAGACGGTTCCCATTACCGGCGTTTCAGTTGCTCTCTATGGATCGAACAACCCATTCCCCGACGCCGGCGCCTTGCTTGACAGTACAACAACCGACGCCCATGGTTGGTACAGCCTGACCACCAGTGTCGATTACGAATTCTATTCCATTCATGAAACAGACCCTGCCAATCATATCTCGGTCGGCGCAAGCAGCATCGGCGGCCTGGTATATACCCCTAACTGGATTGAATATGTTGTCCCCCTGGCAGGCAAAACGCTTACCGGCAATAAGTTCTGGGATGGCGGCGTTCCAACTGCCACACCCACCGGCGTGCCTGAGAATTATCTGCAAGGGCGCGTCTTTAGCGGACAGGTTGGCAATGAGAGTGTTCCGCTGCCTGGTGTGGTGGTCAACCTGTATGGGGCGAACAATCCCTATCCGGCAGCAGGGACCCTGCTGGCTTCCACCGTCACCAATAGTTCCGGTTGGTTCAGCTTGCTGGTCGCTCCAGGCTACCAGTACTATGCCATCGGTGAAAATGACCCGGTAGGTTATACCTCGGTGGGGGCAACATCGGTCGGTGGGGCGGTGCGGGCCCCAAACTGGATCGAATATGTTATTCCCCTGACAGGCAAGACCCTCACCGGCAACAAATTCTGGGATGCCTCCAACCCGCCCACCAGCACCCCTACGGCTGTCCCTACTTCCACGCCCAACGTGATACCGGGGGCCTGCGCGTTGGAAGGACACGTGTTTAACGGCGTACCGGGTGATGAGACCCATCCGCTGCCAGATGTATCCGTTACCCTGTACGGCTCACAAAACGCTTTCCCTGCTGCGGGAACGGTGATCGCTGTGGCCCACACCGATGCCGGCGGCTGGTACAAGCTGGGATGCCCGGCCGGGTATGAGTTCTATGCCATCCATCAGGCCGACCTGCCCGGTTATGTTTCCACCGGCGCAACGACCCAGGGCGGGCTGGTGCAAGACATCAATTGGATCGAATATCGTCTCCCGCTAGAAGGCAAGCCGCTGACCGGCAACAATTTCTGGGATACGAACCAGTTAGAACCGGTCGATATCCCGCTCAATCAGGTGGCGCAGCCGGCGCGTCGGGCTGTGAATGGGGTTCTGGAGACGGTGCGAGGCTCCGAAGCAGCTCCAAACTGGGCCAATGCTGCCATTGGCTCGATCGTCCGCCCTCTCTATCGCCCGGATATCGAAGAGGCCGCTTATTACGAGTTCCAGGTGCTGGTCAATAACGAGCCGGCCGGCTTTATCATTGTGTCCGCCGGCGAGTTCGATTTTCCCATTGTCCACTGGAATTTTGCGGGCATACCGCCCACGCATGAGCTGGAACAGCGGGCGTTGGCGCAGGGCAAGACCGCGGTGCGCTTCTACAAGTTAGACGTGCTTTCTTACGCCGCGGAAGATGCCCAGGGTAACCTGACGGCCACCCTGGGCGACTTGCCGCCGAAAGTGTTGGGCATGGATATGGCCTGGCTGGACCAACCTGAGATCCTCTCGTATGCCCGCTGGACGCCAGACCACCCCGAAGCGGACGATGATCATCCCTCGGAAGGCGGGACATGGGTGCGCACAGGGCCTATCAGCTCAACGCTGAGCCTGGAGCCTTGGGAGTCGTGGCAGGATCTGAAAACAGGCTATGCGGCTTCGTATGGCGTGCTGCTTGAAGAGCTGCGCCGTGATGCGGCAGAGGAGTGGAGCGTGCTGGAATTGGCAAATGAAAACGGCGAAGTTCTGTTCAATGGAGATGTGCGCGAACTGCCCATGTTGTGCGACACGCCGACGATGACAAAGGATGGGCCGGGTGAGTCGCTGGTGCGAACAGAGCTGGTTTCTCGCAGCGGCCTGCTCCCGCTCTATCGCTTGACCGTGACCGATGCTTCTCCCGGGCAAGGTTCTCAATTAGAAATCACCTCTACCTGCCCGGGCTGGCCCGCGGAACGTTTCCGTTTTATCATCTTCGGCATGCACAATATGTACCTGCCGCTGGTAAACCGCAGCACAAGCAGCCTGGCGTCTGACCTGGCACTGCCTGCCTCGCGGAGTTCGCTGCCAAATGCGGCCCCGCAGCAATCCCAGCAAACGCAGCAGTCCTGGGCATGGTATTGGGCCTGGGCAGGCACCAACGACATGACCATTTATAACCAGCTCAACCTGGGGTCCTGTTCCAGTGGCTGCGGCGCAACTGCTTGGGCCATGTTGTTCGGTTGGGCCGATTACCAGGCCGCCAGCCAATATTGGAATTACTGGAGCCCGCGCTGGGGTATTTACCGGCAGAATGGGGGCTATGGCGCCGATGAGCGCGCCCCGCTGGCGATGACAGCCGGCGTGACCAACATGACGTTGGAAATTCGCAGTGAGGTCAATACCCTGTGTGCGTTTGGTTACGCGCCAACCCTGCCCGGCTATATGGATGGAGCCGCCGATTATCTGAGCTGGCGGAGCAACACTTCGCTTAACACCGATTACTCATCCCTTGGCATCATCTCCGACAACCTGCGCGAAAAAACCCAGCAAATGATCATCAACCACAAAACCCCGGCGATCATCGGAACCGGCTGGCTCAGCCATTATCCGCTGGCGCATGGCTTCCAATGGTGGTCGAAGGTAGTTTCACAATGCACCTGGTACTTTTTCTACACCAGTTGCTCGGACAAGCTGGTGTACAACCGGCAGTTCTTTGTCAACCAGGGCTGGGGCAATATTGCCAGCAACGGCTGGATCCCGGCGCGCACCTGGTTCTTTGGAGAGATCTGGCCTTAGAGGAGAATTTTCGGGTTCTACAAGCGTCACAGACGATACCAGGGGTAGGGTAATCGCATTTGGAATAGGTGTGAGAAAATTGTCGTACGGAGGCAAGTA